>PMZT01000045.1 GCA_003170085.1 Planctomycetia bacterium | reverse complement strand
GACGACGAGGGCGTGCCCGCGCAGCGGACGCCGATCGTCGAGGCGGGCCGGTTCGTCGGATACCTTTCGAGCCGCGAGACGGCCCCGGCGGTCGGCCGCACGTCGTCGGGCGCCATGCGCGCCAGCGGATGGGACCGCATCCCGCTCATCCGCATGACCAACGTGAACCTGCTGCCGGGCGAGGCCGGCACGCTCGACGCCCTGCTGGACGACACCGGCGACGGGCTTTTCCTCGCGACCAACAAATCGTGGTCCATAGATAACAAGCGCCTGAACTTCCAGTTCGGCACCGAGATGTGCCGCGAGATCAAGGGCGGCCGGCTCGGCCAGATTTACAGGAACGCCACGTACACCGGCATCACCCCCGAGTTCTGGGCTTCGTGCGACGCCGTGTGCTCGCAGGCCGCGTGGAGCCTGTGGGGCACCCCCAACTGCGGCAAGGGCGAGCCCAGCCAGACCGCGCGGGTCGGACACGGCGTGGCCCCGGCACGGTTCCGCAACGTCCAGGTAGGAGTCCGGGCATGAACACCGCGGAGCGCGAGGCAAGACTGCTGGAGATCGGCAGCCGCGTGGTCGGCACCAGCCCGGCGGATGAGACGGAAATCGTGTTCGCCGAGGGCCGGTCGCTGCTCACACGGTTCAGCCGCAACGCGATCCACCAGAACGTGGGCACCGAAGACGTATGGGCCTGCGTGCGGGTCGTCGCGGGCAAGCGCGTCGGCGTGGCCACGGCCGGGAGCCTCGCCCCCGAGGCGCTGAACGGGGCGCGCGACGAGGCCCTGGCGATGGCGCGGGCGTCCGACCCGGTTGACGACTGGCCGGGCCTGCCGCCGCCGCGGCCTGCCGAGAACATCGCCGCGTACGACGAGGCCACGGCCGAATCGACGGCCGACCAACGGGCCGACGTCGCGGGCCAGATCATCCGGGCCGCAAAGGCCCGCAAGGCCGAGGCCGCCGGCGCCGTGGACATCGAGGAAAGCACGCTCGCGGTCGTCAGCTCCAGGGGCGTGGCGGTGGCCCACAGCCACACCCGCGCACAGGCCCACACGGTCATGACCTGCGGAGACGGGTCGGGCTACGCCGAGGGGCTTTCAACGCACCTGGCCGAGGTGAACGCGCGGGCCATCGGCCGCCGCGCCGCCGCCAAGGCCGTCGCCGGCCGCAACCCGAAACCGATCGAGCCGGGCCGATACGACGTGGTCCTCGAGCCGGTGGCCGTGGGCGAGTGGCTGGAGATGCTCTCGTACATCGCCTTCAGCGGCAAGAACTTCGAAGAGGGCCGCAGCCCCCTCAGCGGCAAGCTGGGCGAGAAAATCACCGGCGAAGAGGTTACGATCTTCGACAGCGCGGTCTCGCCGCGCACGATCCCCATGCGGTTCGATTTCGAGGGGATGCCGAAGGAGCGGCTGACGCTCATCGCGCGCGGCGTTGCCAAGGCCGTGGCCACGGGCCATTACCGCGCGCGACGGCTGGGCAAGCGGCGCTCGAGCGGCAGCGCCCTGCCCGCGTCGACGAGCTACGAATGCCTGCCGCTGCACCTCTGCATGAAGGGCGGCACGTCGAGCGCCGAGCAACTCGTCCGCGGGATGAAACGGGGCCTGCTCATCACGCGGTTCCATTACACGAACATCCTCGACCCCTTGAAGACGGCGCTGACGGGCATGACCCGCGATGGGACGTTCCTGGTGGAGAACGGCGAGGTCGTCGGCCCCGTGCGGAACCTGCGATACACCGAGAACGTGCTGGAGGCGTTCGGCCGCATCGACGGCCTGTCGCGCCGGCTGACGCGGGTGCGCGGCCCGATGGTCGTACCGGCGCTGCGGGTGCGCGAGGTGCAATTCACGGGGACGACCGAATTCTGAGTCCCCTCCGCGGTCTCCGTGGTTAAACGAAACGGCGCTAACGCCGAAGAATCGAGGAGCCTGAGCGATGAAAGCACTGGTGCTGCACCAGAGGGGTGACCTCCGGGTGGATGACGTGCCGGAGCCGAAGGCGGGGCCGGGGCAGGTCCTCGTCCGCGTCCGGGCGGTGGGGGTTTGCGGATCAGATGTGCATTACTACACGCACGGCCGCATCGGCAAGCAGGTGGTCGCCCAGCCGATGATCCAGGGCCACGAGGGCGCGGGCGAGATCGCGGCGCTCGGCAAGGGCGTGAAGGGCCTTTGCGTGGGCCAGCGCATCGCCATCGAGCCGGCGAACCCGTGCGGGCACTGCGAATTCTGCCGGACCGGCCGCCCGAACCTCTGCCCGACCGTCCAGTTCTGCTCCACGCCGCCCACCGACGGGCTCATGTGCAA
Source organism: Planctomycetia bacterium (assembly GCA_003170085.1). Classification (GTDB taxonomy): domain Bacteria; phylum Planctomycetota; class Phycisphaerae; order FEN-1346; family FEN-1346; genus FEN-1346. Next base: position 7,906 of record PMZT01000045.1, on the reverse strand, counting down.
GTTCGCCGTCATCGGGGCGCGCCAGTGCATTCCGATCCCCGACCGGATGACGTTCGACGAGGCGGCCATGCTCGAGCCGCTCCAGGTGGGCGTCCACGCGAACAACCTGGCCCGCGTCCGGCCCGACGAGACGGTGGCCGTGGTCGGCAGCGGCTCGATCGGCCTGGCGTGCATGCAGGTGGCCCGCGTAGCGGGGGCCGGGCGGCTCATCGTGACCGACAAGCATGACTACCGCCTCAGGCTCGCCCGCAAGCTGGGCGCCACCGACACGATCAACGTGGACAAACAGGACCCCGAGGAAGTGGTCAAGGAACTGACGAACGGCCGCGGCGCCGACTGCGTGTTCGAGTGCACGAACCGCGGGACCGGCGCACCGCAGGCGTACGGCCTGGCGGGCATCGGCGGCCGGGTCATCCTGGTCGGCATTCCGGAGGAGGACGAGATCGTTCTCGACGCCCACGAGCCGCGGCGCAAGGAGCTGACGGTGCAGTACGTCCGCCGGTCGCGCCATGCGGCGCGGCAGGCGATTGACCTCGTCATGTCGAAGCGCGTAGATGTGAAGAGCTGGGTGAGCCACCGCGTGCCGCTGTCGCGGGCGAAGCAGGTGTTCGACCTGGCCGCGGAGTACAAGGACGACGTTCTGAAGGCGGTTATCCTGCCGTAGGACGACAGCGAAACATGTGACTTTGCGCGGCGGGTCGGGAGNNGCCTCGCTGGTTACATCGACAGGAAGCCCCGGCGACTTCAGAAAAATCCCTCACAGATGGCTGGCACACCCCGCATTACGCACACCCGCGGTTTTCACTGGCAAAGCGGCGGCATGGTGAGTAGGTTCTTGTAACGGCGCGTGCTCCGGCGAGGGGCAGCGCCGGCGCTTTGCGCCGACCAGGCACACATGGAAGGCTGTAGCACATGAAATCAAAAGGCAGCACCCTGATCGTGGGCCTGACGTGGGGCGACGAGGCCAANNGCAACAACGCCGGCCACACCGTCGTCTTCAACGGCGAAACGTTCAAACTGCACCTGGTGCCGTCGGGCCTGTTCCACGAGAACGCCACGTGCGTCATCGGCGGCGGCGTCGTGGTCGACCCGAAGGTGCTCCTCGAGGAGATCGCGCGGCACGAGGCCAAGGCGCCGCGCCTGCGCGAGCGGTTGCTCGTCTCCAGCCGCGCGCACACCATCTGGCCCTGGCACACCAAGCTTGAGGCCCTTTCCGAGAAGCACCTGGGCAAGGGCAAGATCGGGACGACCCTGCGCGGCATCGGCCCGGCGTACGCCGACAAGGCCAACCGCGTCCACGCGATCCGCATGGGCGAGTTCCTGCGGCCCGATCACCTGCGGAAGAAGGTCGAGCACATCGTCGAGGCGAAGAACCTGACCTTCACGAAGGTCTTCGGCGAAGCCGGCCTCGATGCGGCCGCCATCTGGAAGGAATACGCGGCGTACGGCGAGGCCGTGCGGCCGCTGATCGCCGACACGACCGCGGTGCTCCTTGGGGCGGTGGACCAGGGCAAGCGCCTCCTCTTCGAAGGCGCCCAGGGAACGCTCCTCGACATCGACCACGGCACATACCCGTACGTGACAAGCTCAAACGCCTCGGCCTGCGGCGCGTGGCCGGGCACGGGCGTGCCTTGCCGCGCGATCGGCCAGATTCTGGGCGTCGTCAAGGCGTACACGACCCGCGTGGGCGAAGGCCCCTTCCCGACCGAACTGAAGAACGCGCTGGGCGACCAGATTCGCGAGCAGGGCCACGAGTACGGCACCACCACGGGGCGGCCGCGGCGCTGCGGCTGGCTCGACACGTTCGCGATCCGGTACGCGGCCCGCCTGAACGGGATCGACGGCATCGTCATCACGCTGCTCGACGTCCTCGGCGGCCTGCCCGAGTTGAGGATCTGCACCGGCTACACGGTGGACGGGAAGCCGCTGGCGGAGTTCCCCGACGATCCGACGGTGCTGGACCGCGCGCAGCCGATCCTCGAAAGCCTGGAGCCGTGGAAGGAAAACGTTTCGGGCGCCCGGACGTATCGCGAGCTGCCGCGCGCCACGCGGGCATACGTCAAGCGCGTGGAGGAAGTGATCGGCGCGCCGGTGCGGATCATCAGCGTAGGCCCCGACCGCGAACAAACGATCATGCGTTCGTAGGGCCTGTGATCGCCCTGAGCCGCCGCCCTCGCGCGGCGCGTGTGACATGCCATGACCAACGCGGCCTACATCCCGGAAGCCCTTGCCGACGTGCCGCGCGCCTCCTGGCCGCGGCACATCGCCATCATCATGGATGGCAACGGCCGGTGGGCCCGGTCGCGGGGGCTGCCGCGCATCGAGGGCCATCGCCGCGGGGCGGAAAGCGTGCGGTGCGTGACCGAGGAGTGCGCGAAGCTGGGCCTGAAGCAACTGACCCTTTTCGCCTTTTCGAGCGAGAACTGGCGCCGGCCGCGCGACGAGGTCAACGCGCTGATGGACCTCTACCGCAAGTTCCTCATCGAGCAGCGCCCCACCATTCTGAAGAACCACGTTCGGTTCGTGCCGATCGGCCGGCGCGACGACATCCCGGCGGAGGTCCTTGCCGAGGCCGACCGCACGGTCGAGTTGTCGGCCAAGGCCACCGGCCTGACGCTCTGCCTGGCGGTGAACTACGGCAGCCGCGGCGAGATCGCCGATGCCGCACGGTCGCTGGCCACGCGGGCGGCACGCGGGGAACTCGACCCGGCAACGATTGACGAGGAAACGTTCGCCTCCGCACTGAACACCGCGGGGATGCCCGATCCGGACCTCCTGATCCGCACGGCCGGCGAGATGCGACTGTCGAACTTCCTCCTGTGGCAACTTTCGTACGCTGAACTGTGGGTGACCCCCAGACTGTGGCCGGAGTTCCGGCAGCCCGATCTCCACGCCGCCATGCGCGATTTCGCGGGGCGCGAACGGCGATTCGGCGGGCTGGAACCCGCGACAAACGCATGATGCGCCGCGAGTCGCGCACGCGATTCGCCGCACGAGGAAGGGTGACGACACCGCACTATGAGCCACGCCGGACTACGAATCTCGATCGGGGCCGCTCTGACTGTCGGCGTCGCGGCGATCCTGCTGGCCGACATCCCCCTCGACCGGTGGCTGGAGAGGCCGGTCGACGTCTGCTTCTGGACCTTTCTGACGGTCGTGCTTCTCATCGGCTGCCGCGAGGCCATCCGGATGCTGCGGCACAAGGGGTATCCGTGCCAGCCGGCCACATCGGTCATTTTCGTGGCGCTGATGATCGCGGGGGCCTATGTCGAGATCAATCACCCGTGGGGCATCCTGCCGTGGCTCCGCGACAACGGGCTGGAGCTGTACCTGCTCCTGATCGTCGGTCTCATCTTCACGGCGTTCGCGGTCGAGATCGTCCGGATCGAGCGCGCCGGCAACAACATTCCGCGGGCCATTGCCGCCGTCGGCTGGACCCTGCTGATCGTGCTGACCGTGGGCCTGCTGGGCGTGTTCCTGGCCAAGGTGCGGTTCCTCTCGGCCGACCCGGTGGACGGCGTGCTGTACCTGGGGCTGACGCTGGGCACGATCAAGCTGAGCGACATCGGGGCCTACGCGGTGGGCTCGTTCATCGGCCGCCACAAGCTTGTGCCCACGCTAAGCCCCAAGAAGACCGTGGAGGGCCTCGCGGGGGCGCTCGTGTTCGGCACGGCCGGGGCGATGGCCATCGGCTGCGGATGGGGCCGGTTCACGATCATCGAGATGCTCCTCTTCGGCCTTGCGGTGAGCGCGGCGGGCGTTCTGGGCGACCTGGCCGAGAGCCTGATCAAGCGGGCCTGCGAGGTCAAGGATAGCGGGCCCATCCCCAGTTTCGGCGGGGCGCTCGACATCCTGGACTCCATGCTGGCCGGTGCCCCCGTGGCCTATCTCTTGCTTGTGGTATTGACCGGCCCGCTGCGCATGGGATAATGGTACGCTACGGTGGCCGAGGCCGCCGTCACGATGGAAAAAACCTTCCAATTGCGGAGCGACGAGCATCGCCAACTGGTGTTCGGTCCGCGCGACAAGCACCTGCGGCTCATCCGCGACGGCTTGGGTGTGCGACTGGCGGCGCGGGATGGCGATGTGCACGTGCTCGGCACCGCCGAGGGCGTGCGTAACGCCCAGACGGTCCTCGAGGAACTCCAGCGCATGGCCGACGACGGCCTGGTCGTTGCCGAGCGCGAGGTCCGACAGATCATCGACACCGTGGCGCGGTCCGGACACGGGCCGTCGCTCTCGATGATCGAAGTCTATACCACCGGCCGGCCGGTGCGGCCGCAAACGCCCGGCCAGGTCGATTACTGCAAGGCCATCGAGAAGAACGACCTCGTGTTCTGCATCGGTTCGGCGGGCAGCGGCAAGACTTACCTGGCCGTGGCCATGGCGGTGCAGGCGCTGAAGAAGCAGCAGATCAAGCGGATCGTGCTCGTGCGGCCGGCGGTCGAGGCGGGCGAGAAGCTCGGGTTCCTGCCCGGCGACATCGCGGCCAAGCTGAACCCGTACCTGCGGCCGCTCCTCGACGCCCTGCACGACATGATGGGCTTCGAGCAGGTCCGCGCGTACATGGAGACGGACATCATCGAGATCATTCCGCTGGCGTTCATGCGCGGCCGGACGCTGAACGACGCCTACATCATCCTCGACGAGGCGCAGAACACGACGCCCACGCAGATGAAGATGTTCCTGACGCGCATGGGCATGCGGTCGAAAATGGTCGTGACCGGCGACATCACGCAGGTTGACCTCCAGGCGGGCCAGAAGAGCGGCCTTGTGGATGCGTGGGAGAAACTCGCCGGCATCGACAGCGTGGAATTCCACCAGATGACGCGGAGCGACATCGTCCGGCACCGGCTCGTCCAGGAAATCGTGAACGCCTACGAGCACGCGGAGCGCGAGGGCGGCGGTCACCGCCCGCACCGGCCGGAGCACCGCGAGACGCCAAGACAGGATCGCCTATGAGCTTCTGGAATCGAAAACCCTCCCCCGCCGGGGGAACCGAAACGCCGCCCCTGGGCGACCCCAGCTCGTGGATCGAGCGGCTACGGCAGCCGCGCGCCTTGTGGCGGCTGGCCGTGCTGGCGGCGCTGTTCCTGTGTGGCCTCCTGATCATCCAGTTGCCGCGCACGCCGCTGCCCGTCCACCAGGGCGAGCGGGCGCCGCACCCGATCCTCTCGCGCGTCGATTTCAGTTTCGTCGACCGCGATGCCACCGTGACCCTGCGCGGCCTCGTCAAGCTCGGCCCGGATAACCTGTACAATCCCGACCTGCGGCAGGTCACGGCACTGCGCGACAGCCTGGCCGCGCTGGTGGGCGAGATTGCCAAGGCGGCGACGCTCGACCAGGTGCCCGAGGCGGCCCGCAACGAGTGGAAGCTCGACGCGGCCACGTTTGCCGCCGTCAAGAAGGCGCTCGGCGAGAAGGGCGAACTCCTGGCCGAGGTCCAGGAGACCGTCAAGAAATCCTTTGCGCCGCTCGAGCGGCCGTTCGGGCTGTCGGTCGTCAGCAAGGAGGATTACCAGCGGGAGACCGACCGGTTCAAGCAGGCCACGGAGTTCCGCAACAAGCTTCCCGCCGGCCTGCCGCCGGAAATGGTGCCGGCGTCCGACACGTGGCCGGCCGAAATCCAGGTCATCCTGCCGACGGGCGAGCAGGCCGTCCCCCTGAAGAGCCTCATCCTTGCGGAGCAGACCGACAGCATCCAGGCCCGGATTCTCCAGTTGCTCGAGACCGAACTGAAGCCCGTCTTCGGCGAGCCGGGCGAGGTGATGATGACGGGCGTGATGGCCTCGCGCGTCGGCCCCACGCTGGTCTATGCCGCGGCCCTGACCGAGAACCGGCGGGTGGACGCGCTCAAGACCGCCCCAGAAGTCCGGATCGAGCGTAAGGCCAACACGACGCTCGTCGAGGCCGGCAAGGAGATCACCGACGCCGACATCGAGCTCCTGGAGCAGGAGCAGAAGCAGTACTTCCGCGACCTGGGGTTCGTGGGTAAGACCCTGTCGTGGCTCGGCGCCGCGGTGATCGTGGGCGTTCTCATCTGCGTGCTCGCCGCGTATGTGTATCGGTTCCAGCCGAACGTGGCGCGGTCGTTTCCGCGGAGCCTGATGCTGTCGCTCTTGTGCCTCGTGGTGCTGGGCGCCACCAAGAGCATCGCCCAGGTCCGCGGGTGGCCGGAGCTTTACACGTTCTTCATTGCGACGGCCGGGCTCATCGTGACCGTGGCGTACACGCCCACGTTCGGCCTCATCCTGTCGTGGCTCCTCATCTTCCTGGTGGCGATCGGCACGCGGGCCGACCTGGACTGGGCCCTCACGGCCATGGCCGGAACGGGCGTCGCCGTGCTGATGCTCGGACAAATCAACAATCGTTCGAGGCTCATCAAGACAGGGGCGCTGGCCGGCCTGACCTTTGCCGCGGCGCGCGGGGCGCTGGCCCTGTGGAGCCTGCACTACTCGGACACCGACGTCCTCACGAACGTCGTGTGGCCGTGCTTCCTGTACTTCTGCGTCGGCGTGGCCTCGGGCGTGGTCATGCTCGCCATCCTGCCGTTCATCGAGCAGGTCTTCGGCATCACGACGAACATGTCGCTGCTGGAACTGTGCAACATCAACCACCCGGCGCTGCGGCGGCTGGCGCTCGAGGCACCCGGCACGTATACGCACAGCCTGCTCATCGGCCAGTTGGCCGAGTCGGCGGCCAACGCCATCGGCGCCGGCGGATTGCTGGCCCGCGTGGGCGCGTACTTCCACGACATCGGCAAGGCCGGCAAGCCCCACTACTTCGGCGAGAACTGGCAGGAGGGCGAACGCATCCACGACAAGCTCCCGCCCGGCACCAGCCGCCAGGTCATCATGAACCACGTGAAGGACGGCCTCGACATGGCCAACCGCCTGTCGCTGCCGCCGATCATCAGGCAGTTCATCGCCGAGCACCACGGCACGACCGTGATGGAATTCTTCTACCACGAGGCCGAGGTCCAGGCGGAGCGGATGGGCGGCGACCCCCCGCACGACGTCGACTACCGGTACCCCGGCCCGAAGCCGCGCAGCCGCGAGACCGCCATCGTCATGCTATCCGACACGGTCGAGGGCGCGACGCGCGCCATAAAGGAGCCCACGGCCGCGCGCGTTAAGGCCATCGTCCACGAAATGGTCATGAAGCGCCTCATGGACGGCCAGCTCGACGAGAGCGGCCTGACGCTCTCGGACCTCCACAAAATCGAGGAGACCTTGACGAAGGCCCTGCTTTCTGTTTATCATACGCGGGTTCCCTACCCCACGGACCGGCCGGTGCCCGAGGCCCCCGCGGAGGCAGGAACGAAGAAGGAGGAGCCGGGCGGCCTGAAAGGCGCCTGGCGCGCTTGAGAACGAAGACGGGCGTCGAACCGGGAAACCCGGAAGACGTGCGGCTGAGCGGCCCCTGGACGCGCCTCCTTGACAGGTATTTGATGATTGTGGCTATGTTCAACTTGACGAGGCCCGTCGATCGGTCCTGACTCGCGCCGTACGGACAGGTACTGAGGAGCCATGGCCAAGATCGAGATCACCGACCTGCAGGATCATGTCCACCTGGACAAGAAGCTTATCCTTCAGGTCGTCCGCCGCGTGATCAAGGAAGAGGGGCGGACGGCCCGGAGCCTCAGCGTCGTCCTCACCGACAACCGGCACATCCGCGACCTCAACCGCCAATACCTGGGGCACGACCACTTCACCGACGTCATCAGCTTCCCGCTGGAGGACCTCGACTGGCCGGGCGGCGCCGCCAACGCGGGGCTGAACGGCGAGATCATCGCCTCGGCGGAACTGGCCGTCCAGCACGCCCGCAACCGCAACGGCGACCCCCAGGGCGAGTTGCTCCTGTACCTGGTCCATGGGCTCCTCCACCTGATGGGCTACGACGACCG
>PMZT01000026.1 GCA_003170085.1 Planctomycetia bacterium | reverse complement strand
CAAGGGCGGCATCATCCGCAAGCAGCTTGAAGACTGGATGCGCGACGAGTACCTGAAGCGCGGCATCCGCGAGACGCCGACGGGCGTGGTCCCCTCGCCCGAGGCCGGACCGAAGGTGCCCGTGCCCGGCGTCCGCGAGGCGGGCGTGCCGCAGGAGATCTCGATCGTCGCGCAGGACGACGTGCGCAAGGTCACCTTCACGAGCGTCGTGGAAGAGGGCGTGCGCATCAGCACGTGGTCGGGCGGCATCTTCATGACGCGCGGCGATATGGACATAGCTGCCGACAACGTCATCATCTGGACGCCCGAGGAGGCCTCCAAGACGGCCGTCGCCGGCCCGGGCGCCGCCGCCGCCCCCGCGGCCGCTGCCGACGGCAAGGCACCCAAGAAGAGCCTGGCCGCCGAAGCGTACTTCGAGGGGCACGTCCGCGTGGTCCAGGCGCACCGCACGATCCAGTGCAGCCAGATGTACTACGACTTCCAGTCGGAGCGGGCGCTGGCCATCAACACCAAGATCGCGACCTTCTCCAAGGTGCGCAACGTGCCGGTCTACTACTACGCCAAGGAAGTGCGGCAACTGGCGAAGGGCCTCTTCGTGGGCAACGACGCCTGGATGACGACCTGCGACTTCGGCGAGCCGCACTACGACGTGCATGCCCGAAAGCTGACCATCGAAGACCTCACGCCGGAAGCCGAGACCCGGCCGGCGCCGGGCGGCGCCGCGCCGGGCACCGTGCTGACGGCCGGCGGCACGGCCTCCGCCGCCAGCGCCACGGTAACCGGCAGCACCGAGGAGCAGCCCGGCGGGGCACCGGCGCCCGTGTACCACCGCCTGCGCTTCGTGGGCGAGGACGTGGGGGCCGAGGTCCGGCAGTTCCCCCTCACGTATTGGCCGCGCATGGCCGGCGATTACACCGAGGCCGACACGGCGCTGCGTTCCATCCGCATCGAAAACCGTTCGAGCCTGGGCACCGGCTTCGTCACGCAGTGGCACCTGCTGAAGCTGCTGGGCATCGAGGACAAGACGCCCGGGCTCAACATGTACCTGGACCTCGATGCGTGGTCGAAGCGCGGTCCGGCCACGGGCATCGAAGGGAAGTACAAAGAGCAGGACTATTACGGCGACTTCCAGACCTACTTCATCAACGACCACGGCAAGGACAAGGTGGACCGTGAGAACGTGGCCCCGCCGGATCCGAACCGCGGCCGCGCCACGTGGCATCATCGCCAGTACCTGCCCGACAACTGGGAACTGACGATGGAGTTCTCCTACATCAGCGACCGCAACTTCATGCATCAGTTCTTCCGCAAGGAAGACGAGACGGGCAAGCAGCAGGAATCGCTCGTCTACCTGAAGAAGCAGGAGCACGAGCAGGCGCTGACGTTCATGACCTCCGCCCGCATCGAGAACTTCTATACGCGGACCGAGTACTACCCCCAGGTCGAGTACCACGTCATCGGCCACAGCTTCTGGGACGATCACCTCACGTACTTCCAGTACAGCGAGGTGTCGGAGGCGCGCTACCGGCCCGACGAGGCGCTCTACCAGCAGGCCTCGCCGGCAACGCTCCTGGCCGACACGATCCACGAGGTCGATCTGCCGCTGAAGCTGGGCGTCGTGAACGTGGTGCCGTTTGTTGAGACCCGCCTGACGTACTTCGAGAACTCGCTCGACGGCGGCTCCAAGGACCGCTTCGCGGCGCGCGAAGGCGTGCGGGCCTCGACGCAGGCATGGAAAGTATATAATGATGTCGACAGCGACCTCTGGGACGTTCACGGCCTGAAGCACGTCAACATCTTCAACGTCAGCGCGTACGCGCACCAGGTGTCGGTGCCCAGCCGCGATCTCTACCCGTTCGCGCCAACCGAGGACGGCGTCCAGACCGTCAACGGCGTCGACTCGACGGGCGTCACCGAGGTCGGCTGGCGCCAGCGGTTCGACACGAAGCGCGGCCCGCCCGACAAGCAGGAGATCGTGGACTGGATCACGACCGACTTGGAGGCCACGTTCTACAGCAACCGCCAGTTCCCGGGCATCGCCCCCGAACAGGGGCCGGAGTTCGACAAGCTCGACTTCCGTGCCCGCTGGCGCGCCACGGACGCCACCACGCTCTGGACCGAGGCGATGAGCAACCTCGATAACGGGGGCAGCCTCGCCAAGTTCGACATCGGCGCCCTGATCACCCAAACGCCGCGGCTGAGCTACACCGTCGGCCTGCGGTACATCCCGTCGGCCAGTTCCATGATCACGTTCCTGGGTTTCGACTACCAGATCAACGACAAGTGGCGCGTGACGGTGCTGGAACAGTACGACATCCAGCAGGGCCAGAACAACCGGACCGACCTCGTCTTTACCCGCCGCATGCACCGCTGGCTGATGCGGATCAAGCTCTCGAAGGACAACGCCGGAGGCGAGTCGTTCGGAGGCGTCGAGTTCCAGCCCATCGGCATCCAGGAAGTCAAGATCAACTGGTAGCCGTCCGTCAACCGAAGATTTTCGCTGTTGACAGGCCCCCAAAACGGTTTATACTACACGCTTCGCACCTTGGGCCGGACGGGCGGTGTGCGCGTCGGCCTTGGAGAAAGTGCCGCACGAATCCCCGGGCCGGAGTCGGGGGTGCTTTTGAACGGTGAGCGATTTCGATGAGCAAAGAGACTGCGTTTCTGAAGCCCGAACAGGTCGATCGCAAGTGGTGGGTCGTCGATGGCGACGGCCAGGTCCTGGGGCGGCTGGCGGCCAAGATCGCCCGTATCCTCCAGGGCAAGCATCGCCCCTCGTACACCCCGAACCGCGACACGGGCGATTTCGTCATCGTCATCAATGCCGATAAGATCCGCGTGACCGGCACCAAGTCGCGCAACAAGGAATACGACTGGTACACGTACTATCCGGGCGGCCGCAAGGTCCTGACGTACGATGAAATGGTCAAACGCCATCCGACGCGGCCGATCGAGCTGGCCGTCCGCCGGATGATGCCCAAGTGCCCCCTGGGCCGCCAGATGTTTGCCAAGATGAAGGCCTATGTCGGGGCGAAGCATCCGCACCAGGCCCAGTTGCCGCAGGAGTTGAAACTGTAACGTCCGCCGCTCGAAGGAGACCGATGTGAGCCAGGTCGCACCTGAAATCACGAAGGCCAACCCCGTCTGGGGAACCGGCCGCCGCAAAACCGCCGTCGCCCGTGTCCGCCTCCTGACGGGCACCGGCAAGATCCTCGTCAACGGCCGCGAGGTCGATGTGTTCTTCACCGAAGAAAAGGACCGCATCAGCGTCCGCAGCCCGCTGGTGGCCACGAAGCAGTTGACCGCCTACGACATCTTCGTCAAAGTGGCGGGCGGCGGCCACACGGGCCAGGCCGATGCCATGAAGCTGGGCATCGCCCGCGCCCTCAAAAAGATCGATTCCGCGTTCGACCAGGCGCTGCGCGAAGGTGGTTTCATGACGCGCGACCCCAGAATGAAGGAACGCAAAAAGTACGGCCAGAAGGGCGCACGCAAGCGCTTCCAGTTCTCGAAGCGTTGATCGACAGTCGATGGACTCTCACGCGCGAGCGGCTCCCGGTTGGGCCGCTCGCGATATTTTCATCACGTCAGCATAAGGAGCACACCCAATGACACGCGTTGGCATCATCGGGGCCAGCGGCTATGCCGCCGCCGACCTCATGCGGCTGCTCCTCGGCCACCCGGCGGCCGCCATCACCGCCCTGGCCGACCTGCCCGCCATGTGCGGCCCACTCTCGAAGCTCTTTCCGCAGTTCAGCGGCCGGCTTGACCTCGACGTCATTCCGGCCGACGTCAAGGTCATGGCCGCGGCGTGCGACGTCGTCTTCCTCGCCCTGCCCCACACGGCCAGCATGACGTACGTCGGGCCGCTGCTGGAGGCCGGCCTCAAGGTCATCGATTTCTCGGCCGACTACCGCCTAAAGGCCCCCGGTCTCTATGAAAAGACCTACGGGCACAAGGTTGATGAGAAGTACCTGCAAGAGGCGGTGTACGGCCTGCCGGAACTGTACCGCAAGGAGATCGTGGGCGCGCGGCTGATCGCCAACCCCGGCTGCTACCCCACGAGCGCCATCCTGGGCCTCGCGCCGCTGGTGCGCGAGGGTCTCGTCGATCCGTCGAGCCTCATCGTCGATGCCAAGAGCGGCGTCTCGGGCGCCGGCCGCACGCCCAAGCTGCTCATGCATTACCCCGAGTGCAACGAGTCGATGCAGGCGTACGCCATTGGCGCGCACCGCCATCAGCCCGAGATCGCCGAGCAACTCAGCCGGGTCGGCCGGATCGGCCTCGACGTGCTGTTCGTGCCGCACCTGGCGCCGATGGACCGCGGCATCGAGTCGACGATCTACGCCAAGCTCCTTCAAAAGCTCTCGGCCGCCGACGTCGCCGCGCTCTACCACAAGGCGTACGACAACGAGCCGTTCGTGGTGGTCCGCAGCGAGCCGCCGGCCACGAAGCACGTCTCAGGCACGAATTACGTACATATCTACCCGACGGTCGTTGGCGGCCGCGCCGTCATCAGCGCCGTCCTCGACAACCTGACCAAGGGCGCCGCCGGCCAGGCCCTTCAGAACATGAACCTGATGTTCGGCCACGAGGAAACGGCGGGACTGAAATGAGCGACTCCCCGGAAATCAAGGTGGATACGACCCTCGGCGTTACCGCGCCGCTGGGCTTCAAGGCCGGCGCCGCGGCCGTGGGCGTCAAGAAACTCTCCAAAAAACCCGACGTGGGCGTCATCGCGTGCGACGTGGCCGCCGCCACGGCCGCCGTCTTCACGCAGAACAAAGTGTGCGCCGCCCCCGTCCTTGTCTGCCGCGAGCACCTCGCGCGCAGCCGCGCGATCCGCGGCGTGGTGGCCAACTCGGGCAACGCCAATGCGTGCACCGGCGAGCAGGGTCTGGCCGACGCCCGCGCGATGGCCGCGACGACCGCGGCGAAGCTCGGCGCGCCGGCCGAGCAGTTCCTCGTTGCCTCAACCGGCGTCATCGGCCGCATGCTTCCGATGGACACCGTGCGCCTGGGCGTCGAGAATGCCTGCACGGCCTTGGCCCGCGGGCCGGAGGCCGACATGGCCTTCGCCCGCGCCATCATGACCACCGATACGCGGCCGAAAATGGCCGGCGCGCGGCTCACCCTGCGCGGCCGCACGGTCACCGTGGCCGGCTGCACGAAGGGCGTGGGCATGATCGCGCCGAACATGGCCACGACGCTCGGGTTCCTGACGACCGATGCGCCGGTCGCGGCGCCCGTGCTCGATAAGATTCTCCGCCGCGCCGCCGACGCCACGTACAACTGCTGCACGGTGGACGGGCACACATCGACTAACGACACGCTTATCCTCATGGCGAGCGGCTTGGCGTTTGCCGATGCCGCGGCCAAGCCAATCTCCGAGCGCTCGGCCGAAGGCAAGCAGTTCGCCGCCGCCGTGATGGCCGTGTGCGAGAGCCTGGCGCGGCAGATCGTCTCCGACGGCGAGGGCGCCACGAAGCTCATCGAAATCCGCGTCACGGGCGCCGCCAGCGCCGCCGAGGCCCGCCGCGCCGCGGGTGCCATCGCCAACTCGCCGCTCGTCAAGACCGCGTTTTTTGGCCAGGACCCGAACTGGGGCCGCATCGTCTCGGCCGCGGGATACGCCGGTATCTCCAGCGGCCCGGAAACCATGCGCCTCATCATGGGCGACCTCGTGATCTTCGACCGCGGCCGGCCCGTCGACGCCGATGCCGACCGCCTTGCCGCCGTCATGAAGGCCCACGACATCGCCGTCCACCTGGACCTGGGCGCGGGCTCCGGCGCGGCCCGGTATCTGACGTGCGATTTCAGCTACGATTACGTGAAGATCAACGCCGAGTACACGACGTAAAGCGGCAACGCTAAGAGCAGATGTGCGTAATGCTGCAACGCCAATAGCAGAGGTGCGCGGCGGGTCTCCGTACCCGCCGCGCCTTACACAAGAGTAACGCTCTCCTATCGGCCGCGAACCGCAAGCACGCGATTTCAACAAGCAAGTGCGCACGTATGGCCAACATTTATCGTGCCCGCTGGCTCATCCCCGCCGACGGCCCCGTCGTTGACGACGGCGCCGTCGTGGCGGAGGGCGGCCGCATCGTCCGCGTCGGGCCGTGGTCGCGCGTGCGGCCGCACGCCGGGCCGGGCGACGCGGTCGAGACCTTCGCCGACGGCGTCCTCCTGCCGGGCTTCGTCAACGCCCACACGCACCTCTCACTCTCGGACCTCAAGGGCAAGTTCCGGCCCACGAAGAACTTCCCCTCGTGGCTCGCGCGGCTGGCGGCGCGGCGGATCATCCGCGGCCAGGCGAAGATCCGCCGCGCGATCGAGGCCGGCGCCCGCGAAAGCCGCGAGGCCGGCACCGCGGCCGGGGCCGACCTGACGCCCGACGGCCCGTTCGATGACCTGCTCGGCCGCGATGGCGCCCGCTGGACCGTCTATGGCGAACTGTTCGGCTTCGGCGAGACCGGCATGAATCGCCTGGCCGGGGCCGTTGCCGCGATGGAGGCGCTGGCCGCCTCGGGCGCGCCGGTGCGCGTGGGCCTTTCGCCCCACACGCCGTACACGGTGGGGGCGGAAGTTTTCGCGGCCGCGCGGTGCGAGGCCGATGCCCGCGGCTGGCCCCTCTCCACGCATCTCCATGAGACGCTCGACGAGATTGCCTTTACCGAGCGCGGCGAGGGGCGGCTGCACGCGTGGCTGCACGGCCTCGGGTTTCTGCCGCGCGGCTGGCGGCCGGCGGGCGTGCGGCCGATACGGATGCTCGCCGAGGCGGGTTTCTTCCGCGGCCCGGTCCTCGCGGCCCACGGAAACTACCTGACCGACGAGGACATCGCGATCCTGGCGGCCAGCGGCTCGAGCGTCGCTTACTGCCCGCGCAGCCACGCGTTCTTCCGGCACGAGGACCACCCGTGGCGGCGGCTGCTGGCGGCGGGCGTCAACGTGTGCCTGGGCACCGACAGCCTGGCCTCGTCGCCCAGCCTTTCGGTGCTCGACGAAGTGCGGTTCCTCTTCGCCCGCGAGAGCGGCACCGACCCGCGGCTGCTCCTCGACATGGCCACGCGCCGCGGCGCGCGGGCGCTGGGCATCGAGAACGAAGTGGGCGACCTCCTGCCCGGCCTCACAGCGACGCTGTGCGTGGTCGGCCCGGTGGGCGCAACGCGCGAGCCTCTCGCGGCCGTGCTATCGGGCGAAGGAACCGTGCAGCCGGCGGGTGGGCCTGGGTAGCGTCCTTTAATTCTGTCCCTTGATCGGCCCAAACAATCAGTATTGTGTCCCCGGAATCCCGGACGCTGGCGTCGAGCAATTCGGGCAAGAGGGCCTTGGGCAGCCGGTCGCGGGCCTCGCACCACGAGGCGTCGGCGGGAGGTTGTTCGAGGCGGTCATCGCCGGCGGTCAGATCGGCCAG
>PMZT01000268.1 GCA_003170085.1 Planctomycetia bacterium | reverse complement strand
TACGCTATGCAATTTATGCCTTTGCGCGGTGGTGCGGAGACCCACTTTCATTATGGGGGCCGACCCTCGTGGCCGCCCCGGCATGCGGTTCTTGTAGGGGCACCCCCATGTGGGTGCCCTGATGTCCGTTCGGAGGGCGGCCACACGGGGCCGCCCCTACGCTATGCAATTTATGCCTTTCGAACATGCGGTATTTCCGCGCGGTGGGTACGGAGACCCACCGCGCAAAGTCACAAATAGCGCCGCCGTCTTACTCAACCTCAGGCTGGCGCTGCAGCATCTCGATGAACGCGAGCATGTTCTCCAGCGGCACGTCGCCCTCGACGGCATGGGCGGGCGCAAAAATGTACCCGCCGCCGGCCCCGGCGTCCAGCAATCGTTGCGTGGCCCGGCGGACGTCATCGGCGGAGCCGAAGGGCAGGACCTTCTGCGTCGACAGGCCGCCGTGGAACGCGAGGCGCCCGCGGTACTTCGAGAGCAGGGCGAAGACGTCCATGACCTCCGGCTGGAACGGGTTGAAACAGCTCAGGCCGATGGCGATGAGGTCGTCGAACAGCTCATCGACATCACCGCACGAGTGGATGAACACGCGCTTGCCCGCGTCGCGCACGGCTCCGTACATCCGCTTCAGCACGGGGTAAATGAACTCGTGCCACGTGGCGGGCGACATGAGGAGGCCCCGCTGCTGGCCCCAGTCGTCGCCGAAGTACACGGCGTCGATGTCGTACTTCAGGGCCTCGCGCACCTGGCCGAGGTTGTACTCGGCGATCGCGTTGAAAAGCTCGCGCACGAACGCGGGATGATCGTAGAAGTCCATCATCAGGCGTTCCATGCCGCGCAGCGTCCACGCCCGCTCGAAGAGCGAGAAGCCGACGGCGTAGACGCGAAGCCGGTCGCCCCAGCGGGCGATCCGCGCGGGAATATCGCGGTAAAAGCGCGGGTCGAGCGGGTCGGGAAACGTGTAACCCTTCAGCGTGGGTTCCCGCAGCACCTGCCCCTTGACGTTACCAATGTCCTTATCGACGCTGCGGTCCCACACGACGCCGAAGACGTCTCGGACGCAGTTGCTACCGAGGTCCTCGAAGACGCCGAGGTCGCTGCCCAGCCAGAGGAGGTGGTTCTGGAGGGCATCCTCGAGGTCGGTGGTGCCGAAGTGCCGCTCAAGCTTCTCGCGGGCCTCGAGCGTGAAGCTGCACGACCAAGGGACGTACGGCGGCCGTCGGCCGTCGAGAGCGGTTTGAACGACCTCGCGCTTGGTCATGCGTTCCTTTCCCTTCCGGTTGCCGCGGCCCCGTTAGACATCGGGCGACTTGACGTGCCCGGATTCTACCGCAGGGCGGCGGCGGCGTCCAGCAAACGCGGGCGAATGGGTAAGAATCGCTCGACAAGCGGGCCGGCGTCGGAGATACTGTTGGGGTCTGCGGCAGGCATTTGGCATGACAGCACTGGATTGCAATTTGCGCGGCGGGTACGGAGACCCGTCGCGCAAAACCTGGAAAGTAGCGTTATCACATTAGCGTCAGGGGCTGTCTCATCATGGGGAGGACGAACATGCGTTTGAGCAACACGTGGGCGGAACTGTGGTCCGTCGTCGCGGGCCTTGGCGGGGCGATGGCGGCGCTGATCCTGGCGTCGGCGGCCGGTGTGAGCGGCGCGGAGTCGGCGCCGGCTGAGAAGGCCCCGCCGGTCGTGCGGCCGTTTGACCTCCAGGACGTGCGCCTCCTCGCGGGTCCCGCCAAGACCATGCAGGAGATCGACCGCAAGTACCTGCTCGACCTGGATTCCAACCGGCTGCTGCACGATTTCCGCCTGAACGCCAACCTACCGTCGAAGGCCGAGCCGCTGGGCGGATGGGAGGCGCCCAAGTGCGAGCTGCGCGGCCACTTCGTCGGGCATTATCTCTCGGCCTGCGCCCTCATGTATCGCAGCACGGGCGACGAGAAGGTCAAGGCCAGGGCCGACGCCCTTGTGGCCGAGCTGGCCAAGTGCCAGAAGGCCCTCGGCGGCAAGTACCTCTCGGCCTTCCCCGAATCGTTCTTCGACCGCGTTGAGACGACCGGCAAGGTCTGGGCGCCGTACTACACGATCCACAAGGTCATGGCGGGGTTGCTTGATATGTACCAGCTCTGCGGCAACAAGCAGGCGCTCGAGGTCGTCTCGGGCATGGCCGATTACTTCAAGGCCCGTAACGACAAGCTCCCGGAAGAGCAGTTCCAGAAGATGCTGGGCGTGGAGCACGGCGGCATGATGGAGGTGCTCTTCAACCTCTACGGCGTGACCGGCAACCCCGATCACCTGGCGCTCGCGAAACGGTTCGACCACAAGAAGGTCTTCGATCCGCTTGCGGCGGGCAAAGACGAGCTGAAGGGCCTGCACGCCAACACGAACATCCCCAAGATCGCCGGCGCGGCCCGCGGCTACGAACTCACGGGCGATAAGCGGCTGGGCGACGTGGCCGACTTCTTCTGGGATGCGGTCGTCAAGGGCCGTATCTACGCCACCGGCGGCACGAGCAACCAGGAACACTGGCGCACCGCGCCGGGCCAGCTTGCCAGCGAGCTTGGCAAAGACACGCAGGAGTGCTGCTGCACGTACAACATGCTGAAGCTCACGCGCCTCCTTTTCGGCCGTCACCCGGAAGAGAAGTACGCCGCGTACTACGAGCAGGCGCTCTTCAACAGCGTCTTCGGCACGCAGGATGCCAAGGGTATGCTCATGTACTTCCTTCCCCTGGAGTCGGGTTGGTGGAAACTCTATGGCACGGCCAACGATTCCTTCTGGTGCTGCACGGGCACGGGCGTTGAATCGTTCGCGAAGCTCGCCGACAGCATCTACTTCCACGATGCCGACGGCGTGTGGGTGAACCTGTTCATCGCGTCCGAGGTCAAGTGGGCCGACAAGGGCGTCACGATCCGGCAGGAGACGAAGTTCCCCGAAGAGCAGGGCACCGCGCTCATCGTGAAGACGCCCAAGGAGGTCGAGCTGGCGCTGCACGTCCGCATCCCGTCGTGGGCGAAGAACGCCGCTGTGAAGGTCAACGGCCAGGCCGCCGGCGCCGAGGTCAAGCCGGGCACCTACGCCGTGATCCAGCGGAAGTGGAAGGACGGCGACCGGGTGGAGGTCGCGCTGCCGATGAGCCTGCGCCTCGCGCTCATGCCCGATGATGCGCACCTTGCCGCCGTCATGTACGGCCCGCTCGTCCTGGCGGGCGACCTGGGCGCGGGCGATGGCGTCAAACTGGGCACGAGCGGCTCGCACGGTCTGCCGAACAACCGGCCGCGCCCCGCGCCGGCCCTGGCGGTCGATGAGGATCCGCCGGCGTCGTGGATCGAGGCGGTGGCCGATAAGCCGCTCGCGTTCCGCACCAAGGGCGTCGGCCGCCCGGCGGACGTCACGCTCATGCCGCTTTCGCGGATCACGAATCAGCGGTACGCCGTGTACTGGAAGCTCATCTCGAAGTCCACGCAGTGGCCGCCCACGCAGCAGGCCGCGATCAAGGTCCAGGTGGACCAGCCGGGCGTGAAGATCGCGCCAACGCTCTACGGCATTTTCTTCGAGGAGATCAATCACGCGGGCGACGGCGGCCTGTACGCCGAACTTATCCGCAACCGTTCGTTCGAGGATTCCGACAAGGCCGATCCGTGGACGCTCGTGACCGGCGGCACGCGCCAGGGCGAAATCGCGATTGACTCGTCCAAGCCGATGAGCGAGAAGAACACGAAGTCGCTCCGCCTGAAGATCGCGGCCGAGGGCGACGGGCGCGTCGGTGCCACCAACCCCGGCTTCTGGGGCATCGGCCTCAAGAAGGGCGCCGGGTACACGCTGACGCTCTACGCCCGCGCCGCCGACGGCTTCAAAGGTCCGCTCGTGGTCACGCTCGAAAGCGCCGACGGCGGCAAGAAGTACGCCGAGGAAAAGATCGACGGCCTTAGCGGCGAGTGGAAGGCGTTCAAGACCACGCTGACCGCCGGCGACACCGACCCGGCGGCGCGGCTGGTGATTGCGACGGCCTCGCCGGGCACCGTGTGGCTCGACGGGGTGTCGCTCTTTCCGAAGGAGACGTTCAAGGCCCGGGCGAACGGCCTGCGGCCGGACCTGGCCGGGATGCTGGTGGGCCTCAAGCCCGCGTTCGTGCGGTTCCCCGGCGGCTGCTGGGTCGAGGGCGACCGGCTTGAGTACGCCACGCGCTGGAAGCGGACGATCGGCGACGTGGCCGACCGCTGGAACCAGCATAATCTCTGGAACTATTTCTCGACCAACGGCCTGGGGTTCCACGAGTATCTGCTCTTGTGCGAGGACCTGGGGGCCGAGCCGCTCTTCGTGATCAACTGCGGCATGTCGCACAAAGAGAACGTGCCGAAGGACCAACTGGGCGAGTGGGTGCAGGACGCCCTCGACGCGATCGAGTACTGCAACGGCCCGGCCGACTCGAAGTGGGGCGCGGTCCGCGCCGCCAGCGGACACCCGGCGCCCTTCAACCTCAAATACATGGAGATCGGCAACGAGAACGGCGGACCGGTGTACGACGAGCACTACGCCCTGTTCCATGATGCGATCAAGGCCAAGTATCCGGCCCTGCGGCTGATCTCGAACACGCGGATCAAGTCGCGGCCGATGGACATCGACGACGAGCACTACTACAACTCGCCCGAGTTCTTCATGTCGCAGGCCCATAAGTACGATTCCTACGATCGCGCCGGGCCGAAGGTCTACGTGGGCGAGTACGCCGTCACGCACGGCTGCGGCAAGGGCAACCTCATCGGCGCCCTCGGCGAGGCCGCCTTCATGACCGGCATGGAACGCAACAGCGACGTCGTCGTCATGGCGTCGTACGCGCCGCTGTTCGTGAACGTGAACGACCGCAAGTGGAACCCGGACCTGATCCAGTTCGATTCCTCGCGCGTGGCCGGCATCCCATCTTATTATGTGCAGGCGATGTTCGGCACGAACCGGGCCGACGTCGTGTTGCCGCTGGACCTGAAGGCCGACACGCCCGAAACCCCCACGCCGCGCGGCGCCGTTGGCGTCGGCACGTGGGCCACGCAGGCCGAGTTCAAGGAAGTCAAGGTCATGCAGGGCACCAAGACGCTCCTGGAGTGCGACTTCGCAAAGGGCGCCGCCGGCTGGAAGACCACCAGCGGCACGTGGGAGGCGAAGGACGGCGTCTATCGCCAGACCGGCCGCGAGCCCGATATCCGGGCCATCGCGGGCGACCCGGCGTGGACCGACTACACCTTGACGTGCAAGGCCCGCAAAACGGGCGGAAACGAGGGCTTCCTCATCCTGTTCCACGTGCGCGACAACGATAACTGGTCGTGGTGGAACATCGGCGGCTGGGGCAACTCGCGGCACGCCGTGGAAGTGTCGACCAACGGCGGCAAGCACGAGGCGGGCCGGTCGGTCACGGGCAGCATCGAGACCGGCCGCTGGTACGATATCCGCATCGAGGCGCAGAAGGGCAAGGTCCGCTGCTTCCTCGACGGCAAGAAGATCCACGAGTTTTCGGAGGCCGAGACGGCGCCATCGACGATGTATGCGTGTGCCGGCCGCGTCGAGGCCACCGGCGAGGTCGTGGTGAAGGTGGTCAATGTGTCGGAGTCGGCGCAGGAGACGCAGGTGGAACTGGCCGGGGCCGGCAAGGTGGAGCCGACGGGCACGGCCATCGTCCTCACGAGCGCCCGCCCGGACGACGAGAACTCGCTGGACGAGCCCACGCGGGTCGCGCCGATTACGAGCGAGTTCAAGGGCGCGGGGACGAGCTTCAAGTACACGTTCCCGCCGTACTCGCTGACGATCTTGCGGCTGAAGGCGGCGAAGTAATCGTATCAATGAAGAGGAAGAGGGGCGGCGGTTAGCCCCGTAGGGGCGTCTTTCTTAGCCCAGGGTGAAGGGCGAAGCCCGAACCCTGGGT
>PMZT01000244.1 GCA_003170085.1 Planctomycetia bacterium | reverse complement strand
CCACGTGAGCGGATGCCAGTTGCACTGCTCAACACTCTTGAAGGCCCACGCAACGTCCGCCCACGTGAGGCCGTCGGAGACGTGGATGTTCTGGTACACGTAGTCGCGGTCGTCGTAATTGACCATGTCGTACCGCGACACCGGCAGGTAAACGAGAATCGTGGCCGCGGCCAGCACGGCGCACACGACGGCCACGCGGCGCGCGGGATGAACCTCGGGCGAGTCCGGTGGATTATCTTTCGGCTTCTTGGTCATACGTTGCCCCCAGCATTATAGCATGACAGCGTTACTTTCAAGGATNNGTAGGGGCGGCCCCATGTGGCCGCCCGTCGTGTCCGGCCACCCGCCGCGCTCGGTTGGAATCCAACGCTGTCATAATAGGCAACGTGGGCCGTACCTCATCAGGAAAAGAGGCCCGCCAGCGCCCGGAACGACTCCTGCGCCGCACGGTCGGGCTCGTCGGCGTAGGTGTACAACTCAACGGCGGCGGCGCCCGCGTAGCCGATCTCGTCAAGCGCGCGGCGGACCGACGCAAAATCGATCTCGCCCAGGCCCGGAATGAGATGATAGTGCCGACGGTCCTTGATGTCTTCAAGGTGCAGGTGCTTGACGCGCGGCCCAAGAATGCGGATCGACTCGGCCGGATCGTCGCCCGCGCACCACGCGTGGCCGATGTCGACGTTCGCGCCCAGCCGCGGATGGTCCACCTCGTCGAGGATCGATTTCACCTGGGCCGTGGTCTCGATAAGCATCCCCGGCTCGGGCTCGAGCGCAAGGTCCACGCCCGCCAGGTCGGCGGCGCGAATCACGTGCTCCAGGCCCTCCAGCAACCGCTCGCGCAGCACGTCCGGCGGATCGACCGTGTACCCCAGGGCCGCGATGTCGCCCGGCCGCCCGCCCGTGATCGTGACCACCGGCGCGCCCAGCTTGTTCGCCAGCGCGATCGCATGGCGATAGAGCGCGATGCGGTCCTCGCGGTGCACCTCGTTGGGCGAAATAAGGCTCGGCTCGAACGTGAGCGACGTGGGCAGCGGCTTGAAGTACCCCATGGCCGTGTTCGCGTTGACGGCCACCGGCGCGAGGCCCAGCGACGCAAGCCGCTCCTTCAGCCGCTTCGCCTCGTGATCGCTGTACGTCTCGGGATACGCGTGCGGCGCGTCGGCCAGGATCTCAACGCCCTTGTAGCCGGCCGCGGCGATGCGGTCGCAGGCGTCGGTCAGCGCGAACTTCGTGTACGCGTTGGTGCTGAATGCAAGCGTCACCATGATGGTGCCCTTACCCCCGTTGCGGATCGCCCGCCGCGCCCGCGGCAGGCTCGAGACATTGCCAGTAAAACGCCTCCAGATCCTCCGGCGGATACAGCCAAAACGGGTACTCCCGATCCCACAGGATCGCATTATACCGAAGCTCCCGCTGAACGCGAGCCAGCGTGTCGGCGGCTGCGGGCGGGCCGGCGGGCTCGAGCGCCGCCAGCAGCGCATTGACCTCGTGGATCCGCAGGTACGCGCGGCGCCGGGCCTCGCGCGAAGCCGCTGCCCAGTACGCCGCCTCACCGCGGGCAACGGCCGACATGCCCTCGATCAGACGCCGCTTCTCCGCGACAAGCGTCTGTACCTCCGGCCGCGCGAGCGCCGCCGCCGAGAGCACGCGGTCCGGGTTGAACCGCCAGTCGCGCACGGCCCGCTGCGCGGCGCCAAGGTCGCGCGGCGTGGACGGATAACCCTCGAGCGGCAGGCGCACGGTGCATGAGGCAAGGACGTACTCCGGCGGCTGCACGCCAAAGAACCGCTCGAAAATGCCGTCGGTGATCTTGTCGTACAGCGCGCCGCCCAGGCCGTGGATGAACACGTCCCCCACCGCCATCCTCGCGAAAAGCGTCATCGAGAGGGCCCGCGGGCGGATCTTCCAGCCGGCCTCGCGGAACTCCCGCAAGCGCGCGGCCGTCTCGTCGGCGCGGCGAAGGGAGTCGCCGTCGATCAGCCCGATGAGCGCGTCGTCCGCCCACAGCATAAGGCCCCCGCCCGACGCCGGCTCGCACCAGAGCCGCCGGCGCGGCCGGCATCGCTGCCACGCCCAGAGCGGCAGTTCCAGTCGCTCGCCGTTCCGCCCGAGGTCCGGCAGCGGCTGGGCCGCGCTCCGCTCGCGGTACACGCGGCGATACTCGTGCAGCGAGTCGTTGCAGGCGGCAAAGACCTCCTCGCGCCGGCGGAGCATCTCGGCCACGAAAAGAAGAAACGACGCCGAGTCGGCCAGGGCGGACACGGGAAGCTCCAGGTTCCGGAGGCCCAGCCCATGCTCCTCCCGCCGTCGGGCCGCCGCAAACGCCTCCCCCAGGCTGGCCGCGCCCGGCACCGCCGCCACTACCGCCGTCCACGACGCGCGGAACGCCTCCGCCATCTCGGACGACGGCACGGCCGCCAGCACCTCATGCACCGCCTCGGGCCGCAGGGCGTGGACCGGCTCCTCCTCAAACGGCACGCCGCCGCCGTCCGCTGCCAGCTCGACCGTGGCCACTTGGATCTCGTCGGGGCCCTGTGGCTCCGCCGCCCTCGGCGGAGCGTCCTGGGCGGGCAAAGGGCTTTGCTCCCGACACTGCACCGCCGAGGGCGGCGGTGCCACATGGCGCAAGCGGTCTTCATACACGTTCTGAGATACATATGCTTGATGGGTGACCGTGCTGGGACTGAAGCATGGTCACCGCCCAACAGCCGGGGGATGACCATG
>PMZT01000223.1 GCA_003170085.1 Planctomycetia bacterium | reverse complement strand
CCGAGCCCGCCCCGCCCGCCGGCCCTCAGAAGCCGATCAAGGAGTACGACGAGCGCGAGGCCGCCTTCGCCCCCGCGCAGCCGTGCAAGGAAGATTCGCTCGTGCTGCCGCTGGCCAAGGTCAAGGCGAGCGAGCAGCCGCAAAAGGTTCCGGCCGGTCAGCGGCCGCAGTTCAGCGTGATGGCGCCGCCGAGCGCCGTGGCGTGGGCCGTCACGCCGTGGCGGGCGGAGCACGAGGAGTTCCTCGCCCGCTGGGGCAAGGCGGCTAGCGACGATGAGAAGCTCCGCCTGGCCGACTGGTGCATGGCCTCGCACCTCGCGCTGTGCGCCGAGTTCATCTGGCGCGACCTCCTGTGCATTTACTGGGACAACTTTTCGACCGCTGCAGGCCAGAAAGCCCTGGCGGCGTGGGCTGCGGCGCAGCACGGCTCGCCCTACACGTTCGACCTGCCGGTGCGCGGCGAGTGGTATGTGGAGAAAGACGCCAAGGGCCTCTTCCGGCGGAAGCCCGGCACGTACTTCGCCCACAACCTGATCGTCATGCGCGGCGGGCGGGAGTTCACCGGCACGGGCAACGACGCGGCGAACTTCTTTGCCTGGGGCCAGCCCATTTACTCGGTGGCCGACGGCGTCGTGACGACCGTGGAGGACGGCAACTACGATCCGCGGGTGGGCGAGAGCGTGGGGCCCAACAACCTGAACTTCGTGATCGTGGACTGCGGCGGCGGGGTCTGGGCGTATTATGGTCACATCAAGAAAGGTTCCGCCACGGTCAAACCGCGCGAGAACGTGCAGCGGGGGCAGGTGATCGCGCAAGTGGGCAACGCGGGCGGCAGCGGCCGGCCGCACCTGCACTTCATCCTGATGGACGGCGACTATTTCTCGATCCCCGGCCGCTACCGGTTCGAGGAAAGCACCGGCCGCGCGCCGGTCCTCCGGGATAGCGCCGACCTGCGCGAAGAAACGTTCATCCGCCCGGCGCCGGAGCCGCGGGCCCGGCCGGGCCCACCTGCGGCCCGATCCACGGGCGAAGGTCTTCCTCGGCGGTAAAGAGGTCGGTCACGGCCGCCGCGGGGTCGCCGGCATCGCGGCAATACTCGAGGCGTATCCGCACGGCCTGCGCCTCGGGCGCCGCGGGCACCACGAAATCCCGCTGCTCGCCGGGCGCAAGGGCCGGGTCGCGCCGCGTGATCGCCCCGGCGGGCCGATCGGGCGAGAGCGTCGCGACCACCTTCATCTGGCCCCCGGGCGGCCCCGCCAGAAGCCGCAGCGCCCGCCGCCGCGTGCCGGTCGGGTACGCGTGGCCCGCGAGGTTGATGAGTTTCACGCGGACCTCCGGCCCGGCGGCGGCATCAGAGCCGGCCGCGACCTGCGTTCTCACGGCGACGCCCCCGCGCAGGCGCTCGGCGTCGCGCCGCGCCGCCCACGTGTGACCGTGCTCCGCCTTGTCGCCCCCCGCCGGCCGTCCAGGCATGTGGCAATCAATACACGTACGAGTATCGCCGCGATGATCGGCCTGCACCTCACCGGGCGGCCAGGGGGCGGCCCGGGGCTGCGGCCCCTTGAGCCAATGTTGCCATTCTTCCACGGTCGAGGCGTGGCACCGCGCGCACGAGTCGGCGGCGCGGGCGTCGGGCCGGAACTTCACCGGGCACTGCGTGAGGCCCGCGCGGTCCCGCGGCAGCGGCCCCGACGGCTCCGCCACCGGCCGATGACACTCGCGACAACCCATGCCGCGCACCTCGCCAAAGCTCATCTGCTCCGGCTGCCGCGTCTCGGGATTGACGCCGGCCAGGTGCAGGTGCGACAGGCTCTGGGCGTGGGCCGATCCCGACCATTCCTCGTAAATCGCCGCGTGGCAGCGGCCGCACGCCTCGCTCGCCGCCAGCGGCGCCGGCGGCGTTCCCGCGTGACAGGCCAGGCACCGCGCCGCCAGCGGGCGACCGAACTCGACGGCGGCGTCTCCGGCATAAAGTTCGCACAGGTCCGGTCCCAGCGGCGCGGCGGCCGCCGCATCGTGAGCGTCGAGCCAATTGAGGAGAACCGTTTCGCGCTCCTCAAGCGGCGTGTCGCGGAGAGGCTCCTCGGCCAGCCGCCGGGCCGTCGAAAGGGCCTCGAACGCCGCCATGCGGACCCGCCAATCGGTGTCGCTGGCGCGCGGCAGAACGGCGGCGATCCACGGCTCGCCGGGGCTGCCCGCCAGGATCGCGCACGCCGCGGCCCGGACGCGCGGCTCAGCGTGATGGAGCATGGCGGCGAGCGCCGGCCCGGCCGCAGGCCCCTCGGCGGCGGCCGCGCGCTTGGCGGCCTCAACCGCGCCCGGATGGCCGGCGGCGAGTTCGTCGATCAGGTCCGCGAGGGCAACGGGGCGCGTCGGCGAAGGGGGAAGCCCCGCGAGGTGCCACGCGACAACCCCCGCCAGGACGCAGAGGCCGGCCACGACCGCCCCCAGCGGCAACACGTGCTTGGACCAGGATAGGGATGCTCGGCTCATGGCGTCAGCGGGCACTTTAGCGGCGCGGTACGGGGGCAACAAGGGAAATGCCTCGCGGAACATGGCGCTTGGCGGCGCGGGGCCGCGCGGCGTATACTGCGGCCGACGGCGACGCCCCGGTGGGCGCATGCCTGGGCCGTATGGGAACACCATGACACGGCAGCCCCGTCGCGCCGCCTCCCCGGCATACCCTTTGCCCTTGGGGAAATCGACATGAGACCCACTCGCTTCTGTGCGGCCCTTGCCCTGCTCGGCCTGCTCGCGGCAGGATGCCCGCGCCCCGAGCCGGCGCGGATTTCCACGGGCGCCTACGCGGAGCGGGCCGGGACCGTTCAGTCGAACCAGGCGTCGCGGCGCAACAACGGCAGCGCCGCCGTCCTGCGCGGGCGCGTGGTCCTTTACCACCTGTGGGCGGAAGACGCCGGCTCGTCGTGGACCGCGGCCCGGCAGGCCGACGTCCAGGACCGCGTCCGTGCCGCGATCGGTTTCCTGACCCGCTGGGCCCGGACGTACGGGATCGACCTGACCTTCGTTGAGGAGGCTGCCGGCCGCGTTCGCAGCGCATCGGACCTCCCAACCGACATGTTCGCCGATCCGATCTGGACCGAGCGCCTCGTCCAGTCGACCGGGGCCGCCGACTCTAGCCGCCTTGTCGCCGACCTGAAGCGTCGCCACAAGGCCGATGAGGTTCTCCTCGTCATCCACGTGAACAAGGCCGCCGACTCGTACAACCTGGCGTTCCGCGCCGGCGTGCACCCCGCCTATGCCGCCGAGCGTATCGTGTGCTTTTCGCGCTACCCCGACCAGAGGCCGACCTGCGCGGCGTCGTACGCCCACGAAATCCTGCACGCCTTCGGGGCGGGCGAGCTGTACTTCCCCTTCGACCGCACCGACGAACGGGCGAAGCGAGCGGGGCATCTGTTCCCGAACGACATCCTATTCCGCGTCGACCTGAACCTCGACGCCTTGAACATCGGCCCCTGGACGGCCTACCGCATCGGGTGGACCGATCACCTGGACGCGGACCTGCGCGCGCTGGAGGACGAGAACTGAGACGGCTTCTGAGCCAACGGGTCCGGATTACCAACAAGGTTTATTTGCGGTTGACGAGGAATCGCGGGGCGGCTATCGTCAGGCAAGTCGTATAACCTTGCGGGCGGCAGCGAGTCCGGAGGATCCCCGTGAAATCCATGGGCCGGCTGTTCCACGCCGTTCGCGCGGCGCTCGTCGGTATCGTGTTGATAGGCGTGGCGCCGGCATGTTTCGGTCATGGCGAAGGGCCGCCGCGGCCCCCGACGCCCCCGCCCGCCGCTGCGTACGGTCAGGACCTTGTGCGCGAGCGCGTCCACCCGCCGCGCTGGTCCTGGATTCATTGGTGGGAAGCCAACCGCGACCCGTACCTCAAGAGCCTGAAGCAGACCACGGCGCTTCAGAAGACCGACCCCAAGGTCCTTGCCGAGTACCGCGCGCGGGCCGTCAAGGCGCTTGTGGCGGGCCTCGCGGCGCCGTCGGGCGACGTGCGGGCGGCCTCGGCGCTGGCCCTGGCGCGGATGAACGAGCGGGCGGCGCTGAAGTCGATCGCGAACATGGCCGCCGGCGATGGCGACCCCAGGGTCGCGATGGCGGCCCTGACGGCGCTCGGACTCCTCGACTGCCCGGAGGCGCGCGAGGCGCTCCTCACGCAAGTCTATGCGTCGGACCCGCTCTTGGAGGCCGGATGCGTGGGCCTGGGGTTCCTTCGCGCGGTTGACGATCCGAAGGTCGACGCGGCGCTGCAGCAGACCGTCGCGGGGACGAAGCCGGGGCCGGCCACCGTCTCGGCCTGGGCCCTCAGGCGCCACACCGATGCGGCCTCGGCGCAGCTCATGCAATCGCTGCTGGCCCAGTCGAAAAGCCCCTGGCTGGCCTCGGAGGCGATCCTGGCGCTGGGCGAACGGGGCAACGCCGGCGCGGTGCCGCTCCTGGCGGAACTCCTGCTGGGCATGCCGCAGGCCCAGACCCACATCGCCGCCTACCAGGCCCTGGCCGAGCACGACAACGAGATCGTGCGGCTGATGGGCAACGTGCGCGTGCCGATCAAGGAGATAGAGACTTATAAGTTGATGTATCAGAAGCAGGCCGATTGGCGTTACATCGGGCCGAACGGCCAGCGCCTGGGGCCGGGGCCGATCGTCATCCGCGTGGGCGTCGAACAGATTTACATGGCATGCCTGCGGGTCTCGGCGGCCATCGCGCTCGGGAAACTGCGCGCCCCGGGCGCCTCGGAGGCCCTGCTGGCGTCGCTGGCGATTCGCGACGACGGGTACGTGGAACTCTACAAGGGGTTCTCGATGATGTCGCTGGGCCAGATCGGCGAACCGACGGCCCTGCCGGTGCTCCTCGACTACCTGTCGCGCTTTCAGGCGAACGGCAAGGTCCGGACGAACGTCGATCGCGAATCGCCACTTCGCGGATACGCGGCGCTGGCCCTGGGCCTTTACGCCCGCCCGCGCGACGCGGCGCAGGGGCCGGTCGATCAGCCGGACTACGATAAGGTTTGCCAGGCGCTGGCCGACCGGCTGGCCGATCCCGAGGAAGAGATGGAAGTGCGGAGCGCCTGCGCCATGGCCCTCGGCCTGACCGCGCGCACCGAGAACCTGCGGCACCTCCAGAAGGCGGCCGAGGCCGTACGCCCGGGCGACGACCCCCTGGCCGGGTATCTTCTGCTGGCGCGGGCCATGCTGGCCGACCGCAACATCCTGGCGCCGGCCCGGCAGTACCTGGACGCCAAGGTCGAGAAGAAGGAGACCTCCGGCCTCCTGGGCCGCCGCGCCGCGGTCCTGGGCCTGGCGCTCCTGGATTCCGAGGAAGCGATTCCGACGCTGCTCGAATCCTGGCACCTGACCTACCACGTCAACCGCGAAGTGGCCGTCGCGCTGGGCCTCCTCAGGGCCTACAACGTGACCGACCCGCTGGCGCGGCTGCTCGAACTGTCGCCGAACCCGCTGGAGCAGGCGTTTGCGGCCAGGTGCCTGGGCGAGCTTTTCCAGGAAGAGCGGCCGCACCGGCTCCGCTGGCTCATCAACGATTCGAATTACACGATGAAGAATGAGCGTATGCTCCCCTACAACGCCATGGCCAACGAGTTTCTCTATGAGTACCTGATTCCATGTTTCGGAGACCGGTGGCTATGAGCCGATCCGGCCTCCTCCTCTCGGCACTAGCGGGACTCCTCGGCTTGGCGGGAGTGCCGTGTCTCGCGGCCGCGGCGCCGGCCGCCGCGCCCTTCGCGCCGCAGGAGCTGGCCGACCCGTCCGAGGCACTCGCCCCGTTCCTCGTGCAGCTCGAGAAGCTGCGCGTCATGGCCGTGCCGCAGCCCGAGCGGGTGGGCGCCATCGCGAAGGACGCCCTGGCGGCGCTCGCCAACCTTGAGACCGGCAGCCGCGAGTCGCTCGCGCGCGTCGATGAGGCCATCGCGAAGGAGCCGCGCAAGCAGCCCACGCGGCTTCAGGCGGCCGACAGGCAACGCCTTCGCATCCACCTGGCCCAGGCCGCCCTCGCGCGCGGCGATCTCTATCGCCTTGCGGCGCTGGCCCTCCCGAAGGACCACGCCGACCGGGCCGCGAACCTTGAACGGGCCGTCCTCGTGTTCGAGGCGCTGCGCGTGGAGTACCGCGACCTGGCCGTGAGCTTCATGGGGTACATCGGCGAGGCCCGCGCGCAGCGTGCGTCGGGGAATTTCGAGGCCGCTTATGCAACGCTCAAGCCCGTGTTCGGCCTGGCGACCGACGCCAAAGATTCTACGTCGCTCGAGATCCGCCGCGCGGGCGCCCTCGAACTCCTCGAAGTCCACCTGGCGGCCGACCCGCGCAAGGCCCTGGCCGAAGCGGCGACCCAGACCGCCGGCGCGCTCTTCAAGGACGCGCTTCTCTGGCAAGCCCGTATCGATTACGTGGTGGCCCGTGCCGAGGCCGCCGATCTGGAGAAGGCGGCGTCAACCCCGCCCCTGGCGCCGGATTTCGCGCAGCGTCTGGCTAAGGCGGCGACGCTGCTCAGGCGCGACACCGTTGTGGAGATCGCCCCGTCTTTCGACCGATCCGCCACGCTGGCCACGCTCGACCGTCTGGCCGGCGGTTCGCTGCTCGCGCGCGACGAACTCATCGCATGGGCCGACCTCCTGGCCGCCACCGAACGCCCCGGGGCGCTCGACGCCTATCGCCGCGCCGGCGCCACCGCCCCCCTGCCCGTCGAGCAATCGGTCGTCTACGCCTCGCTCCTGATGAAGCAGAACGCGCTGGCCGACGTGGCCGCCGTGTGCGACGACGTTCTGAAACGCATGGACCCCGCGCACGCCCAGCGCAGCCTCATGCTCCAGTTCCGCGCGGCGGCGCTCCTGAAGCTGCTCGACGCAACCAAGGAGGCCGCCCCGGCTTCGCTGCGGACCCGCGCGGCCGATGCACTCCGGGCCGTCGTCGAAAGCACGCTCGACCCGGCCGTCCGCCGCGACGCGCTCAGGCAATGGGTAACACTCCAGGGCATGCAGGCCGGCCTCGGCTCGTGCGTGGCCGTGCTCCAGGCGAACCCGGCCCTCACGGCCGGCGACCCATACCTCGAGTACTCGCTGGCCGCCGGCAAGTGGCAGAGACTCCGCGACGATGCCGCCGCCGGCGCCGACGAGACCGTCGCAATGGTCCAGGCGCGCAGCATCGTTGAGGAGGCCGCGGCGCTCGAGAAGGCGGCTGCGCAGCGCAGCCAGCCTGCCATCGCGGCGCGGGCGGCGCTGCTGGAGGCGCAGATTCTGGCGAGCCCGCTCCTGCGCGACAGCCGCGCGGCGTTGACCGTCCTCAACGCCCAGTGGGACGCCCTGCGGGCCGATCGCGAGGCCGCCGGGCCGGCCGGGTGGCTGCGCGTCGAACTCATGCTGGACTTAGGGCTGATCGACGCCGCCTCCAAGGCGCTGGCGGAGTTGCCGGATGCCGGCTCGCCGAACTCGCCGTTCGCCCTCCTGCGCCTGGCCGAGGCGCTGGCCGGCCGCGCCGCGGACCTTCCGCTACAGGGCACCCACATGGGGGTGCCCCTACGAACCCAGTCGCAGGCCGACGCCCAGCGCGAAGTCCTCCGCTTTACCGATCGCGCCATGACCATGGCGGTCTCCGACCCGGCCACGTTCCGGACCGTGAGTGAGCGCTCCGCCCGCGCGATGCTCGCCGCCGGCGCCATCGCCGACGCGCAGCGGGTCCTGCTGAATCTCCTGGCCATGCCGGAGGTCCAGAAGGATGCCCGCGCCTGCCTCGACAATTCCCTCGCGCTCGCCGAGGCGCTCGAGCGCGCCGGTAAGCCCGAGGAGTCGTTGAAACGCCTCGACGGCCTGGCCGAACGTTATGCCGGCTCGGTCGAACTGCACCTGGCGCGCAGCCGGTGCCTGGCCACGCTGGGACGGCACGACGATTCCGTGGCCGCCGCACGCGCGGCACGCGGCCTCGGCAAACCCGGCAGCGAGGAGTGGTGCCGGGCCACGCTGGCCCTGGCCGAGGGCCTTGCGGCCAAGAGCCATACGGCCGCCGCGGCCGACATCCTTCGCGTTGCCGGCGCCATGTATCCGACCTTCGCTAATGCCGAACTCCGCGGTAAACTCAAGCGGTTACGCGAGAACCTCGAGGCACAGAACGCACGGCAAGGCGGCACGCCCGCCGCGACAAAGGAGAACCCGTCATGACCCCCACCCAACGCAGAGGGCTGTTCGCGCTGGCGGTCGCCGTTCTCGTGATCGGCGCGCCGGGCATCCTGGCCCTGGCGGCCGGAGCCCCCGCCGCGGCGGGCGCCGACAAGCCGGCCGAGACCAAGACCCTCATCGACTTCATCATGGCCGGCCGGACCGTCGGCTACGCGATCATCCTCCTGAGCTTTGTCGGCGTGGCGCTGGTGATAGACGGATTTATGTACATCCGCTCGGCGCGGCTGGTGCCGCCGATGCTGGCCCGGCAGGCCGTGAGCCTGGCCCGCGAAGCCCGCCTGGGCGAGATCGTCCGCATCGGCCGCGCCAGCGACAGCCTCCTCGGGCGACTCCTCGGCCGCGTCCTTGCCCAGCGCCCGCTCAGCCTGGTATCGGCCCGCGAATCGTTTCAGGAAGAGGGCGTCCGCGAGGTCACGCGCCTTCAGCACCGCGTGGGGTTTATCGGGTTCATCGCGCAGGTGGCGCCGATGCTCGGCCTCCTTGGCACCGTGACCGGCATGATCTACTCGTTCAACATCCTGGGCACGGCAAAGACGGCGGCCCGGCCCGACGAGCTGGCCGTGGGCGTGTCCGAGGCCCTGGTGGCCACCTGCATGGGCCTGGTGGTAGCTATTCCCATGATGTTCTTCCACCTGTACTTCCGCACGCGGATCACCCGTATCGGGCAGGAGGCGGCCGCCGTCTGCGACAGCGTCATGCGGGGCCTGGCGGCCGTGATCGAATCGAGAACCACCGGCCGGCCCATCCAGCATGACCTGGAAGGGCCCGAGGCCGCCGAGGCCGAAGACGACGAGTTCATCATCCTGGAAGAGACGGCCGAGGACCTCGACCCGGGGCTCCTCCATGACGGTGGGGACCCGGAGCAGCCGCCCAAATAAGCCATGAGAAAAGCCATCCATTTTGAGAAGGCCACGGAGCACGAAACGCTCACCCTCCAGGTGGCGCCGCTGGTGGACATCGTGCTCTTCCTGATCTGCTTCTTCATGCTGGCCTCGGAGCTGGTGCGGAGCCAGAAGGACCCCGCGGTCGAGTTGCCGCAGATGACCAGTCCGCAAGGGGCGTCGGAGGCCCCCGCCGAGGTCACGGTGAATCTGCGGGCCGACGGGGCGATCACCGTCGACGGCCGCACGGTGGCGCTCGACCTCTTGCCGGGCCTCGTGGCCTCGCAGGCCGCGCATGCCCAGCAGGACGGGCGGCCGTTCCGGGTGGTGGTCCGCGCCGACCGGCGACAGCGCTTCGCGGCGCTCGACGATGTGATGAGCGCCTGCCGCAAGGCCGGCCTGGCGCAGGTCGTCTTCCGGGCGACGGAGGAGGAACGATCGTGAAATTCATCGACGACGATGACACGAGCGTCATCCAGCTTCAGATCATCCCGATGGTGGACGTCGTGTTCACGCTGCTGGCGTTCCTTGTGATGGGGACGCAGATCAGGGCGCTGGAGCGCGATTTTGCGATGGGCTATCGCGAGGCGGGCCTGGCGCGCGGCGCCCTGGCCCAGGACTTCCCCACCGCCGTCCTCGTCGAGCTGCGCCAGACGCCGGAGGGCGTGGGCATTCGCATCGGCCAGGCGCGGCTGCCGACCGACCAGTTCGACGCCATTTGCGCCAAGCTCACCGAAATCAACATGCCGGGGCTGGACGTCGTGATCTCGGCCGACCCGGCCCTGACCGTCGACCAGGTGGCCCGGGCCATGGACGCGGCGCTCGCCAGCCCGATGAAGAAGGTCTCGGTCTCGCGCCTGGCGGCCGAGAGCCCGAAGCCCGCGGCCGGTCCCGGCCCCGCGGTGAGTGGCAGGAAAACGTAGGGGAGCTTCAATATCGAAACTGTGAGTGCCGGGTGCCATGCTTTCGCGCCGTTGCGAAAGCATGGTCTTTGGAGGCCCGAAGCATTTGCGCGGTGGGTCTCCCGACCCACCGCGCAACGAAGCAGCGGTGGCGCGATCGAGAACACGAACACTATTGACGCACCAGTAGGACGCTGATGCTATGAAGTTCCGGAGATTTATCAAGGAATCGCTGCGCAGCGCGCCGGCCTGGCTCCTCTCGGGCCTGCTGCACGCCGGGCTGCTGGCCCTGGCGGGCATGGTCACGTGGGTGGTGCTCCAGCCGAAGATTCTGGACCGCCTGCTGATGCTCGCGCCGCCCGTGGCCGGCGTGTCGGAATCCGGCCGCGACGATGCCGGCGGCTCGGGCGGGGGCGGAGGCGGCCGCGCCTCGGCCGCGCGCGGCGGGCCGGAGGCCGCGGGGGCGCATGCGGCGGAGACCGTCGTGGCGGCCGCGGCGCCCGCGCCGCTGAAACTCATGGAGGCCCTCTCCGCGCCGACCGCCGGCACGGGGTCGGACCAGGCGATGTTCGGCGTGCGCGACGCGTCGGGCCTCCTCACGGCCGCGGCGCTCGGCGGCATGAAAGGGACTGGGGGCGGAGGCGGCGGAACGCCGGGCGGCGGCTTCGGCCCCGGCATCCTCGAAGGAACCAGCCCGGGCTTCGGCCGGCATATCGGCGAGCTGCGCGGCGTGGGGCTTGACCTCGTGCTGGTCCTCGACGCCACCGACAGCATGACACCGTTCATCGAGCAGGCCAAGGTCCGCCTTCAGTCGGTCCTGAGCGTGGTCACCGGCCTCGTGCCCAACGCCCGCGTGGGCATCGTGGCCTATAAGGACTACGGCGACGACTACGGCCCGGACGCCACCAAGAGTATCCCGCTGACGACCGATCACCAGGCCATTCGCAAGTTCCTCGATGAGATCACCGCGGGCGGCGGCGGCGACATTCCCGAGCCGATTCACGAGGCCATCGGCGCCGCCACCAGCGCCAAGCGCATGGGCTGGAACCCGCGGCGCAAGCACGTCATCATCCTCGTCGGCGACTCGCCCAACCACGCCTCCGGCCGCAAGACCCTCTACACCCTGGCCGCGGCGTTTACCCACGACGGCGGCGTCATCAACGTCATCGACACCGGCGGCACGGGGGCGCCGTCGGTGGTCCGCACGGCGCTTCAGCCGGACCTGCAGCGGCTGGCCAAGGACGGCGGCGGCGAGGCCTTCCTCCTGAAAGATGTCGATGCCTTCTGGCGGCACCTCATCACCTCGGTTTTCGGCCAGCGGTACGAGCAGGACATCAACGTCATCATCGAGAAGTTCACGAAGAAGGAGTGACCCGTGGCGCGGCCCATCGTTCCGATTCTGCTCTTCGTAACCGCGGGCCTGGCATTGCTCTCGGGCGGCTGCCGCGAGGGCGCCGGCGTCCCCGCCTCGGCCGGCACGGTGGTGGTCTACACGGCGCTGGACCAGGTGTACTCCGAGCCGATCCTGAAGGCGTTTGAGGAGCGCACGGGCATCCGCGTCGAGGTCGTGTACGATGCCGAGTCGGCCAAGACGACGGGCCTGGTGAATCGCCTGATCGCCCGCCGCGACCGGCCCGACTGCGATGTCTGGTGGAACAACGAGCCGATCCAGACCGCGCGGCTGGCGGAGCGGGGCCTGCTGGAGAAGTACGAGAGCCCGGCGGCGGCGCGGATCCCCGCCGCCATGCGCGACCCCCAGGGCCGCTGGACCGGCTTCGCCGCGCGCATGCGCGTGCTTATCTACAATACGAATATCGTCAAGGATGGCGCGCGGCCGGCCGGCCTCGAGGCGCTCGTCGCCCCCGAGTGGCGCGGCAAGGCGGCCATCGCGCGGCCGTTCTTCGGCACGACCCTCACGCACCTGTGCGTGCTTTACCAGGCGTGGGGACCCGAGCGGCTGAAGGCGTACCTGCTGGCCCTGCGCGCCAACGACGTGGCCCTTGCCGCCGGCAACGGACCGGTGCGCGACCTCGTGGCCGCCGGCGAGTACGCCCTCGGCCTGACCGACACCGACGATGCCTACGCGGCCCTGCGCGAGGGCAAGCCCGTGGCTGTGCTCGTGCCCGACGCCGGGGCCGGCGCGATCCTCATGCCCAACACGGTGGCCGTGGTGGCGGGGTGCCCGCACCGCGAGGCCGCCCGCCGGCTCATAGATTACCTGCTTTCGGCGGAGGTCGAGCGGCGCCTGGCCGAGGGACCGAGCGCCCAGATTCCGCTGGGCACCGACCTGGCCGACGTGCCGACGCCGTGGGGCAATCTCCTCCGCACGAAGGCGATGGACGTGGACTTCGTCCGCGCCGCCGCCGATGTCGAGAAGGTCGTGGCCCTGCTCCAAGAGACCGGCATGGACCGGTAATGTGGCAGCGCTACTTTCAAGGTTTTGCGCGGCGGGTCTCCGCACCCGCCGCGCCGGGCGCGATCATGCTTTCGCAACGGCGCGAAAGCATGGCACCCACAAGAACAATATTGACGCAGAACAATACTGACGCACCGCCAGGAAATCGCCGTGAGTGCACACTACAACCAACCTGATCCTGTGTCGATGGAAACCCTGCGGCTTCGCGGCGCGGGCGTCCCGCTCAGCGGCGGTGGCCGGCTGTTTGGCGTCACGGCCGAGGCGCTGGCAATTCTCGCCCTCGTGCCGCTGGCGGCGGCCGTCGTGGGGTCGCTCGGCGTCGTCGGCCCGACGGGCGGCTACGTGTACTGGTGGGGCACCGCCCGCGGATGGGAATCGCTGGCCCGCACGATGGCGGTCGCGGCGCCGGCGGGGGCGATGGCGGTCCTCATGGCCTGGGTGCTCGTGGCCTCGGCGGTGCACCTCTCGCCGCGGTGGGCGGTCGGGATCGTGATGGCGGCGTGCCTGCCGCTGCTGGTGCCCTCATCGCTCCTCGCCACGGCGTGGATCGTGGCGCTCGGCCGCGAGGGCCTCATCACGGGCTGGCTGCGCCAGGTCGCGGGCGATTGCCCGGTCGTCCTCTACACGATCCCCGGCGCGGCCGCCGTGACCGCCCTGCGGTACTTCGGCATCGCGGCCCTGGTGCTCCTGCACGCCCGCCTGCGCCGCGAAGGCGAGTGGCCGGCGTCGCGCGTCGCGGCGATTCCCCCGGTGAGCGCCGCGTGGCACCTCGAGCTTCGGGCCGACGCGCGGCCGGCCCTGGCGGCGTGGCTCCTCGTGACGCTCTTTTCGATGAATGACCCTATCATCCCCGGCATGTTGCTCGTGAGCACCTACGGCACGCAGGTGCTCATTCAATACTCGGCCCTGCTGAACCCGGCGGGCGCCGCGGCGTTGGCGGCGCCCATGGCGGCCGTCGGTGCCGCGCTGATGGCCGCCACGGTGCTCGCCGGCCGTGACCTCTGGTTCGCCCCGTCCGAGCCTCCGGCGCCGGTCCGCCGCCCACGCGGCCTTTTCGGACGGCTGCTTGCCGCGCTCGCGGCCGCGGTCGTCCTCGCCCTGGCACTGGCGGTTCCTGCGGCGGTTCTTGTGGCGCGAACGGAATCGCCGGCCGCCATCGTCCGTGCCCTGGCCGATGCCCGCGACCAGGCGTGGCAGACGCTCTACGTGGCCTCGGCCGGTGCCGCGATCGCCACGGCCGCCGCGGCGATGCTGGCTCATCACTGGGTTGCGCAGAATCGCGCGGGCGCCCGCACGGCCGTGCCGCTGGTGCTCCTGAACCTGACCGTGCCGCCGTCGCTCCTTGGCATCGGCATGATCGCGCTGTTCCAGGGGGCGCCGACGGCGGTGCGCGATTCCGCGGTGCCGCTCGTGCTGGGTTACGCAGTGCGGTTCCTGCCCGTGGCCACGCTTCTCCTGTACGCCCTCTGGCGCCGGGAACCGCCCGACGCGCTGCTTGCGGCCCGCGTGCATGGCGTGCCGGCGTGGCGCGCCGCGTGGACGGTGACGTGGCTGCCGCGCCGCGCGGCGGTGGCGGGGGCGGCCCTGCTCGCGGCCCTGTTCATGGCCACTGATCTAGAGACCTCGATCTTCCTGGCGCCGGCCGGCGGCAGCACGCTGGGCGTGCGGCTTTACACGCTCATTCACACGGCGCCCGATGCGAGCGTCGCCGCCCTGGCCCTCGGCATCCTGGCCCTCACGGTGCCGGCGATCCTGCTCCTGGCGGCCGTTGCGGCGCTCGGACGGAAGGAAGGAGCGCGCGGGGCATGACGCAGACAAGGAGCGCGCAGCGGATGACGCAAACGCTCACGGGCATGGACCTGACGTTCGCCTACGACGGCCGCGACGTTCTCCGCGGCGTCACGGTGTCGGTCCGCGCCGGCCGCGTCACGGCCGTGATCGGGCCAAGCGGCTCGGGCAAGACCACGCTCCTCTGGATTCTCGCGGGCCTGCTGCCGCCGAAGTCCGGGCGGGTGGTCGTCGCAGATACGCCCGACGACGCGCCTCTCAGCATTGGAATGGTGTTCCAGGGATCGGCGCTGTGGGAGCACCTGACCGCCACGGAGCACCTGTGGCTGGTCCTTGCCGGGAAGGGGCTGGCGCGAAGCGACCGTCGCCGGCGGGTTGATGAAACGCTGGCGAAACTGCGCCTCGCGACGCTCGGGCGCCGCCGGCCCGGACAGCTCTCGGGCGGCGAGCGGCGGCGGCTGGANNTTTCTCGACGAGCCGCTCGTGCACCTCGACGGGCCGACGCGGGCCGAGGTCTTCGAGCTGCTGCGCGAGACCCTGACGGGCGTCCACGCGGGCGTGCTCATGGCCACGCACGATGCGGCCGAGGCGATGCGCCTGGCCGATGAGATCGTCGTTCTGACCGACGGCGCGGTCGCCCAGCAAGGCACGCCGGAGGCTGTGTATCGCCGGCCCGTGAGCCTTGAGGTCGCGCGCCTGCTGGGGCCGGCCGGCGAGTTGGCGGGCAACGCCGCCGGCGGGGTGCTGACCTCGGGCGGCCGGGCGGTCCTGAAGGACGTTCCCGCGAGCCTCCGCGGCCCGCAGCGGCTGATTCTGCGACCGGAGGACGTGGCGTTTCGCGCGGCCCCTGACGGCACCGCCACCGTCCGTCGATGCGACTTCGACGGCCGCGACTTCCTGCTGACCATTGACGCGGGCGGAACCGACATCTTCATCCGCCACGCCGAAAAGATCGCGGCCGGCACAGCGGGATGGCTGCACCTGGCCGCGGAGTCAATTTTGCGCACGTAGATATCGGGTTACTTGCGCTTAAAGAAGTCGGTCTTCGCTTCCTTCATCTCCGGCCCCCAGACGCGGAGGGCACGGACGAAGCCCGAATCGTCGAACGAGCCGACGCCGACGTTGCCCCACCCGAAGGTCTTGTCCTCGGCCGTCATGACGGGCTCCGGCCCGTCGTCGAAGAAGACCTTGATGGAACCGTCGGCCAGCCGCCGCTCGACGCGGACCTTGTGCCACCCCTCGCCCCACGGAACGCCGTCATTGGCGGTCTTCGAGATGACGGCGCGCGGCTGGTCGTTGACGATGTGGATTTTGTTCGCCACGGGATCGGCCTTGAGGGCGACGTGGGCGTAGTAGAACTTCGTCGGACCGGTGACCCCGAAGAAGAAACACAGGTCCTGATGTCCATACGACTTCGCGTTGGACTTGACCTCGGCCTCCATCACGAAATCGCCGAATTGCCGGTCGGCCACCAGGGCGATGAGCAGCGGCGAGCGGACCTTGGGCTCGTACGAGCCTTTCAGCAGGCGTTTCGACTGCGGCGTCACGCCGGCGAAATCGAGCACCTGATGGTCGTCGACCTGCGAAAGCTGCCACTGGGCCGGATCGGCAAACACGAAGTCCTTGATCGCCGAGGCGTCCTTGAAGTCCTGTACATAGAGAGGCTTGTAGCCTTCCGGCAGTTTGGGAGAAGACTCGCCGCCGCCCGCCACACACACCAGGCCAAACGCCAGCGCCAGGCCGGCCACACACGTCGCAGTACGCATAAACGCCTCCTTGCACACCACCAGAGAATACACGGCCCCGCGCAGGCTCAGTCGATCTTGACTTCCTTGCCGGCCGCCGCTGAGCGGTACACGCCGTCGAGCATCTTTTGAACCGCGAGGCCGGCCTCGCCGGGGGCGCGCAGGGGCGTGCCCTTGAGGCAGCCATCGACAAAGTTACGCAGCTTGTAGCCGAACAGGGCCGTGAAGTCGGCCCTGGGGTCGAGCCACGCGGGGGCCGCGTTGACCATGGTGCCGGCGCTATCGGTGAAGACCGCGGGCGGGTCCCACCGGCAACCGCCCTTCTCACCCATCAGCGTGAAGTTCCAGATGTCCTTCTCGATGTGGGCCACGAACGAGGCCTCGATCTGCAGAATCGCGCCGTTATCGAAACGGATCTGCCCGATGGCCAGGTCTTCCACCGTGTAGGTCTTGTGGTCCCAGTGCGGCCACATCGAGACCACGTCGGACTTCTTGTTGCCCATATAAGTCCAGGTGTTGCCCGACGCGGCCACCGGCGCGGGCGAGCCCATAACGTAGTGAGCCATCTCCATGACGTGTACGCCGATGTCGATCATCGGCCCGCCGCCCTGCAGGTGCTTCCGCCCGAACACGCCCCAGTTGGGAATGCCGCGCCGCCGGAGCGCCTGGCACTTCACGAACATGACTTTGCCGAACTGCCCGGCCTCGCGAGCGCGGACCAGGTACTCGGTGTTCGGGTGGTAGCGGAACTGGAAGCCCACGCACAGCAGCACCTTGGCCTTGCGGGCCGCGTCGATCATCCGGCGGCACTCGACGGGGTTCATGGCCATCGGCTTCTCGGTGAGGACGTGGCAACCGGCGGCCGCGGCGTCGATGGCCGGCCGGGCATGTACGCCGTTGGGCGTGCAGATGTTCACGGCATCGGGCCGGACCTCGCGCAGCATCTTCTTCCAGTCGGCATAGACGGCCCGGACGCCCCACTTCTCCTCCATGACCTTCAGGCGGTCGGGGACGATATCGACGCCGGCGACCACCTCGACCTCGGGGAAATCCTGGAGCACGCCCAGGTGGGTCTGGGCGATGCCGCCGCAGCCGATGAAGGCCATGCGCAGCTTCTTGCCGGCGTACGCCTTCTTGGTTTCCATCGCCAGGGAATCGGTTCCTACGCTTTTCTCGGCCATCGAGGTCCTTGCCTCCGTCGCTCCGCGGGGCCGCCTGCCCCCGCTTCGGTTGAATCGGCTGACGCCTTCGCCCACGACCGCCGTGGGGCATCCGGCCGTTACTATACCATACCACCCCCCGGCTTTGACAAGACTGACGTGGGCGAGTGTAACATCCTTCTATAAATTGAGCCACGCTCCGGCGGCGGCGTTTCAACGCGTCCCCTCACCCGAAGGTGGGGGACCGTTGAGGCGAACCCCATTTACCTGGACCCGCTCACAAGTTGCTCCCCGACCTCGCCGATCATCCGCGCGATGAGCCAGGACCCGAGCGCTGTCAGCAGGTACGGGCTATCCCCCCTTCCCGGCCCGAGCAAATGGTGCCGGCGCCAGCGGTCGATGAGGTCGGCGGCGCAGCCCGCGGGCAGCAAGGAGGGGTCGGCGCTGCCGGCCATCAGGCCTGCCACGAACGGTTGTGCGGCGCGCTCGGCCCGTCCGGCTTGGAGCGTGCCCTCGATCGCCGCGTCAGGCCCGTCGCAGGCCATGTATTCCGGGTACTCGTGGCACCGGTAGTCGAGGGTTCCGATTCGTCCCGAAGCCGATGCGCCCAGGGCAATGAGATTCTCGCCGCGCACCGCGTGCCGGAAGTAGAGGTTCCGGTCGGCGTGCAGCGCGTAATGCACAAAGTGGTTCTTGAGGTACCCATGCCGCGTCAGGAGTTGCTCGGCCAATTGGAGCATGAGGCAGTCCCGCCAGTCGTCGCGCCGGTATGACGGGAAGCGGCGCGGCAGGCCGCGGTTGCGACGCGACAGGTTGAGCGCATAGACCGACACGCCGTGGACGCCGCAACCGACCAGCGCCTCCAGGGTGTCAAGCCATCCGTCGAGCGTCTGTTCGGGCAGGCCGTAGATGAGATCAACGCTCGTCACGTGCCCGGCCTGCATCGCGCGGCTAAGCCGCCGGAGCAACTGTTCGGAAGACACCCGCCGCCCCAATTGCGTCCGCAGGGGTTCCTGGAGGGTCTGGACCCCCACGTGCAGCCTGCCGAATCCGAGCCGCCGCAGTTCGGCCAGGGCGGCCTCCTCCGCGCCGGACTCGGTCGTCTCGATCGCCCACTCGGTGGCGGCATTCACGGCGAAGCCGCGCGAGATCGCCTCCACGATCCGTTCCAACCAGGCGGAACCCAGGCACGTGGGCGTCCCGCCTCCCAGGTGGACGGTGGTGATCGGCCACCGGCCGCCGGGAGTGTCGCGCGTCCAGCGGTCGATGTCCCGCAAGAGGGCCGCCACGTAGTCGGCCTTGCGCGGGTCGGAGGACCGGGGCAGGAACGAGGAGTGGCAGTCGCAGAACAGGCACCGTTGTTCGCAGAATGGCACATGGACATAGATCGACGCCGGCCGGGCGTCTTCCGCCCGCGCCGCTTCGCACAGGGCATCCCAGGCGGCCGAACCGGTCCGCTCAAAGCCGTGCTCGATCCACGGGGGCGGAGGCATCCGCCGGTCTTCAATCGGGTAGCCCTCGGCAGCCGCGGTAAGATCCTGGAGAATCGGCTCGGGGTCAATGCGGCCCCACACCGGCCCCAGCAGCGCCTCAATGCGCCCCCGCACCGACGCGGTCTGGCGTCTTGCGGCGGACCCCGGAGAGGTCGCCGCCTCGGCATCCGTCGTGGGCCAGGCGGCGCTCCAGATCCACTGCATGGCCAGCCCTTGCTGATAACGGCAACGGAACGTATCCCTGGGGTCGGCGTCGGGTGTCACGCATTCGTCGGGGCAGGTGCGCGAACAGTGAAGCTGGTTGATGCAGTCCTGGCAGGCCGCGGGCACGGCAAGCAAGCGGGCTTTTATCGCCGCCAGCCGTGCCGGATCGCCCTTGCATTGCCACGCCGACGGGGCGGAAGCCGCCGGCGCCCGGCACAGGATTGCATCCTGGCCGCCGGCGAGTTCCGCGCGAGACGCTCCATGCAAGCACATGACTGCGTCGCCGTTGGGTAACAGCCGCAGGGCGTCCCGGGCGACCTCGCAGAAAGGCCCGTGCAACTCGTCGAGGCGCGGGCTGGAAATCTCCACGTCCACGCCCCATTCCCTGCCCAGTCGCTGCGCTTCAAGGAACGCCCGGACGAACCCGTCCGCCTGCCGGGGCGAAAAGCCCAACTCCGAACAGGCGTACACGGGCTCCATCCGCAGGCGCCGCAGGTGCAGGCCGGCCAGGTAACTCACCAGGCGGCGCATCTCCGGCAGCGTGGCCGGCGTCACGGTCGCCCGCGCGGTCACGGCCACGCCCCGCCGGGTCCAGAGCCTGACGGCCTCCTCCAGCCGCGCCGACGACCGTCCGCCGTCGCGCCGCGGGCGGGCGACGTCCTGGACTTCGGGCGGCCCGTCGCAGGACAGATCGATCGCGTCGAATCTCTCGGCCAACCAAGCGGCCTGCTCCCCGGTTAGTTGCCCGTTCGTGGTAGCGTGGAGCAGCGCCCGAACCCCGCGCCTGGCCGCAACGGCACACGCGGCGTCGACGCATCGGCGGGCATCGTCCCAGGTGCCGGCCGATTCCCCCACCCCGTGGACGGACAGGACCAGGTCCTTGCCCGCGGCGGCGCAGTTGTCGGCCACCCATCGGCCGGCCGCTTCAACCGCGTCGATGTTCACGTCCAATCGCCGGCCGCCTGCTGTCGGCCCGCCGCCGGCGTAACAGTATCGGCAAGCCAACTCGCACGGGCCACACAAGTCAAGGCTCAGGGCCGTGGGGCGGAACGGTGCGGCCCGCATCCGCTGCCACCGGGCATGGACCTCCTGCCCGGCGTGTTCCAGCACCGCGGCCAGCGCCTCCGGGCCATTCCCCTCCGCCCGTTCCTTGTCCTCTTTCCAACGGGCCGCAAGGGCGCCAACCGTGGCCGAATCGCTGGGGGTCGCGCTGCCCGGAACGTAAAGCACCGCTCGCCGTCGCGGGCCCTCGATGGCGAAGATCGGGTATCGGGGATGCAGCCTTCTCTGACGCAAGGACGATGCCATGTGGCCTCTTACCCCCGTACCGACTCCGTTGCCGCCGGGGAGGCGTCGGCGCGCGACGGACTGGCGCCGGCGATCGCTCGCCGACAGATGGAGCAATCATGACATTGCAGGCCGCAG
Source organism: Planctomycetia bacterium (assembly GCA_003170085.1). Lineage (GTDB taxonomy): Bacteria > Planctomycetota > Phycisphaerae > FEN-1346 > FEN-1346 > FEN-1346. Next base: position 2,262 of record PMZT01000223.1, on the reverse strand, counting down.
TTGGACAAATGGCGGGCCAGCCCCTGGGATAAAGGCAATCTCTCCAGAACGGAGGCGGGTCCGCCCCCGATTTCGTCCGGCCACAAGGCCGTCCGGTACAGATACGCGTCGCACACGCGAAGGTAGACCGTCGGATCGCGGAGCGTCACGCGGCCCGCCAGCTTGTACTCATCGGCCAGAGGATCCAACAAGTCCAGGTGCTGCGGGAGCACCCACGCACCCGTGAGGCGCAACCAGGGATCGCGCGACAGCAGGGGGGCGCACAGCGAATCCGGCGCCTGCCGGTGATAAGCCATCTCGAAGAAATGCTGGCAGCGCAGCAGGCAGCCCGGCAGGCAGCCTTCGTTCACCAGGAGCCGCAAGCGGCCCGAAAACGCCTGGCGGATCTGGCGCAACTGCCCGAGATTCCGGATCAACCCCGGGCCGGGCACGAGGGCATCGAACACGCCGTTGAGGAGCAGCGCTTGCTGGGGCTCGCGCACGTTCATCAACGTCGATGCCGTCAGTTGCAGCCGCGGCAGCCGGGCGCGGATGCGTTCGGCCAAGCGCAGGTCGCTCACGGTCGCCGACGCCACTCCATACGTATCGGCCAACTCCGACAGGCGGTCGACAAGCCGCCCGTACCCCTGGTCCGCCGGCGCCGGCAACACGATAGGATTGATCAACACGCTCACCCTGAGAACGCCCTGTCGGAGGAAGGCTTCCACGTGCCGGTGCGGTTGTTCCGGGCGGCCCGTGGGCACCCGGCCGCCGGGCATCGGCAGGTACACCTCGGCTATTCGCCCGGGGTATCGTTGGGCCAACTGCATCCAGAACTCCGCCGGCTGGTCGATGTAAGGCAAGACCCATTGGCGCGCCGACGACGGATCGTCATGCCTATCCGCGGACGAGTCCGTGGGCGCGGCGGCCTTCACCCGCACAGCGGGGCCGGCTTGGGCCGCCGGCCGCCGGGGTGGCGCGGTTGCCAGTGCCGGGTCTTCCTCCAAACCGCGGCAGTGGCGCAGCGCCGCCGCCAGGCACCCTCCGTTGCAGCGGTCCTGCTTCCGCCACGGGCAGGCCCCGCAAGCGCGGAACACGCCCATCGATCGCGCGGAGGCAAAGCGGTCGCGATACGCCGCCGTGATCTCTCCAATCGTGTCGGCGCCGCTGATGGGGCGCTGCTCCCAGCCGGCCAACGCATAACAATGGATGGCCGAGAGGTCCGGCAGGATGTCGGGAATGGGGCCGCACTGCATCCCGACCTCTTTTTCCGCACCCTCGACCAGGTCCCATAGCTCCGGCGGGAACATGCACGGCACGAAGCCGCAGTCGAAGGACAGTCGCACTCCCCTGGTCCGCGCCAGGCGGGCCAACTCAACAATGTCGCGCCCCACGGCCGCGTAGTGCCTGGGGGCGAGGAACGCATTGTCCGAACCCAGGCACGGCTGGGCCAGCCCCAGGCGGACATGGCGAGACAGGCCGTGACGGTCAACCAGCTCCAGCACCGCGCCCAGCGGCAGGGCGGGCCGGTAGATGTTGACGCCGACGCCGGCCCGCGGCCCCAGTGCCTGGAGCGTCCGCGCCAGCCACGGCGCCGTCGCGTCCGCTTGCGCTGGGCACGGCACGTTGACCAGCACTCCGCACCGGTCGGCCGGCAATGAGGCCAGCACGGCCAGCGCCGCCTCGGGCATGAGCCCATTACTGAAGACCCGCACGAAGAACCCTTGCCCGGCGGCCTCGGCCGCAAAGGACGGGAACTCCGGGTGCAAGGTCGGCTCGCCGCCCACGAAGCGGGCCTCCGCGGTGCCGGATCGCCGGAGCAGGTCCAGAACCCGCCGGAAGTCCGCGGCACGCATGTCGCGCCGCGCGGGAGATATCCGCGCAAAGCAGTAGGCGCAGCTTCGGTTGCACGCGGTGGTCAGGGAGATGTTGGCCATTGACGTATCCTGTTTTCCCGCAGCCATCGGTCCGCGCAGCCTTGAACCAGCGTTTGGGCCGCCTCGGGAGAAAGCCCGGCGATCCAGCGGNNCAGCGGACCCGTCCCGCCGTATCCGCGATGCTGCGCCCCCTGGCCAGCAGGTCCCACACAGCCGCCTCGGGATACGCCAGTTGCATCCAGTCGTTCCGGACGTGGTCGCCCACGATAACCCCGCCGGCCTGCGCCGACCACAACGTGCCCGGAGTGGTCCGGAAACAAGCCGACGCCGGGATGGTTGGCGTCTGTGTCATGGGCCGTTGGCTCCCAACCGATCGTCGGGCCGGTTCAGCAGCGCCGCCAGGGCG
>PMZT01000297.1 GCA_003170085.1 Planctomycetia bacterium | reverse complement strand
CTCTCAGAAAGCCCTTGAGGTGTCTCGCGACACCGGTTTTCAGTGGGAGCGAAACGGTGGAATGCAGGTGGGAATGGTTCCGGCAGTGCATTCAACGGACTGGTCGGTCGATGACGACTCGGTCGAACAGCAGCATCCCAGAAATGCTCTTCTCCGGTTGCGGCACCTTCAGGGCCGGTTGCGCACTTGTGACTCTGCGGGGCAGGGGGGAAGGCGAGAATCCCTGGGCATGGCTTGGCCAAGGGTAGGGCACCGCAGGCCTAACGGGAGGCGATTTGATATCTGCCGTGGAGCAACCCCGAATCACGCATTAGCGCGCCAAGAAGGCCTTGGCATTGGGATCGGCCTGTCCACAGGTGATGGCAAGACCGTGCCAGAAGTGTACGTTACGCACCACGATGCTGCCGCATGACGATGACATCATACCGTTATATGTCGGCGGATATGGCTTGATGGGAAACCGTGATAAACACGGTCAGCCCTGTCCTGTCATAGGCCTGGTATGCGGTGGGTCTCTTCGGATGACTCGACCGGTGTTTTTGCTTGCAGATTAAGCCTCAGCCTCTGATGGGCTGGCATGGCAGAAGGCGACATCAGCCTCAAGCTCGGCCTTCTCCAGGACGGCCAACACCTGCCCCTTCTCGATCTGATTGCCGATGTTGGAATGGAGCATCTCCACCCGGCCGGAGATGCGCACCCCAACTTTCACCTCGGCACCGGTCTGGGGCTTGCGGATTTCGTCGGTCTTCACGTCATGGACTCCTGCCTCGTGTGCACGGACCTTTCAGGAACGCCCCAGTTTGCCGACCGGGCACGGATTTTCCTATGCAGCGTTGTCCGTTGCAGGTACATTGAGGCCGTTGCCTGACGGCGGAAAGGGGGAAACATGTCCACCCTGTCGGCTGGTTCGGCGGACCGCGGCCTGTGGCGGCGACTGGGCGAGGCCGCTCTCAAGATCCTTGGCCTCTTCGTCATCCTCGAGCCGGTCTGGATGCTCCTGCCGTTCGCGGGGTTCCTCTACGGATCGGTCCTCCAGATCGAGACGCTCGGCCGCCATCCCGCCACGGCCTGGTTGGTGCACTTCGTTTTTCCGGTGCTGACCCTCGGATGGACGGGGCCTGTCATGGTGGCGGCGGGTCTGGTTCTGTTTCTGGCTGGGGCGGGGCAGATCTATTGGGCCAAGATACGCCGCTCCGGAATCGTCACGGGCGGATTGTACCGTTTCGTGCGGCACCCGCAGTACGTGGCGCTGACGCTCGTGGGCGTGGGTATCCTGCTCACGTGGGGCCGGGCCATCACCTTCGTGGCGTTCTTCGCGATGATGTTTCTCTACTACTACCTGGCCAAGCGCGAAGAGCGGACGTGCCTGCGCCTCTTCGGCGAAGCGTACGAGCGATACCGCGAGAAGACCTCATTCATCCTGCCCGGCGACCGGCTGCTGCGTCAGTTGGGGGCGAGATTGCCGCAGGTTCACGTGCCGGCCCCCGTCCGCGTGACAGCGGCGCTGCTGGGCACGATGGCCGTGTGTTTCGGCCTCCTGGGGTTGATTGCCACCGTCAAAGAGGCTGCGCGGACCGTTCCGTACCTCATCGCCACGGTGCCGCTGGGAACGCCGACGGAGTTGGCGCCCGCCCAGGCCATCCAATCCGACACGGTGGCGGGCATACCGTTTGTCCAGGCAGGTCGCGTGGCTGTGGTTCGCGGCCCGTACCGCAATGCGTGGGCGACCGGCTTTGCCGAGCGGGTGCTTCAGCGGCTCCCGCAGAGCAAGGCCCTCGAGGGATTTCTGGGTTTCCTGGACGAGCCGGGCGGAGACGTGGCCATCGTCTTCTGCACGCCTTTTGAGCGGCCCGACCAGCCCGGAACGCCGGGGATGCATGCGGGCGAAGGCCCTGGCGGTCGCGGACCTCCGCCCGACCCGTCGGGGCCGGACCGCGTACGCCTGGTGATCTTACGCTGCACTCTGGCACCCGGCGAGGACTTCGGGGCGGCGATGTCCGACAAGTCGAAACGCCGCATCCGCGGCGGTTGCATCGCGCCGGTGGACTTGGTCGCGCCGCAGGGCGAAGACATTGTCGAGGGGAAGATGACCGTGCCGGGGCCGGGGTTCCCCGGCGAAGAGCGATGGGACTTTCTCATGCACCAGATGGCCGCCCAGCCTTCCGCTGCGCGGCGGGGTCAACCGGCGGCTGTGCCGGGCCAGGCCGCCAGCGCGCAACTCGTGCTGGTGCAGGCGCCGGTTCTGCGGACCCGCCTGGACCCGGCCTTTGCCGAAGAGATTCTCCAGCGCCTGGTCGAATCGCCGCGGCTGCGCGACCGCCTGCGCGCCAGCGGAGCCGGCGGAGACATTGTCGCGGTGGCGTTCCCGACGCCGGGACCCAACTGGTATCACGAGTTCCACGGCCGGCCACAACTCAACGTGTTCGTGATGCTCGTGCGGCCGCCGGCGGGGGTGGCGCCGGACGAGTGGCTCCGCGGCGGCGATCGGCAGGTGCTGAGCGCGTTTGTGGCGCCGGTGGACTTCAAGATTGAGCCCCCACTCGACTCCGTCGGAGAGATCGCCATCGTCGGGCCCTGGCGTGATCTGGAGGAACGCTGGCGGTTCTTCCTGAGCGGTGTCGGGGGCAGAGGGATCTGACGACGTAGCAAGCGGCCTATCTCGCAGGTACGCCACCTTGTCGTAGCAAGTAGTCGAGGTCCAAGGGTAGGCTCGTGTTGTCGCCGCGCTGAAGGGCTGTGAAGCCAGCCTCACAAAGCATTTCTCGACAGGCGGACATGTCCAGCCCGCGGCTTCCTATCGTGTCAATCTTCACATCGCGCGGGTTGGCTCCGCTTATCATGTTTCATGACGCCGCTGAGCCTCTTGTACTCCGCAAGCGCCTCGCTGGGTTTCGCTTCCATCTCACGGCTCCTTTCTGGAAACCTGGGGACGCTACCCAGGTTTTCGCGATTGCCCATGAGGCGGAACCTTTCTCGGCCTGCCGCCCTTGAAAACCCGGGTAGCGTCCCTAATGGCATTCGGTTAGGCCG
>PMZT01000155.1 GCA_003170085.1 Planctomycetia bacterium | reverse complement strand
GTATATAATGGCTGAACGAGCCGGCGAACTACACGCCGGCCTACGGCCTGCAGCAGTTCCTGGGCGCGTACGGCGGCGAATGGGCCAAGCTCATGGCTGCCGCCAGCGTGTTCACCGTGCCGATCATCCTCCTCTTCTTCCTCGCGCAGCGAACGTTCATCCAGGGCATCGCAACGACGGGGATGAAGGGGTAAGGCATTTTCGATTCTGGATTCCAATTCAGTGGTCGCTATACTGATGTTGTTCGGCAGAACGGCGCCAATGAACGGTTGCAGTTTTTGAGAGACAGACAATGATCACCGTGCCAACAGTTCTTGTTCTTGGTGCAGGGGCGAGCGCTCCTTACGGGTTCCCTTCCGGTAGTGGCTTGCGCGATAATATCATTGGCACGCTGAACAGCCCGGAATCTGCCTCATTCAAGCAACTTAGGGAAATGAGTGCTTCCGTCAGCCTTCTTGCGAATTTCGGCGAGGCCCTATCCTACTCTGGCATGTCCTCGGTAGACGCCTTCCTTGAGCACAGAAGAGAGTTCATTGAAGTGGGCAAGGTAGCCATCGCTCAGGCGCTCATTCCACTTGAGGTCGAGACCAATCTCTTCTATGCAGAAAGAAGGTGGTACCAGTACGTTTTTGAGCGGATGTCCACTACCTTTGACGAGTTTCAAGACAACAAGGTCTCCGTTCTGACCTTCAATTACGACCGTTCTCTTGAGCACTTCCTGGTCACCGCGATCAGGCATAAGTTTGGCAAGAGCGAATCCGAGAGCGCATCGAAAGTTAGAAAATTGAAGATCATACATCTGCACGGTCAGTTAGGGTTACTCCCGTGGCAGGGTGGGGACGGAAGGCCTTACGGGATTGCCACCGACAATCGGTTCTTGGAGGATGCCGCCCAACAAATCAAGATTGTATCTGAAGACATGAGCGAGGCTCCCCAGTTCGCGGTTGCTCACGAGATTCTAGGGTCCGCGGAAAAAGTCCTCTTCCTGGGGTTTGGTTACAACCCGACCAATCTCAAGAGGCTATTGCCCGACCAGTTACCGCAATGCAAGTTCTTCGGCTCTCGGCTTGACATTACAGATGTGGAGGCTCAGCCTATTCGTCGCCTCATGCCATCTATAATGTTAGGAAATCCGAGCCAGGATGTCTTGTCGTTGTTGCGCGGCGACGTTCCTATTGATTAATGCCATGCTGAACGGAAAATTAGGGACGCTTCTCTATTATGAGGTGGGCAAGGCCCAAAATAGGGAAGCGTCCCCAATAAAAAAGGAGACGCTCGATGTTCACTTCGCACGAGATCGTAAGGATCACGGTGGCCTTGTTCGCGAGCGGCCTGGTGCTGGCGCTCGTGCCGGGCGCGTGGGCGGCGGCGCCGGCCGAGGCGGGGCCGGTCGAGATCGCCAAGTGGAAGGACGGCAAGGCCGGGGCGTTCATGCTCGAGTTCGACGACAGCGCGCCCAGCCAGGTCAAGAACGTCGTGCCGGAACTGAAGAAGCGCGGCATGATCGGCACGTTCTACATCAACCCCGGCGCGGGCCATTACAACAAGCAGGCGTGGGAGCACGATATCCCCGCCCTGGGCATGGAGTACGGCAACCACACCTACCTGCACAAGGGCGTGCGCGACGCGGCCAACGCCGATGAGGAACTCGCCAAGGCGAACGAGGTCATCGCCCGCTGCTTCCCCGACCGCAAGATGCCGCGGCTGATCTCATTCGGCCGGCCCGGCGGCGTTCCGTGGAACATCACCGCCGACGAGCAGAAGACGCTCCTGGCCAAGTACAACCTCGTGGAGCGCCTCCCGTTCAACGGCGCCGCCATCCACCTGAAGACCGCCGAAGATATGACGCGGCTGGTCGATAAGGCGCTGGAGAAGGGCACGATGGAGCACATCGATTTCCACGGCGTCGGCGGCGACTGGCTGAGCGCATCCCTGCCGGACTTCATGACGCTCCTCGACAAGCTCGAGGCCTGCCGCGACCGCCTGTGGATCACCGACCCGGTCTCGTACCATAAGTACGTGACCGAGCGCGACGGGGCGGAACTGAAGGTGCTGGAGTCCGGGCCGCAAAAGATCCGCCTGACGCTCGCCTGCAAGGCCGATCCCAAGCTGTACGACCTGCCGCTGACCCTGATCGCGCGCGTGCCCGCCGATTGGAAACAGTGCCAGGTTTCGCAGGGCAAGGAGAAATCGACCGTGACCGCCGCCGGCGGCGCGATCACGTTCCCGGCCCTTCCGGGCGCGGATGAGATCGTGATTCAACCGGCGGGGAAGTAACCGCATCATGTCGGGCGGTCGCAGTTCTTCCTCGCGCAGCAGACGTTCATCCAGGGCATCGCGACGACGGGGGTGAAGGGGTAAGGCATCGTCGATTCTTGATTCAATAGCCGGATTTTTCTGGACCGTACCTGACCTTCTTATGATATAAGTACGCCCATGCCGATTTCATGGAACGAGATCCGACACAACGCCATCCGCTTCGCCCACGATTGGGCCGGCGCCAGAAGCGAGGCTGCCGAAAAGCAGACGTTTTGGAACGAGTTCTTCGTGGTCTTCGGCCTCAAACGTCGCGTGGTGGCCACCTTTGAGGAGCGGGTCAAGAATCTCTCCGGCGACTACGATTATATCGACCTGTTCTGGCCCGGCATGCTCCTGGTGGAGCACAAGAGTTCCGGCAAGGACTTGGGCAAGGCGGGGTCGCAGGCGTTCCGGTACGTCCAGGAGCTTTTGAGTTCCGGCCGCCCCGATGAAGTGCCCCGCTACGTCATCGTCTCCGACTTCGCGCGCATCGCTCTTCACGACCTGGAACCTGACGACCAGAGGGCCTTGCCCCTTCTGAGCCGCGTCAAAAGCATGGAGTTCGGGCTCGACGACTTGCACCGCCACATTCAGGATTTCGCCTTCATCCCCGGCTACAAGCAGCACACGTTCGAGGACCAGGACCCGATCAACCTCCGGGCCGTCGGCATCCTGGGCGACCTGCACGACGCCCTCGAATTCGGCGGCTATACCGGCCACGAGCTCGAGCGGTTCCTCGTGCGTATCCTCTTCTGCCTATTCGCCGAAGACACCGGCATCTTCGAACGCGAGGCTTTCCACCTTTACCTTGAGAACCAGACCAAGCCCGACGGTTCCGACCTCGGCCCGCACCTGGCGCGGCTCTTCGGGGTCCTTAACACGCCCCGCGAAAACCGGCAAAAGAACCTCGACGAAACCCTCGCCGCCTTCCCCTACGTCAACGGCGAACTCTTCGCCGAGAACCTGGGTTTCGCCGACTTCAACCGCGACATGCGCAGCGCCCTCATGGCCTGCACCCGCTTCGACTGGTCCCAAATCTCGCCCGCCATCTTCGGCTCGCTCTTTCAGGCCGTCATGGAGCCGCGCGAGCGCCGGCAGATCGGCGGCCACTACACCAGCGAACGCGATATTCTCAAGATCATCCGCGCCCTTTTCCTCGACGACCTGCGCGAGGAGTTCCAGCGCATCGGAAAGAACAAGGCCGAACTCCGCCGTTTCCGCCAGAAGTTGGCCGAACTGCGGTTCCTGGACCCGGCCTGCGGCTGCGGCAACTTCCTCGTCATCACCTACCGCGAACTGCGATTGCTCGAAATCGAGGTTCTGAAGGCTCTTTACGGTAAAGACCGGGCACTGGACATCCAGCACCTTTCAATGGTTGACGTAGACGCCTTCTACGGCATCGAAATCAACGAGTGGCCGGGCCGCATCGCCGAAGTGGCGATGTGGCTGATGGACCACCAGATGAACATCCGCCTTTCCGAGGCCTTCGGCCAATACTTCGTCCGCCTGCCCCTCACGAAGAGCCCCACCATCGTCCGCGGCAACGCCCTGCGGCTGAACTGGAAAGAAGTCCTGCCGCCCGAGAAGTGCAGTTACGTCCTGGGGAACCCGCCGTTTGTGGGAAAGCAGTTTGCCACGCACGATCAGAAAGACGACATGAAGGAGGTTTGCGGCCACTTGAAGGGCGCCGGCGTCCTGGACTACGTGACCGGCTGGTACTTCAAGGCCGCCGAGTACATTCAGGGAACCGGCATTGTCGTCGGCTTCGTCTCAACGAACTCCATCAGTCAAGGCGAGCAAGTCGGCATCCTCTGGAACGAACTCTTCGGCCGTTATCATCTCAAAATCCACTTTGCCCATCGCACGTTTGCGTGGGAGAGCGAGGCGCGCGGCAGGGCGCACGTCCACGTCGTAATCATCGGATTTGGCGCGTTCGACGCAGCCAATAAGCGTATCTACGAATACCAAGCCGACGGCGACAAAGTTACCGTTGCCGCCGTCAGGAACATCAGCCCGTATCTGGTCGAAGGCGGCGACCTCGTGGTTCTCTCGCGCTCCAGTCCCCTCAGCGCCGTACCCGAAATCGTCTTCGGTAACATGCCCAACGACGGCGGTCACCTCATCCTCGCCGATGCAGAGAAAGCCGACCTGATCGAGAAAGGGCCGGGTGTAAAGAAGTTCATTCGGCCGTTTCTGGGGTCCGAGGAATTCATTAACGGGGATCGCCGGTGGTGCCTTTGGCTTAAGGACGCTTCGCCGGCGGAACTTCGCGCCTTGCCTGAAGTTATGAAACGAGTCGAAGGCGTGCGCAAGCATCGCGAGCAAAGCACGCGTGAAACAACGCGGCTTTTGGCGAGTACCCCCACGCTGTTCGGCGAGATTCGCCAGCCGCGTTCTCAGTACCTGCTCATACCGTCAGTCTCTTCCGAGACCCGGAAGTACGTTCCCATTGGCTTCATGCCCAAGTCTGTCATCGCCAGCAACCTTGTCCTCTTTGTTCCTGATGCGACCCTTTACCACTTCGGCGTGTTGTCCTCGGCGATGAATATGGCATGGGTGCGGCAGGTGTGCGGGCGACTAAAGTCGGACTTGCGCTATTCGGCCAATCTCGTGTACAACAACTTCCCCTGGCCGGAGTCGCCGAGCGAGAAGCAGCGCGCGGCCGTTGAGGCGGCGGCGCAGGCCGTCCTTGACGTGCGGGCCGAGTTTCAGACGCACGGCGAAAGCCTCGCCGAACTCTACGATCCGCTTGCCATGCCGCCGAAACTCGTCCATGCCCACGCCGACCTCGACCGGGCCGTGGACCGCTGCTACCGCGGGCAACCCTTCAGCGACGAGCGCCAACGCGTGGAATTCCTCTTCGCCCTGTACGAGAAACTCACAGCCCCGCTCATCCCCGTTGCCAAGAAGAGACACCGCAAATAGCGCCGACGAATTCAGGGAGAATTCGGCCGACCAAGGAAAGGGCAATGAGAAAATCGGTATTGCGTCCCCCGAAATCACAACTTCGGATCACGGGCATGGACTTCTGGCAGATACCAGGCGGAACCGGAATGAAGCGGTCTCATCGCATCGGATTACTGGCTGGACTCATCGTCCTCGTGGCGGCGACCGTGGTGGCCGCTGCGCTGTACCTGTCGATGAAGGCCCAGCCGGACCAGCAGCTCTGGACGGCCCAGGCGGCCGTGGAATCGCGCGGCAACCCCCGGGCCTACTGCCGCCGCGACGGCTCCTCGGGCATCGTCCAGATCCGGACGGACTGCCTGAACGACATCAACCGCATTGCCAAGGCCCGCGGCCTGAAGGTCCGGTTCAAGCCCTCCGACAGGTTCGACCCGGTCAAGGCCCGCCGCATGTGGCAGCTTTACCTCGAATATTACGCCGCTAAGTACGAGCACGATACCGGCCGGCCGTGCACCTACGAAGTCCTGGCGCGGATCTGGAACGGCGGGCCGTGCGGCTGGAAGAAGGCCTCGACGGTGAACTACTGGGGTCGCGTCCGCTCCAGGATGGATTGAAGGCGACGTTCGACACACTCCGGACCGGAAGCCCCTGGCGGCATCCGGTCCTTCTTATTTTTCGGGGGTGCAATAAACCCGCCGCTCTCTCGTTTAACATGGCGAATCGAAAAGGGAGGGAGCGTCCCGCCCTTTCGGGAACTATTACAGGAGAGGAGAGCACATGAGGAAGGTACTGATGTTGGCTGCGCTGGTGGCGTTCGTGCTGGTGGCTGGTCACGTGATGGTGGCGTACGCCGAAGAGGGCGCCGCACCCAAGGCCCCCGGCATGAACAGGACGCCGGTCGTCGTGACCGACGAGCAGAAGGCGAAGATGCAGGCCGAGTTGACGGCCTTCACCGACGCCCTGGCCAAGCTCCAGGCCAAGGCCATTGAAGTTCTCGGTGAGAAGGACGGCAAGACGTTCGTGATGCAGAGCACGTTCAAGGCCCTGATGCCGGCCGGCAAGGGCGAGCACAAGGGCACCAGGAAGTCGGATGCCGGCGCGAAGGGTGAAGCCGGTGCGAAGGCCCCGGGCGATCGTCCGGCCCCGGTCGTTCTCACGGACGAGCAGAAGGCCAAGCTTCAGGACACGATCGATGCCTACCAGAAGGCCCTGACCGTGCTGCAGGCCAAGGCCGTTGAAGTCCTCGGCGAGCAGGATGGCAGGCGCTTCGTGATGCAGACGGCCATGAAGACCCTGCGTCCGGAAGGCGCTGCCCCCGGCGAGCACAAGAGTCGCAAGGATCCGAACGCCGCCAAGTAACTCGCTGAATAGTCACGCGGTTCGTTTCGGGATGCCCGCGCCACACCTGGCGCGGGCATCCTTTTTGCGCGGGCTACGATGCTTCCGCGCGGGGTGCCATGCTTTCGCTTGCGAAAGCATGCTTCGAGACCGCGGCACAACATGCTTTCGCAACGGCGCGAAAGCATGGCACCCAAAAGAACAATGGTGACGCACCGCTAAACGTTGCCCGCCTTGCCGCAGCACGGGCACGCCGGGTCGCGCGTGCGGCGGACCGTCCGGAACGTTCCCGCAAGACCGTCGTACATCAGCATGTGATGTGCAAGCGTTTCGCCGATGCCCAGGAGGATCTTGATCGCCTCGACCGCCTGAAGCGACCCCATCATGCCCGCCACGGCCCCCAGGATGCCCACCGCCGCGGCACCCGGCGCGGCCTCGGGCGTCGGATTTTCAGGCACGAGGCACCGGTAGCACGGGCTGGACTCGGCCGGGATGACGCTGAGAAGCTGCCCGCCGAAGCGCAGCACGCCGCCGGTCACGAGCGGCACGCGCTCGGCCCAGCAGGCGTCGGCCACGGCAAGACGCGTGCTGAAGTTGTCGGAGCAGTCCAGGACGACCCCCGCGCCACGGACGAGCGCCCGGGCGCCGGCCGCGGTCACGCGCTCGGCATGCACGTCGACGCGGCACTCGGGCCAGCGGGCAAGGATGGCGTCGCGGGCCGACTCGGCCTTGGGCCGCCCCAGGTCGGCGGCGCGGTGAAGGACCTGGCGGTTGAGGTTCGTCGGTTCGAGCCGGTCGGAATCGGCGATGCCAAGGTGCCCGACCCCCGCCCCGGCCAGGAAGAGGAGCGCCGGCGATCCCAGCCCGCCCGCGCCGATGACGAGGGCGCTCGCGGCCAGGAGCCTCCGCTGCCCCGCCTCGCCCACCTCCGCCAAGCGGATGTTGCGGTCGAACCGCTCTCGCGCCGCAGGGGTCAGTTCCGGAAGTGGGTCGCTCACGGCATTTCCTCTTGGCGGACCGGCCGTCAGCGCTTCCGCCACAGGAGGCGCAAGATGCTGCCGACAGGCAAGTGCTTGCGCTCCCCCGCCCTGGCCGACAACGCGGGCCTGGCCAGCGCGTCGCGCAGCACGTCCACGGCATAGTCGTGGACGGCCTGCTCCCGCTCGGCCTGGTTCTTGTACTCGGCGCGGATGGCGGCCAACTCGCCCGCATCGAGCCAGATGCCGCCGCACTTGCCGCACTCGTCGATTTCAACCCGCCGCTTCGGCCCGTAGAAATGCCGCTGCATGACGATCTCGGGGCACTGCGGGCACCGCCGGTGGGATTTCGTATCGACCTTGACCAACGGGTCCGTTTCGATGTCAAGGAGAGACTCGCCGGCGGCCTCATCCTGGTCATCGACATGGCCGAGTTCAAATTCATCGAACCAGATGCCGCCGCATCCCCCGCGACAGACGTCGACCGTGAGGTCGCCAACCTTCAGTTCGCTCAGAGTCCCGCCACAAGCCGGACATTTCATGGTTGCCCTCCTTGCTGAAACCGCGCCGCCCGCCCACACAGCTATCGGCGAGACGGCGGCTCCAGTTTAGCGAGCACGCGGCAGGCCTGTCACGCGGAAAGCAACGGCAACGGGGGCGCTCAGTTATAGGTGCTTGCGTTCCCTGAGTCGGGTGGCATGCCCACGCCGTCCTTTGCGTGGGCATGCTGTGCGACCGGGTCAGAACATGCCCACGCAAACAGCGGCGTGGGCATGCCACCCATCGGAACAGTGGTTGCCAGTAAGCTACGCCGTCACGGCCGGGCGGCGACGGATGCGGTACAGGCGGACCTTCATGATGACGCCCGCGAACACCGCCAGAACGCCCACCACCGGCAGCAGGCCGAAGGTCACGCCCACGATGCCCAGGATGATGAGCACGGTGGCTAGGATGTTCTGTGCCCGCAGGCTCATCGACTGGCGCCGCAGAATCCGCCGCACGACCAGCACGAGCACGATGAGCGCGACCACCGCGCCCAGCCGCTCGATCCCTTCGATCAGCGGCTGCGACGCCGCCATCGCCTTGATCTCCACCTTGCCGCGCGGCGTGGTGAAGCGGTACATCGTGCCGCGCCGCGGCAACTCGACGTCGAGGCTGGCCATGCCGGAGGGGGCCGCAGCCGCCGCGGCGGCATCGTAAAACGTCACCGCCCCGCTTGTCCCCGAAATGGTGCCCAGGTCAGCCCGGCCCGCACGCTCCTGGCGATCCTGGCCGGCGCTACCCGCACGGCGCGAACTCACGTCACCGGCAGCAAGCACGCCCCAATGCTGAACCGCTTGCGCGTTCGCCCCATCGGTTAGAACCTGGACCTGGTTCTCCCTCGCGGCGTTCATTTCGAGTTTCTGCTGGTACTTCTGGACCACGTAGCCGGTGTCGTTGCGGCGCTGCTCCTGCTGCTGAGCCGCCATTTGGCCCTGAGGCTGCAGCTGCACCGTGCCGTTGTTCACATCAATGCCGCCCCTGAACCGAACCTGCCCCCCCAGTTGCTCGCCCTGCGGCATCGCCACCGTGGCAGGGGCATTGATCTGGAGCGGCTCCTGAGCCCCGCCCACCTTGCCGCGGTTCGAATACGCGTTAAGCTGCTGCATCGTCTTGTACTGGTCGGACTGGGCGGGCGGCTGGACCGCGGTGGCATTCGGGGCGTTCTGGTATTTCAGGGTACCCAACTCGAGCCGCTGATTGATCTGGTCTTTCTTCGCCTCCCCCTTGCCGGCGACCTCCGTCTGCACCTGGGGGTTTTCCAGGTTGTTGGCGGCAAACCACTGCTGGTTGAACCGGCCCTCGCCGCGTTGCGGGGCAGCGCCGGGGCCGGTCGCGGCGGTGGAGGTGGAGCTGACGCCGGCGGTCACGATACCACCGCTCCCGGTAACCGCGCCCGCGGTCACCTGCGTCTCGACGCTCCAATCATTCCCGCCCACGTCGTTCACCAGGTTCTTGGCCCGGGTGTTCCGCTGCTGGTTGAACGCCTCCAGGAGCGCGCCGTTATTGTCAGAGGTCCCGACATCGCCGGCCTGGGCCTGCTGACCCTGTATCTCCTTATCGGCATCCTTGAGAATCGTGGTGGCGTTGCCCACCTGGAGCTGGACGTCCTTGTTGGCCTGGTACTTCGAGAAATCCGACTGCGACTGCGCGATGTCCTGCGACAGGCTCTTCCAGTTGGCCGCGGCGCGGGCCTTCTCAAACGGGTTGCCGAAGCGCAGCGTCCGCACCAGGCCCTCGGCCATCTTGTTCTTGTACGCCAGAACGCCGGCCTCGAACTCGCCCTCCTCATTCACGCGCCGCAGGGTGCCGCGGAACCAGCCCCACACGTCGGTCTCGGGCAGGTACAGCTCCACCTGGCTCAGTTCGACGTTGATGTTCAGTGTGCGGATGAGCGGGAACTCGACCGAGAGCGACAGCGGCCCCGGCTCCGGCACCTTGCCGGCGTACTTCAGGACCACCGCGTAATCGAGGTCGCCGGCGGCCGTTTTGACGATCGGAATCCGCACGAGGCGCGGCTTGGCGGCGTCGGCCACGGTCGGCTTGACCGGCTCGCCCGCCACCATCGCCGTCCAGAGCGACGCCCCTTCCGGCAACTCGATCTCGAGGAACTGCTCCGTCCGGTTATCCAGGCGGTAGACCTGGGCGGCACGGTACGCGCCGCTCGCGTCCATCACGAGGACCGTCTGCCCCAGGCCGATGCGGCCCTTGGCGGTCTCGACCGCCGCGCGCTCCTTCGTCGAGAACTCGAACAGCGGCTTCTCGGCCCCGGCCGACACGATGAACGCCTGGGTCATGCCGCCGCGCAGCATCCCCTCCACCGTTTTCCATTCCTTCTGCTGACGGCTCAGGGGCTCAAGGCCGTCCTGCTTCGTCACGACCACCTCGTCGCGGCCCGCGCTCTCGACGGCCACGTACCGGCGGTCGGTCCGGCCCGTCTCGACCACCGGAATGGCGGCCTCGTGCGCCCCGGCCGTGAGCAGCCGGTCGTTCTCGACGAGCACGCGCAGGTTGTCCATCACCTCGTCCTGAAGCTCCAGCCGCACGCGCACCGGCGCGCCGGGCTCGGCCGAGACGGGCGTTACGGTCTTCTGCCTGAGCAGACGCACGTTGATGCGTGCATCCTTCATCCACACCGGCAGGAGGAACGAGACCTCGCGGATGCCGGCGTTCTTGATCGTCCAGTCGATGAGGATCGCATCCTGAATGGCCCGGTCGGTCACGCGCGAATTCGTAACGGTGAAGCACGCCACGTCGGGCTTGCGGGCCACGAGGGCCAGCCGCCCCGCGTAATCCGGGTTCGTGTAATGAAGGGCGAGCTGCGCGAGCGCCCGCTGCTTCTCCGAGAGCCAGCCGAAGACCCGCGCCAGCAGAATGCGCTCGGCGTTCTTCAGGTTGTCGGCCCGAATCTCGAAGGCCGGATCGACCTGCACGACGATGTCGCCCTCCTGGCGTTCGACGCCCAGGACTTCGAGGCGCGGCAGCGCCATCTCCTCGGCCGCCGCGTCCTGGCCCAGCTTGCCCTGGATCAGAATGCTCAGTTCGCCCTGGATGCCCGTGCCCAGATACACCGTGAGGATCTTGCGGCCGGCGTCTTCCGTCAGCGCCCATTCGAACGCGCCGGGCGCCTGAACGCTGTCGATCTTCAGGTCGGCCGGCACGACGAACCGCGCCTGGTAGAGCGGCCGGTTCTCGGCCGTGATGAGCGTGCGGCTTTCGATGCGCCGCTCGCGCTCGGCCATGCGAAGGATCGTCTGAACCACCGCCGAGACCCGCGACGCCACCGGCTCGGCCGCCAGCCTGATCTCAAACGGCACCGTCACGAACTGGTACGCCTGGAACGGCCGGATGCCCAGCGGGCTGTCGGATTGTGGCACAGCCGCCCCCGGCTGTGCATTGCCTTGCCCACCCGAGGGCGGGTGGGCCACACTCGGCTCCGTAAAATCGGTCCGCGTCACGCCCGACGTGCTCACCGTCCGCAGGTCGAGCATCGGGCTGCGGCGGATCGTGAGCCGCCCGCTGTGCCGCACGGCGCCCGTCACGCCCACGACCGGCACGTCGAACTCCTTGGCGGCGGTGATCTGCGACACGCGCCAGAGGGTTATGGTGAACTGCTCCGTCTCCTTGGCCCGTTTCAGGACCGTGACTTCGAGGTCCTGCCGCGCACCGGCGGGCTTCAGCTCCCAGCCGCGCACGTTCTGGCCCTCGACCTTTTCAACGAGATACCCCGGCGGAATCTCGACTGTAAAGAACTCTCGCTCGCCGTGGCGGAACTCGAACTTCAGGCTCCAGCGCAGGCGCAACTGGTCTTCCTGCACGTCGAGTTCGGCCGTCGACTCGGCCGTCAGGGTCTGATCGATCTGGCCCTCGCTGACCTTGGGCCGCCACTGGAGGTTGATCGCCCCGCCGGCGCCAAGGGCCGTGCGAATCGTCTCGGCCGCGGCCTTCGTCTCGTACGACCGGCGATCGTTGACACCGCCCAGGCGGACCTCGGTGCCGGCGTCGGGCACGCGCAGCTCAAGGGCCGTGGCCGGCGCCGCCGGCAACCGCCCTTCCGCCACACGCCACCCGCCGCGCTTCTCCAGGCGCAGTCGCACGGCGATATCCAGCCGGTGCCGCCCCTTGCCCGAGACGTAGAGCACGATGAACGAAGTCGGCACGGGCGCCGCCGCCTTCCCGGCCTGCGGCGCGGGGGGCTGCGCGACCGGGCCGGCCTGCGCCACGCTCAGCCGCGCGGGCTTGCCGTCGAGATCGGCCTTGGCCAGGACGCCGCCGTCGAGCGGCAGCGGAATCGTTGCGTACTCATCGGTGTAGACGTCGAGGTCGATCGTGCCTTCGACCAGGAGGTACTCGTCGCCCTTGAGGGTGGCGGCGAGCGACGCCCCCGCCATCGCGTACGGCGCGGGCGGCGCCTTGGCGCCGATCGGCTTCTCGGGGTACGCCGTGTTCCAGAGTTCCACGAACTTGTCGTACGGCACGAGGAGCTTGTCGACGTTGGGAATGCCCACCTTCGTTGCCGGATCGTACGGCAGGACGACCGCATCGTCGGGCACCTTCACCGGCGGCCCCGGCGGAACGATCTGCACGACGTACGGGGCAGGCGGCTCGGCGGCCACCGCCGCGGGAGCGCCCGCCAGCATCGACGCCAGCACGCCGCCCACCGCAAGGATCAGCGTGGCAGTGCCCGCGGCACGGACCACGGGGGCTGGCTCGCCACACCACTTCCGGGCGATCCACCGCACGAGGCCCGCCACCAGGTAGTACGGGACGAGCAGGCACGCGGCGTAGAACATGCCGTTGACGACCAGGGCCAACTCGATCCGGCCGGTGATGACCGGCACGAGCGTGGCCACGAGGCCCACGACCACGATGTACGCGACCTTGCGGCCGATGGGCTGGCCGGTCATGGCGGCGCCGATGAGGAAGACCGCGAGCGCCAGGCCCGCCGCCAGGGCATCGAGCCGCCGGACGTTGGCCACCGTCAGGCCCAGCCGCGGCTCGGAGCCGAGGCTGCGGAACGTGACGGAGTCGCCGGTGCGTTCGAGATCGATCTTGAGGCTGGAAACGCCTTCGAGCGCCCAGCCGCGCCCGTCCTTCTCGGCCCTCTGCCTGGCGGGCTTGGCCGGCGAGGTTTCGGCGGGAGGAGGAGGAGTTGCGGCCGCTAGGGCCGCTAGCGTGCCAGAGATTGTGCTGCTCGCTGGCGTCCCAGGCTCCCTCATCACGTTTATTCTGGATCCAGCGCCGGAGGCTATGACGACTGGGCCGGCTTCAGCAAGATTGGCGGCATTTCTGACAATCATCGTGTCGCCACCGAAGTTATTTCCACCAGAAGTAGGCGAGGCGGGCGTCGTTGTCGCCAGCGGAAGGTCGGGGCCAACTCGGACATTCGAATACCTGACGGTTGGCGGTTGGGTTTGCGGCGGGACCATCTTCTCGGCNNCTCGGCGGTCTTGCCGGCGACGGGGCCCCTGACGACTCCAGACTTGTTGACTATTACTCCGTTCCCCGCCTGCCCGCCCACGGCCCACGATTTACCATTGGCATCGACTCCATGGCCCTGAGTGAAACGGTCCTTAGATCTGTCGCCGCCCCACTCCTTGGCGCCGGCCACGTTGAAGTCGGTCCAGAAATTATTCGAACCATCTCCATTTCCGTCAGCGTCCCCAATAATCACAGCTTGGGGATTGCCGTCCTTGTCACGGGTAACATTAAGAGTAATTTCATTGTCGGTCAGCATGTCCGTGGCGGCTTTCTCCCCTTCCTGCGCAGCAAACTGCCCGGCCGGCTTCCGCCCCGTCGCTTCTTCCCTCATCGGCGCCGACTGCCCGCCGATGCCGTACATGGCCATCGAGCCGATGCCAAGGACCAGGGCCAGGGCGCTGTGGTCGAAGTCGGCCCCGCCGCTGCCTTCCCACACCACGCCGGCCACCTCCGACACCGCCAGCTCGGGCCGCGAGAGTTCCTGCGTCACCACGCTGCCCTCGGCGTGCACGACCTTGTAGCCGGTGGGCAGGTAAAGCTCCCACTGGAGGTCGGCCACGGGCACCTCTTCGCCCGCCGTGGTGGGTCCGACGTGCCGGAACAGCCGCGGCGCGAGGACGTCGATGTTCTGCCAGAGCCCCAGGCTGCCGACGGGCGTTTCGTAGACGACCTGGAGGTCGCAGACGGCGCTGACGCCGGCCTGGCCGGCGGCGTCGCCCGTGACGGGCAGGCTGATGAGCAGGCTGTCGCCCTCGCGCTGCGGTTTCACGGCCTCGCCGTTCAGCGTGGCCGACCACAGCGTGGAATCCTTGGGCAGCTTGACCTCGAGAAACAGGGCCTTGGTGCGGAGGAGGAACCGCGCGGCGGTTTGCGTGAGGCCGTCGGCCGAAAGGACCGTGGCCAGCGCCGCCCGCTGCATGATCGCCAGCGGCAGCGTGTAATCCTTGGGCCGCGCCACCGAGACCTTGACCGGGGCCGGATCGCCCAGGAACCCGTAGGCCCCGAGCAGGCGGCGGCCGGGCTGGTACTCGGCGTCGGCCAGTTCGCCCACGTCGACACGGCGCGGATGGGCCGTGACCTGGACGTCAAGTTCCGGACTGCCCTCGACCGCCACGAGGCCCGACTGGTAGGCCGTGCCGTCGGCCACGATAACCGGCAGGACGAGGTCCTTGGCTTCGCGGTCGGCCAGGCGCTGCTCGAAATCGACGGCTAGGCGCACGGTGCCCTTCAGGCCATCGGCCAGGGTGGCCGTCCAGCGGCGCTGCTCATGGCCCTTCTCGCCCACGAGCACGCTTGTATATTCCTTGAGCTGCACGTTATCGAGGCCGCGAATCGACAGGGCCGCCGGCGTATCCTGCGGCAGGAGGAGCGAAAGGCGACGGGCACGGGCCTCGGAGATGTCATAAACGATCTCGTAATGGGCCACAAGGGCGTCGCGCTCGACGCGGAAGAACGAGTAGGTCTGGGCCGTCACGCGCGGCTGCGTGCGCTCGATGGCCAGGCGGGCCTTGTACGGGGCGCCCTCGTAACGGTACGCCAGGGTGCCGGCGTCGACGCCCAGGCCGTACTTGGCCTTCTCGGTATCGTCGACCGGCATGAGGCGATCGAGGACCTCGGGCCGGACGGTCATGTCGTCGCGGGCATCGACGGCGATGGCGCCGATGTCGCGGGTGGCCTCGGTCACGGCGAACACGGGGAAGTCGACGGCCGTGGCCCGCCACTCGCCAAACCAGTCCTTGGGCACGTTGACGGCGGTGAAGAGGATGCGCTTCTCGGCGCCCGCCTCAACGCCCACCGGCAGGCGCACGTGGATGCGGCCCGACTTATCGGCGCCGTCGTACCGCTCGAACGCGACCTTGGCGCCCCTGTCATCGGCCACATCGGTAACGTCCCAGCCGGCCGGAACGGTGAAGTCGAACGCGAACAGCTTTTCCTCTTCCGGCCGCAGGGCGAATGCCCCCGCGATCTCCTGGCCGCCGTCGGTCAGGGCCAGCAGGAGGTTGGTGGTGACCATGAGCTTGGCGGGCGGCTTGACGAACCGCGCCGCCAGGCCGAACTTGGCCTCCGGCGCGTAGTAGGCAACCACGGGCCGGATGCGCACAGCGCCCGCCTCGGCCGCAAGAACGGTCGTCGGGAGGGCCTGCGCCAGGACGGCGGTGTCGATCGGGATCAGGCCTTCCGGCTCGATCGCCTCGGCCTTCAGGCGGTCCTCGACCACGAGGCCCACGACGGCCACATAACCGGCCACGTCGAGCGGCTCGAGCTGCGGCAGCGACCACGACGCCAGGTTCGGCGCCGTGCGGTAAGCCGAGATCGTGAGGACGACCTTGTCGGTCGTTTCCTCGCGCAGTTGGACTTCGAGGATGCGGGCGCCGCCGGCTTCCGCCGAGATACGCCACTGGGCCAGGCCCGGCGACTCGACCGTCGTGACCTCGAACCCCTTGGGCAGGGCGAACCGGAACTTATCCATCG
This sequence comes from Planctomycetia bacterium, assembly GCA_003170085.1. GTDB lineage: Bacteria > Planctomycetota > Phycisphaerae > FEN-1346 > FEN-1346 > FEN-1346. Next base: position 45,294 of record PMZT01000155.1, on the reverse strand, counting down.
CCCGGTGCAGCACCGAGAGCGACATGGTGACATGCAGCCGCTCGTACGCCTGCGTGACTTCGTCGATGAGGACGCTCCGCGCCACGACCACGCGGTCCTGGCGCTTGAGGTGGCTGTTGAGCGACATGACAATCGAGACGTCGCCCCGCTGCGGCAGGAGCTCGATGCGGGTCAGCGCCGCCTTGTCGTCGAAAACCCGCGAGACGACCGGGGCGCCGGACTTCACTTCAACGTCGCCGGGAATCGTGAGGGTCATGCGCGCCGCGGCCGGCATGGGCACGCGGAAATTCAGGACCTGCGTGGCGGCCGTGGTCTGGAGCGGCGCGACCATCGTGAGCACGAGCTTGTGCTGGCCCTTGCCCTGGACGAAGAGCGTGAGGCGTCCGTCGTCGGCCAGGCCGAGCGGGGCGCCCTTGTCGTCGAGCGTGGCCGAGCGAAGGCCCACGCCGCCCACGTCGAGCCCGACCGCGCACAGGCCGTCCTCGAGCACGGTTACGACGAACGTGCCGACGATCTCGGCCCGTTCCTGCGCGGCGGTGATGGCGTAGTCGGCCGAGGCCAGAAGCGCCTCGCGGGGCGCGCGGTTCTCGGCGGTCTTCCGGGCCTTGGCCTGGAGGGCCTCGAACTCTTCTCGCGAGAGCAGGACACGTTGCGGACCGCTCTCGAGAAGCACGTGGAGATCGTCGAACGGAACGAAGATCTCGCGAACCTTGACTTCGGGCGGCGGCGCCTGGCCGCCCGCCATGGCCACGCCCGGCATGAGCCAGGCGGCCGCGAGCGCCAGCACCGCAAAGAGGTGCAATACTCCGGCCCAAGGTGCGCGGTGGGTGGCATGCCCAGGCCGTTTGTTGCCTGGGCATGTTATGCCCGATGGCCGTTCGCATGCCCACGCGAACGGCGGCGTGGGCATGCCACCCGGCGCCCGGAACTGAGCGGCAAAGAGGTGGAGTTTACGCATGGGGTTTGCCTCCTCCGCCCTGGCCGGCGTCCGTCGTCGGCGTCTGCGGCGCGGGCGGCGAGCCGGTGCCGGCCGGCGGCGGGGCCGCGGCCTGCGCAGCGGCCCGTTCGGCGGCCTTCCGGATGCCCTCGAGGCGTGCCTGCTCGCGCGCCTGGCGACGGGCGATGAGCCGCGGATCACGCGGGCGCGTCCACACCAGGTACCACAGCCCCCACAGGATGAGCACCACGAACACGGCGACCACGGTGATGCCGTTGGCGATCTGCCGCGCGAACGTCGGCGCGAACACGCCCGCCAGCACCACGAGAACGATGAACGCCCCGGCCGCCACCAGCTTCACGCCCGTCCGCGTGAACATGAAGAGCACGCCCAGCACCACGATGACCGCGCACACGCCGGCGGCGAACCAGTCGCCGTGCATGGCCACGACGCGCAGGTCGCCCGCGGGGGGCGGCGGCGGGCGCAGCGTGGAGAAGAGGTACTGGCGGCCGTCGGTCGGGAACGATTCCTCGGCCTTCCCCTGCACGCTGGGCAGGCCCGCGCGCACCCACTGGATGATCGTCATGTCGCCGGTGACCGCGGAGGGCTTGAAGCCGCTGCCGTAGGCCTTCCAGACGAGCTCGTCGGTCCACGGACCGACGGACCCGAGGTACGCCCACTCCGGCGGGAGATAGACGGATAGATATACCTTCTGAACCGCCGGCTCCTCGGGGAAGACCGGGCACGAAAGCCTGAGGCCCGCGCCCGCCACCGTGTAGCGGAGTTCCAGCAGGAACGGCTCATCGGCCTTCTGCCCGACGAGCGGAATGAAGAAGCCGCGGCCCTCGGCGTCGCCGCGCTCCAGGGAGACCGGCCGGCCGTTGATGCGCAGCGGCTCGGCGTCGAAGGTGATGTTGGGCGGCAGCTCGACGCGCAGCCGCTGACGGGCGCTGCGCATCCGGTACAGGGCCTGCACGGGCGAGACGTCGCCGCGCGTGATGACCGCGCGAACGAGCGCCCGCTCGATGCTCGTGTGCTTGACGTCTTCGAGCTTGTACATCGTGGCCACGAGCGCCAGGGCCCAGTCCTCGTGGAACTCGAACGCCCGGGCCGCGCCCGGCACCGAGGCGCCCGGCATCAGGTCGTGCTGCGGGTCGATGCCGCGCAGGCCGGCCACCTTGCCCGTCTCGGTCGATTCCTGGACGTCGATGGTCTCGGCCTTCGTCAACACGATCTGGCCCCACGCGCGGTCGGTCCCGCGCGGGATCAGGCGCGGAATGGCCAGCGTGACGCTCTTGCCGATGTCGAGCTTCTCGATCTTGCGTTCCCACTCGAGGCGCACGGCGGCCTGGCCCAGGAACTCGGTCTCGCCGGCGAGCGACCACGCCTCGCAGCCCTCGGCGAGGTCCTTGAGGGCGGCCTGGTCGTCGACGACCTGGCGCCGGACGTTCGGCGTGCGGATGCGTATCTCGCCGGCCAGCTCCTTCGGCACGTCGAGGCGCAGGGTCTTCACGCCGCTGTACTGGATGTCATAGAAGAGTGTGCATTCATACTTGACCACGCCCGAGTCGATCCGCGCCACCAGCAGTTGCCGCACCGAGACGTACGGCTTCCGCCGCTCGGCCGACAGGGCCAGCCCCACCGGCTCCTGCGTGTACGCGAACGAAAGGACCACGCGCTCCTTGTCGCCCCGCATCGTGCTGCGCATGGCCAGGACGGCCTCGCCGAACGTGATGCTGCGGACGCCCTCGCTCTTGGTCGGGTTCACGGTCAGGCTCTCGGGGGCGTAAACGACGAGGCGCCCCGTCTCGCGCTCGACCGACGCCGGCGTAACCCGCGGAATCACCAGCGGAATGGCCGCGGCCTTGCCCGTGGGCGCGAGCAGGTCCGGCTCACGCAGAAGCTTGTGGAGCTGCACCTCAAGGCCCACGCGGCCCAGGGCCTTGCGCGTGAGGTTCACCACCAGGTGCGTCTTCTTATCGCCCTCCAGGTGATGCTGATCGACCTGCGCCGCCGCGGCCCCGCCCACCGCCGCGCCGCGCACCGCCCGCACGTCGTAGCCTTCCGGCACGTCGAGGTCCAGGCGGAACACGCCCGCCCGCTCGACCGTGTACACCGTAACAAGGTCCAGCGTGAGCGCCTCGGTCGCCAGGTGCGCCTCGACGAGCGAATCGGCCAGGATGCGCGGCTGCACCTTCTCGACCTTCAGGGCCAGCGTGAACGGCAGCGCCGCGTACCGGTACGAAAACTCCCAGTTGCCCTTGGCGAGCGATGGCGGGAGGTCGGCGGCATCGAGTTGCAGCAGGCCCGTGTGGTCCGACGCCTCGGCCCTCAGGCCCTGCGCCACCTGCACCACCACGACGCCCTGCTGGCGGCCCACGCCCAGCGCCTTGATGACCGGCACCTTGATGTCCTTGATGGCGTCGGCGCCGAAACGCTCGAGCTCGACCGTGAGGTTCTGCGTGGCCTTGGCGGGCTCGAAAAGCTGGACCGAGACCTTTTGCATCTCGCCGGCCGGCGCGACCGACCACTCGCGCACGTTCGGGTCGAACACGTTCACGACCTTCTGATCGGCGGGCACCTCGACCTCGAGCCGCGGGAGCTCGGCCCGGCTGATCTCGTAGGCGAGCTGGACCCGCGTGCGCGTGACACCCTCTTCAATGGTCGTCTGCTGCTCGACCTTGACGCTGGCGAGGGCCTCGAGGCCCTTGGCGCCCTCGGCCTTCGGCGTCCAATCGATTCGCACGGTCGGGGCCGCGCCCACGAACGCCAGCACCACGGTCTCCTCGGCGGCGCCGGGCGGCACTTCGGTGGCCGCGATCAACGGGTGGATGTTCACCTTGACGCCCGCGCCGGGAATCCGCACCTCCCACTTGCTCACGGGCGCCTGCGGGCTCTCGAACGAAACGCTGTTCTGGCCCGGCGCCTTCGTGAACGCCTTGGCGAACTCGAGGTGCAGCACGTATTGCTGCGGCTGCTTGCCCTTCTTCTCGACGAGGAGCTTGTAGCCCTGCGCGCCGTCGGCCACGATGCGGGCCGGCTGGTCGTCGAGGACGGCCTTCGTCAGGGCCACGTCGCCCAGGCGCAGCGGCACCTCGTTCCAGCCTTCCTTGAGGACCTCGATCCGGATCGTGGCGGCGACCGTGACGACGTCCTTCGACACGGTGGCCTTGTTCTCGGCCTCGGCGATGATCGCGTCGACGGGCGGCTTGCCCTCGGGCGTGGGCGGGTTCTTGTCGCGCGCCGCCTGCCAGAGCGCCTGGAACTTCTCATACGGCAGGAAGACGCCGCGGCCCTCCTTCTCGAAGACCTCGCGGAGCTTCGCATACGGAATGTAGATACTTTCTTCTTTGATGACCGGCGGGCCCTCGGCCGGTTTTTCGGCGACGGCCGCCGCCGGCGCGGGCTTGGCCGCGGGGGCGGGCTTATCCGTCGCAGCAGGCTTATCCGCCGTGGCCGGCTCCGCCGCCCAAGCCGACGACAACAGCGCCGCCATCGCCAGGATTGCCACTGCAAGGCCCATTCGGTAGGTCGTCATTGTGTGCCCTCGGAACTGGTGTCCGGTTGAGAGATGAGATTCGGCGCCGGCCATCCGGACGGCGCTTCGAGATGCGTGATCACGGTGACGGTCCCCCGCAGCACGGCTGCTGACATAGACGCGGCCGGACGAGATCGGTTCTCGCCATTCTCACATCGCCGCCGGCGCTGGCCACGCCATTCGTCAAGCATCGTTTGCCCGATCCCTCACCCCGTCGGATATCATACCGGGGCCGGGCCGGGTGAAGTGTAACGCCTCTGTAACCTCGCTGCGGACGCCTTAGCGTGACTGTACTGGCTTCAGGGGGTGCCATGCTTTCGCGCCGTTGCGAAAGCATGGTCGTTCGAACTGCAAACGCATGCCGACTCGATCTTCAGATCATGCTTTCGCAAGCGAACGCATGGCACCCTCTTGGACGGTGCGCGGCCCTCTACTTCTTCCCGAGGCACACCAGGCCGCCGCTCTGCGTCGAGATGAAAAGGTGACCGTAGGCGGCTGCAACGCCGTCCCAGAGCGCCGCGGACAGGTCGCACTGCGCGAGCTTCCTACCGTCGGCGGCAGCGAAGGCCAGCAGGCGCCCCTTCGTTCCGGCCACATACACCGTGTCGCCGGCGAGGACCACGGCGGCGATCCGCTGGTCGCGTTCGGCGGCGTCGAACACGTCAACCGTCCACTTGGCCTCGTGCGACAGACGCTCGTGGCGGTCGCGGTCGCCGGGGGCGTCCTTCTTCTTCGGCAGTTGCCGTTGACTGTACCACTTATCGTTGAACGCCGCGGCGCTCTCCGGCGTGAACTCGCGCAGGAAGAGCCGGCGGCCATCGTCGGTGCTTGCCGCAAGGGTGCTGCCGCGGAACGCCGCCAGCGGCCGCAGCTTCGCCCCGACGGTATCCGGGACGCCTGGCTTCGCCCCGGAGGCAAGGTAGTCCATCCGCTGACCGTATGTCCATACGCTGCGCGCCGCCATAACGCCGCCCGCGCCCGGACCCGTGCGGTAATAGCCGAAGCCGCTCTCCCAGGCAACGCCCATGTCGCCGGTGGCCGGGTCGATCTGCCACCGCGACATCGTAATAAAGTCGGGCCGCCCGTCCGCCGCACCCGTGGCGCCGCCGGCCACCGGCCGCTTCTCCTCGGCCACCAGAAGGTCGAACGGGTCGAACTCCAGGGCCGCGCCGCCGTAGTAGTCCTTCATCGGAAGGCTCACGAGCGTCTTCACCCACTTGACCGTGCCGCGCGCCGGATCGACGGCGAAGAGGCGGATGCCGCCGTCGGCCAGCGGATGCCGGCCGGCCGCGAAGTACGCCGTGTCACCCACGACGAGGACGCTCCCCGGCACGGGCCACGGCGATTCGAGCTGGCCGAAGGAGATGATCCGCTCGTCGTCCGGCCCGGCCCGCAGGCGCCACGCGAGCTTGCCGTCGGCGGCGCGCAGGGCGTAAACGGTGCCGCTGCGCGTGCCGAAGAGACACAGGCCGCCGTTGATGGTTGGCGGCGTGTCGATACGTCCGTTGGCCGTAAAGTCCCAGCGGACCTTTCCGGTGCCCGCGTCGAAGGCCACGACGCGGTGCCCGTCGGGCTGGGCCACGAAGGCCATCCCCCCGGCCACGACCGGCGGCGTGACAGGCCCGCGGGCGTAAACGTTCTCCTTCCAGTCCTGCACGCGCGGGCCGGCCGGCCAGTCGCCGAGTTCGGCCGTCCAGAGCACGTCGAGGCCCGCCGGCGCGCTCGCCGCCGACGCGCTCCGCCACGCATCGGCGCGATAGCACGGCCACTCGGCCGCGGACGAAGCGGCGGCGGACGCGGGCGCCGGCTCGCCGTAGGCCGGTCCGCGCTCGGCAACGAAGTCGGCCGGCTCCGGCGCCTTCGCAGCGGGGCCGGGCGAAGGCTTGGCCGGCGCGAGCGCTGAGTAACTCTTCAGCATCGGGTAGCACGAGCAGTGCTTCGGGGCCGCGTAGACGAGGCCGTTGGCCAGGATGACGCCCGCGTCGCGGCTGCACGCCTGCTTGGTGATGCGGTTGGCATCGACGACGCCGGTGACCATGTCGGTAAAGCCCATCTCGGAGCCCACGAGAAACCGCGTCGTGGCCAGCGGCGGGAAACAGTGGTTCGCCCCGGCCTTGAAGCTCTGCACGAGGGAGCCCGTGAGCGGATCGAGCCCTTCCCACAGGCCGTTGGTCAGGATCCAGAGGCGGGAATCGGTCTGGAGCGCCCGCCCCTGCTGCCAATGATTCTGCCCGGGCTCGTACACGCGCTCCCACACCTGGCGGCCGTCGCGGGCGTCGAGAACGTGGATGCCGTTGTCGGGCCGCGCGTCGGCGAGCGTCGAGACCTCGCACACCACTCGCCCATTGTGATAAGACAGGCGCCGCACCTTGGGGCCCCACGCGTACGAGGTCTGCTGCCACAACGGTTTGCCCGAGGCCAGGTCGAGCTTGGCGATGCCCTTCCCCTGAGCACCGATGAAGTAAACGCCGCCGTCGCCCGCCACGACCCCGAGCGGCTTGGCCGCCGCGTGCGACCAGAGGAGTTTGCCGGTCTCGGCGTTGAGCGCACGCGCGCTGCCCTCGTCGCACGTCACCAGCGTGCCGCCGATCCAGAGTATCTCGAGCGGCGTCGCCGCGTCGGCATAAGTCTGGACGACCTTGCCCGTGGCGGCGTCGAGCGCCTGGAGCTTGCCCTCAGTGACCACGTACACCCGCTTGCCCACCGCAACGGGCAGGACGCTGCCGCGCATGGCCGTGGCCAGGAAACCCAGCCGCACGGGCGTGGGGTCGAGCTTCGCGTCCCACAGGCGGAGGCCGTTGAACGCATCGCGGGCGATGAGGCCGGCGTAGAAGAACCGGCCGCCCGCCGTCACGATGTTGCTGACCTCGTGCATCGGCCCGGCCACCCAGCGGATGCGCCGCGGCGGGCCGACGAGGGTGTCGTTCGAGACGGCGTTGCCGTCGGGCCCGTGGCGCGGGTGGCCCCAGTCGTCCATTTCGGGCGGTCGCGGCTTCGAGAAACAGGCCCACACGCCGTGCCGCTCGATCACGCGGGCACCGGTGATGCCGGCATCGGCCAGGCGCTGCTTGAGCCCAGCGGCATCTAGTTTCTTCGATGTGTTCGCGGCCTTCTCGCCCTGGCCGATGAACGCCACGCCGCCGGGAACGAGAACCCGCATGATCTCCGCCAGCGGCACGTCGGCCTGTGCAAAGTCGTCGGCCACAAGCAGGTTGACGAGGTTCTCGGCGTAAGGCAGGTGCTTGCCGGGGTACGCCTCGACGCACGCCTGCCCGTAAAGGCCGCGCGAGCGGATGAGCCGCGCAGCCGCATCGGCCGTGGCGGCGTCGGGCGCAAGGCCGTGGACGAGGAACCGGCCATCGGCGACCAGCGCCGCGGTGAGCGCCCCATCGCCGCAGCCCAGGTGCACACAGAGGCCGCCGGGGACTTCGGCGGTGGCGAGAATCTCGGCCGCGAGGGCCTGCGAGTCAACCGGCTCGGCGGCAGCGCCGCAGGCGGCATACCCGCAGACGAGGACGGCAACGGCAAGGACGACCGGCAGGCGTTTCATGGCTTCTCCTCCTACCGGTAGAATAGCGGCGATGCGGGGCAAAGCAACAGCGTTTCCGCCGCCGGTGCCGGTGCCTGGATTGCGGCCAAGTGCGGATCGACAAAGAGTATCTCTAGCGATTGAGTTCACCTACGAGCGGTGCGCTAGGACCTCGTGTTAGGTGGAGCGATTTGTTAGCGAGACATCTCATCATTGTGGATCGCGACGACCAGCCACTATAGCGACAAGATTAACGACCGTCGTTGTTGCCTCAACGCACATGGCGGCATCCCGAAAGGAAGCCGTTCTACGATGCTGAAGCGCATTCGCGAGGTCGAGGGCTGAACGCGCGTGTTTTCGGACCTCTTCATTAGCTCCACCCAAAAGCTCAGCAGCGATATATGCCTCCAACATCCCCTTTGCGTCGGTTGTGCTTGGCTGCGTATCGCCAAGCGACGGGTGACGCTCGGACAGATAAACCGCTTGTGCGAGCGATATAAGGACCTCGCGGCAAAGCAGGCCAACCGCTTGAAACTGCTCTTCGTTGGTTGCCGCAGCAAGGCGATCTCGTATTTCACCCACAACGCGGTCGACGCGCTGCCACCCCGTAGGTTGCAGCTCCTCTACGCTACCAGTTCTGATACGGTTGATAAGTGGGATTACTAGCTCTGACACAAATGTACGCCTGGACTGGTACGTTGGGAGGTCGCCGCTACTCCAACGACCGTACCAATCCCAGAGACTCCCATAAGGAAGCGCATTGTTGTACCCCCGCTTTGCGAGAGCCGCACACACGTTGGCATACACGCGTTGATACTCATCGTTCCGGTCGTTGATGCGCGGCCCGCCAGTCGCAACCGCAATCATGGTGTTGCGGATGTATTCAAGGCCATTTATGAGTTCCTCGTCAGTCACGTCTTTGTCTCGCTAACATATGGCTCAGTGTCGCTTCGGCGCAGAGCGGACGGAAAAGGGGACATTCTACGTTTTCGTCCGCAGGGGTGTTTCACTTGGCGGAAACGTTGAATGCCCCGAAAAACAGAATGTCCCCTTTTCCCCTTCTGACTTTACGGGTTCCATGTTCCGCTTTCATTTCTGTGCCGCCGCCTTCACTGCCTTCACCGCCGCCCACACGTCCGCGTCCTCGATGGTGCCGGAGTGCGACTTCACGTTGAGACCTGCCTTGACACAGGCTTCCAGCACCACCTGGGTCGTCACATCGAACTCATGAGCGAGTTCGTATACCCTTACCTTCGAATGGTTTTCCACGCCCCACCTTCCTTTTCTGGTTTCCGGCCTCTGGTGTCCCCCGAATTCCCGACGGGGCTTGATTTACTTGTTCCCTCGCCGTGAGATCTGCTCGAGGAGAATTCGTGACCGTTCCTGCGCAATGAGCCTGGCTTGTGTCGTCAGCCGTTGCTCAACCAAATCGTGGAGTTCGCGCACATCTTCCACGCCCAACGCTAAAGCCGTCGATAACCAGACGTACGCTTCAATGTCATCCTTCGCCACGCCACAACCGAAGTATAACACGAAGCCGAGCCTGAACATGGCGGTGGCGCTCCCGCCCTCAGCGGCCTTGCGATACCAACCGACCGCTTGTCGCTGATCCTGGGGCACGCCACGACCTTCGGTGTACATGATGCCGAGATTGCACATGGCTCCGGCGTGCCCGCCTTCGGCGGCCTTGCGATACCAACTGGCCGCTTCGCGCTCATCCTTCGCCACGCCACGACCTTCGGCATAAAGGATGCCGAGATAGAACATGGCGCTGGTGTCGCCGCCCTCAGCGGCCTTGCGATACCAACTGGCCGCTTCGCGCTCATCCTTCGGCACGCCACAGCCTTCGCCGTACATGATGCCGAGAAGGCACATGGCGCCGGCGTGCCCGCCTTCGGCGGCCTTGCGATACCAACTGACCGCTTCGCGCTCATCCTTCGCCACGCCACGGCCGTGGGCGTACATAGTGCCAAGAAAGTACATGGCGCCGGCGTCCCCGCCCTGGGCGGCCTTACGATACCAACTGACCGCTTCGCGCTCATCCTTGGCCACGCCACGACCTTCGGCATAAAGGATGCCGAGATAGAACATGGCGCTGGTGTCGCCGCCCTCGGCGCCCTTACGGAAAATCTCGAACCTCCGATTCCATATCCTGTCGTCAGTTCTTTGACCTTGGCGCGGGGCGCCAAGGGGCCGGACCTGCCCCTGTTGACCTATAAGTGCTGATAGAAAAACCGAGGGGATCACAAAGTTGAGGTTCTGCCCACCTTCTATCGTTCCCACCGCGAGGCCGATGACCTCGCCTTTGCTGTTGACCACCGGGCCGCCGCTGCTACCCGGCGAGATAGGCGCAGTGGTCTGGATCAGAGAATCATCCCCGGCCTTGCGGATGCTGCTGATGATCCCCGCCGAGAACGTCCCTTCCAGGCCTCGCGGGCAGCCGACTGCATAGACTGCATCGCCGACAGCCAACTGCTTGCTGTCGCCCAACGTGAGTGCGGGAGCCTTGAGGCCCTCGACTGCCAAGAGCACGATATCCCGGTCGGCGTCGGTGGCAACGGTTCCGCTGATGTTGTACTTGTCCTTGCGGTCGGGAAGTTTGGCGTGCCCCCCCGACGCACCTTCGACCACGTGAAGGTTGGTCGCAACGATACCGTCCTTGATAACGAATCCGCTGCCCATCGCGAGAGGTTGGCCGTTGCTGTCTTCCATTACGAGGAGAACAACCGAGGGCGACACCCGCTTGGCAATTTCGCGTGGGCTATCACCGAAGGCCGTAGGTGGGGAGATGTAACTTTGTGCAACGGCCGGGGCTGCAACAACGGGTGCCGGGGCTCGCGGTGCGGGTGGCGGCACCGGCGCGGCTGTCCCGCCAGCTAGGGAACTTGGAGGGGCCTGCGCGGGGGCTAGGTTGTGCGACTTGCTAAGATCGTGCCATACGTAGCCTACGAAAGCGGCGACGCCCAAAACGCAAACGAGGGCGAAAATGATAGGTCCACGGTTCATGCTCATGCGGCCGATGAGTCCCCCCGTAAGGTATGCACCATCCTTACGGGGGGAATCGTCGGCCGTTCTGACGCTGTCATGCTCTTGCCGCACGGATGTGCCCCCCCGGTATCAGGTCAATGACCGGCGTGCAACAATCCTGTATGCGACCCGCAAATATACACAACGAAGTCGGCCTTCGCCAATACATTCTCATTTCCGGCGAAGTACGAGTTCGGCCCGCTCCCGACGCCGGAAGTGGCGATACCCGGCGTGACCGAGCTGATTTATCGGCCTTCCCACACCACCTCGCCGCCGACGATCGTCATCGAGACGTTCACATCGCGGTCGAAGAGGACGATGTCGGCGTCCTTGCCGGGGGCGATCGAGCCTTTCGAGCCGCTCATGCCCACCACGCGGGCCGGCGTGAGCGTGGCCATCTCCACCGCCTCGCGCAGGCTCACGCCGCCAAACCGCTGCACGTTCGCCACCGCGCGGTCCATCGAGAGGACGCTGCCGGCCAGCGTGCCATCGGGCAGCCGCGGCGCCCCGTCGACCACGGGCACCGTGGCGGCGCTCACGCAATCGGTGATGAGGCACGTGCGGGCAACGCCCTTACAGGCCACGGCGATGCGGATCACCGCCGGGTGCAGGTGGACGCCGTCGCAGATGATCTCGACCGTGACCTCGGGCAGCGCCAGGAGCGCCCCCACCGCACCTGGGTCGCGGTGGTGGAGCGGCGGCATGGCGTTATAAAGATGCGTGCAGTGGGTCATTCCCGCGTTGAGGCCCGCAACGGCCTCGTCATAGGTGGCCTCGGTGTGGCCGAGGGCGACCACCACGGGCCCGCACGGGCCGGACGCGCGGCGGAACAGCCGCACGAGGTCGAGCGCCCCCGGCCGCTCGGGCGCGATCGTGATCATCGCGAGGAGGCCCTCCGACGCCTTGAGGATCCCGCGCGCCAGTTCCATCGAGACCGGCTGCACGCGGTCCAGCGGAATCGCCCCGCGCTTGTCGGGGGCAATGAACGGCGACTCGAAGTAGAGGCCCAGGATCCTCGCCCCGCCGCCGGCCCGCCCGATGCGCGGGCGCATCACGCGGCAGACTTCCTCGGTTGCATCGACCGACGCCATCGCCGCCGTCACGCCCGTCGAAGCCATAAGGCGCGTGGCCGCAAGGAAATGCTCGTCCGACGGGTCCCACAGGTCGTAGCCGCGGAAACCCTGGGCATGAAGATCGATGAAGCCGGGGGCGACATAGCGGCCCGCGGCATCGATCCGGCGGTCGGCCGCGGGAGGCACGCCGCGCCCGAAGGCCGCGATGCGGTCGCGGTCGACGAGCAGCCAGCCGCCCTCGATCCGCTCGGTGGGCGTCAGCAGGATACCACTCTCGATGAGCGTTTTCATGCGGGCATCAACCTTCCTCAAATGAGGCCGCGGCGGTGCTACTTTGGACGGCCGGGGCGGATTTGTCAAGCAGAACTCTTCGCCGGCAAGTAGGGTGCGTGCTTGCACGCACCTTACGACTGTCCGCGTGCGTGCAAGCACGCACCCTACGACTCTTTGCAACCTCATTGCAATGTAGTGCGTGCTTGCACGCACCTTCCGACTGTCCGCGTGGTCGCCCCGCCACGGCGGGTCTTCGACGCGGCGACCACCCTACGGCTGTCCGCGTGCGTGCAAGCACGCACCCTACGACTTCGAATTCTCCGTTTACTTCCTCCGCGTCCGAAGATAGCATCCTTAAAGTCGGGAACACGCAATCGGACCACACGGGAGGCGGCGAATGAAGAAGCTTTCGAGGCGGACCTTTCTGACCGGCACAGCGGCTGCCGGGGCGATCACCCTTCTGGCGCGTCGGGCCACGGCCGAGGCCGTCGCGCCGGCTGCAAGCCAGGCCGTCGCGCCGGCTGCAAGCCCGGCCGTCGCGCCCGCGGCAAGCCCGGCCGCTGCGCCCGCCGCCGGCGATGACGACGTGCCGCGCGTCGATTATCACGTCCACCTTGACGTCCTCGGCATCGACAAGGCCGTGGAGGTCTCGAAGGCCAAGGGGGTGAAGTTCGGCATCGTCGAGCACGCCGGCACGAAGGAGAACAAGTACCCCGTGGTGCTCTCGAACGATGAGGAGCTGAAGAAGTACATCGCCATGCTCGAGGGCAAGCCCGTCTACAAGGGCGTCCAGGCCGAGTGCATCGACTGGATGACGGTCTTCTCGAAGGACGCGATCGCGCAGCTCGACTACGTCCTTTCCGACGCCCTGACGTTCGTCGAGAAAGACGGCTCGCGCGTGGAGCTTTGGAAGAAGGAGAAGGTGCACGTTACCGACAAGCAGGACTTCATGGAACGGTACACGGACTTCAACGTCCGCAAGATTTCCGAGCCGATCGACATCCTGGCGAACCCGACGTATCTGCCGGAGGTGCTGCAACCGGAATTCGACGCCCTCTGGACGCCCGAGCGGATGCGCCGCGTCATCGACGCCGCCGTCAAGTATCACGTGGCGATCGAGATCAGCTCGAGCTTCCACCTGCCGAGGCTCACATTCCTGAAGATGGCGAAGGAGGCGGGGGTGAAGTTTTCGTTCGGCTCGAACGGTCGCCGCGACACGGACGTCGGAAAACTCGATTACTGCCTCGAAATGGTGAAGGCCCTGGGCCTGAAACGCGGCGACATCTTCACGCCGGCGCCCGCCGGCCGCAAACCGATCCAGGTCCGCTGATCCACTTGAAGGGGAGGACACAACGATGGCCCGTGAATACGCCAAGAGGTCGTGCGCGTGCGCGGCGCTGGCCGTGCTGGCCGTTGCGCTCGTGGGTTGCGCTTCATCGGCCCGAGGAGACGCTATGAACCTGCCCCCCGTGGACAAACTGCCCGTCATCGCCGAACCGCTGCCCGATCCGTTCGTCATGCTCGACGGCTCGCGCGTGAAGACCGCCGACGACTGGAACCGCCGCCGCGCCGAACTCAAGGAACAGTTCCAGTACTACATGTTCGGCCACTTCCCGCCGACGACGGCCAAGGTCGCGTCAAAGGAACTCTCGTCGACCCATAGCGAAGCGCTCAAGGCCACCGCGAAGCAGATCCTCGTCACGGTGACGGCCGACACGGACCGCAAGGTCGTGATAACCCCCGAGGGCGGCGCCCACGGCCCCGTCACGTTGAGCATCGAGTACCACCTGGAGGTCACGATCCCCGACGGCAAAGGCCCCTTCCCGGCCGTCATCAAGGGCGACCTGAACTGGGGGAAACTCCCCGAGGCGATCCTGAAGGATGCCGTGGGGCGCGGCTACGTCGTCGTCGAGTTCAACCGCGAGGAAGTCGCCCCCGACAAAAACGACCGCACCCGCGGCGCGTTCCTCCTCTTCCCCGACTGCGACATGTCTACCGAGACCGCGTGGGCGTGGGGCTTCCATCGCACGGTCGATGTGCTCCTGACGATGGACTGCGTGGACAAGGCGAAGATCATCGTGACCGGGCACTCGCGCGGCGGCAAGGCGGCGCTGCTGGCGGGGGCGTTCGATGACCGCGTGGCCCTGACGGTGCCGAACGGCTCGGGCTGCGGCGGGGCGGGGTCGTTCCGCTTCCTTGGGCCCAAGTGCGAAGACATTGTGGCCATCACCAAGAACTTCCCGTACTGGTTCTGCCCGCGGTTCCGCGAGTTCATTGGCAAGATCGACCAGTTGCCGATCGACCAGCACGAGTTGAAGGCGCTGGTCGCGCCGCGGGCGCTCCTCAGCACCGACGGCCTCGGCGACATCTGGGCCAACCCGACGGGCACGCAGGCGACGTACCAGGCGGCGCGGGTCGTCTTCGAGTGGCTTGGCGCGGGCGACAAGTGCGGCCTCCGCTACCGCGAGGGCAAACACGCGCAGAACGAGGAGGACTGGGCGGCACTGCTGGACTTCGCCGACAAGGTTCTCCTGGGCAAGACCGTCGACCGCAAGTTCGACATGCCGCCCTTCCCCGATCAGCCGAAGAAGTTCTCGTGGTCGGCGCCGTCGAAACCGGAGAAGTAATGTAGCTTTGTCATTCTGAGGGGCAGCGCACCCAAAGGCGGGAACTCATCGCCGTGTTCATCCACTGGATTGACCTTTTCGGCACGGCCGTCTTCGCCATCGCCGGGTCGCTTGCGGCCGGGCGCAAGCAGATGGACCTTTTCGGCGTGGTCGTGCTGGCGCTGGCCACCGCGCTTGGGGGCGGAACGATGAGAGACATGCTCCTCGGCGCCCACCCGATCTTCTGGGTCGCAGACCCCACCTACGTCATCGTCGCCGTCTCGGCCTCGATCGTCACGTTCGTGGCGGCGCGATACCTGCGGCTCCCCCACCAACTGCTCCTCCTGGCCGACGCGCTGGGGCTGGCGTTCTTCACCGTTCTGGGCACGCAGCGGGCCGAGGCGGCCGAGGCACCGACGGCCGTTTGCATCATCATGGGCGTCATGACCGGCGTGGCGGGCGGGATGATCCGCGACGTGCTGGCGGGCGAGGTCCCGCTGATCCTCAGGCGCGAAATCTATGCGACCGCCTCGCTCGCGGGCGCCGTCGTTTACGTGGGAATGGAGGCGATCGTCCCCGGACCGGTCATCGCCCCCCTCGTGGCCATGGTCGTGGCGCTGGCGCTGCGGCTGGCCGCCATCCGCTGGAACCTCTCGCTGCCGGTCTTTCCGTCGGAGCGGGCCGGCGGCAACGGCGCCTGAACGCCGGCCACCGTTTACGCCACCCGCGGGAGCATGATCGGGCAGGCGTCCTCGATGATCCGCACGGCGGCGGCCACGCCGTCCTCCTGGCGCAGCTTCTGGCCCACCTCCTCGGCGCGGCGGAGGAGGGCCGGCGAGCCGAGCACGTCGCGGAGGCGCGCGGCCAACTGTGCCGGCGTCACCGTGCGGCGCCTCAGCGGCGGGCACGCGGCGCCCAGCCGGCAGAGCTCGGCACCCCACGAGGTCTGTTCCTGCGAAAAGCCCACCACCACCGCCGGCCGGCCCGACCGCGCCACGGCGTGCGTCGTTCCCGCGCCGCCGTGCAGCACGATGGCGGCGCACCGCGGGAAGAGGTGCCTGTGCGGCGCGCGCCCGACGAAGTACAGGCGGCCGTCGCGCGGCCCCGGCGGATGCTCGGGCAGATTCGTGTGGATGATCGCGCGGACGCCGGCCAGGCGCGCGGCCTCGAGCATGAGCGCGATGTCGCGCTCGGGCGCCAGGAGTTGCGACGACCCGAACGACATGAACACGGGCGGATCGCCGGCCGCCAGGAACTCGTCGAGCGCCGGCGGCACGGCCTCGGGCTCGGCCTCGGCCGGAATGTCGAACGCGCCGCACACGCGGTACAGGTCGCCCCACTCCGGCGGCGCGGGCCACAGAAGCGGGCTGGCCGCCAGGAGATTGAGCGAATCGGAGAACCACGCGCCGGGGATCACACTCGCGGGCGGCGCGAGGCCCTCGCGCGTCCACGCCAGCGCCAGTTCGCGAAGCATCCCCCGATTCAGAATCCGGTTGAACACGCCCCACGCCAGCCGGTTGAGCGTGCGGCCGAGGCTGGGCAGCGGAAACGGCGCCCGCGCGGCCGTCGGCACGAGCCCCGGCCAGTAGCAGACCGCCACGTGCGGCTTGCGGGCCTTGGCGGCCGCCGCTTTGAGCGGATGCACGGCGAAGTGGCCGATCACGAGGTCCGAGCGGGCGACCAGCGCCGTGGCGGCGCGGTGCATCTCCTCGACGAACGGATACAGGATCTCCGCCAGCAGGACGCGGAAGAGCTTGAGCTCGTTGCGGCTGCCGCCGAACTTCAGCAACAGGCCGCGGATGTCGCACCGCGGGTGCTCGGGCACCATCGTGCACGCCACGCCGAGCGAGCGGGCGAGCGGCCGGTAATCGAGGTCGTCCACGCTCGTCGCCACAACGGTCACATCGTGGCCGGCGGCGCTCAGGCCGCCCGCCAAGGCGATCATCGGGCGGATGTCGCCCGTGGAACCCCAGGTCTGAATGCCGATGCGCATACCGATCTCTCAGCCAGCCGTACGGAGCGCCGCGCAAGGACTCCGCGGCCCCCTCTTACCAGTTGCCGAAGCCGGCGGCCGGTAACGGGAAAAACACGTTACCTTCTCTCGTGCGGTGCGCCACTACCCCGTTCGCACGGCCGGACAAGANNCTTCGACGTGGCACGCGGATGAGAATCACGCCAAGCAAATACTATTTCAGCTTGAATGAAACCGACATGCCGTCGCCCTTGTCCATCGACGCGCGAATGATCACGGTCTCGTAGTTCGGGCTTGTCTGGAGATAGTCGAGGAAGTCTTTCATGGCCCCGGCGGACTTAATGACGTTGTCGGCGACGATGACCGCGCCGGGCTTGAGCTTGGGTTCAATCGCCTTGAGATACTTGAAATAGTCGTCCTTCTTGGCGTCGATGAAAACGAAATCGTACTCGCCCTCGAGGGCCGCCAGAACCTTCACGGCGTCGCCCTCCACCGCCGTCACGGTCTTCTCGAGGCCCACCTTTTCGAGGTTCGCCGTGCACGCCTTGACCATCGCGGGGTCGATGTCGATCGTCCACAGGTGGCCGCCGTTCCGCTCGAAGCCGATGCCCATGTTGATGGCGCCGAAGCCGAAGGCCGAGCCCACCTCCACGCCGCGCTGGGCCTTGCGGCTCTCGATCATGATCCGGAGGAACATGGCGTCGCCGGCGGTCGTGCTGAGGCCGCTCCGGGGCTGGAAGTTCTTGAGGAAGTCGGCGCGGAACTCGGGGCTGGTCTTATCCACGGCCTTCTCCTCCGAATAAACGAGCACGCCGCCGAGGACGAGCGACGTGACGCCCGCCAAAACCATCGCCAGGACGAATCGTTTCATACGCTTCTCCTTTGCCGACCGCGGAAGGCGGCCATCTGGATGCCGGGTGCGCCGTCTATTTCAGGATACCGCGCCCGGAGCGGCGGCGCGAGAAAAATGGCGAATCATGCGTAACACCCAGTTACGGATGCCACCCGCCGTGCACGGTGCGGTTGCCCATGCCGCGGCTATCGGCTGGCGACGGGCTGACCGGGCGCGGGGTCGGCCGGCTTCTCGGCCAGGCGCTGGCGGCGGGCGTCCATGGCCTTGCGGACCCAGCAGTCGCCGCACATGCAACGGTCGTCGCGCCCGCAGGTGCCGGCGATGTCATGCGTCGCAAGCGGCGTGATCGAGGCCGCCACAAGCTGGCACATCTCTTTGTAGGCCGGGTCGTCGCGGCCGGCGAAGGCGCCCGCCGCAATCTGCCCCCATCCGCCCGCTGCAGCGGGAAGCGGCGCCATGAGGATGCGGCTCTCGGGCACGTTCGCCACATTGACGAGGGCCGCGAACGGCTGCCGGGCCAGGTCGGCGCCGAATCGCTTTTCGATCGCGGCGCGCAGGGCCTTCTCGCCATCGCCGCGCGCCGTCTGGAGCTCCATGCGATTGAACGAGTAATCGCCGAAGAATTGCGCGTTCAGGTCCAGCCAGTCGACGATCCGCTGGAAGCTATCGCGGTCGAGTTGCACGCGCTTCGCGCCGGCCTTGTCGGGGTGCCCATCGAGGAGCATCTTCCCCAGCCGGCCCGCGTTGGCGAAGTAATCCATGGGCTTGGAGTAAATCGTCTGCGAGTTGCGCTGGGCCACCTTGATCAGGCCCGAGACGCTGAAGAACGACTCGTACGAGGCGCTGAAGTACGACATCTCGCCGCGGTCGAGTCGCTTGCCGTCCTTGCCCAGCTTGAAGAATGCACCCGTGAGGTCGAGGCCGCGCGGGGCGTCGCCGGCACCGTGGCAGCGGATGCAGTACCGGTCAAGCACCGGCTGCACGGTCCGCACGTAGCTGAAGCCGCCGTCGTACCGCGGCCCGACGGGCGGCGCGATCTTGAGGAAGGTCATGTGGCGAGGCGCAGCGGCCGGCGGGGCGTTCTGGCGCGGCTCGTGGCAGCCGACGCACGCGGCCTTCTCGCCCGGCTGAACGTACACGAGGCTCCGCATCGTCATCACGGCCATGCCGTTGGCGTCGAGAAGCTGGAGCTGCACCGGCGTCCGGGCCGGCGCCTCGAAGGCCACCGAGCCGTCCTCGTTGACCGGCACGGTGCCCAGGATCCTCTTCACGACCTCGTTATGCACATAACTGCGCCCGGGGGCCTGGTTCGTGGGCTGGCTGATGATCTCGTTGATGCGCATCGCCTTGATCGTGCCGGGCGGGATCGGCTGCGTGCTCTCGTACACGTTCTGCACGAAGAAGAAACCCGTCTTCTGGTCGGGCTTCTCGGCAACGACCGACGGGATAATCGGCGGTTGCGGCCGCGGGCGCAGCGGCATCGGATCGAAGCACGGAACCTTGGGGTCGGCGTAGATGAGCTCGCGCCCGCCCAGCGTGTCGATCAGGTAAATCGCGTGCTCCGCCCCATGCTGGTAGCTGCAAAGAAAGAGGTCCTCGCTGAGGGGCCAGGCGGTGGAGGCGCGGCCGCCGTGCGCGTCCTCGGGCGGAGGCATGCGGGCCTTCGTGATGCCCGCCGGAACGCCCGACTCCGGGAACCCCAACTCGGGCGTGATCCAGGTCAGCGGCTCGCCGCTATCCTGGCCCTTGTTGGGGTCCACCACGACGAGCGTGCCCAGGGTCTGCCCATGGTGGGCGCCGCACGTGCACACCGTCTTGTTGCCGCCGGGGATCGGCTGCGGCTCGCTGATCAGGCACGGCGCGGGCGAATTGTTGCCGTAGTAATGCGCGGTCTGCGTGCCATCGGGGCGCATCGTCCAGAGGCTTTGGAACTGCACGTCGTGGCGATCGACATAGTCCCACCGGCAGTACGCGAGGGACCCATCGTTGAGAACGTGCGGCGCCCATTCGTTCGACTCGTTCAGCGACAGCGGCTCGATGCGCGTGCCGTCGGTTTCGGCCCGAAAGAGCGTGTACGAGGGCACGTACCGCCCGCCGTGGCAGCGGCCGAACTGCTGGCTCCGCGTGGAGATGAACGCGAACCCGCCGTCGGGCAGGTAGCACGGGGCGGTGTCCTCGATGAGGACCGTCTCGCGCCCGTCGCGGCCCTGCATGGGGTCGCGGTCGGTGCCGGTAATCTGCCGGACCTTGCCCGTCGCGAACTCATATTCATAGATGTAGTAGCCGCGCAGGCGGCTGTCCTTCTGGACGGAATGGTCGGCGTAGGCGAAGAGCACGCGCCCGCCGTCGTACGAGAGGTCCGGCTGAAGCGCCGCGCCCCTGGGCAGCTTGCCCTCGAGCAGAACCGTCTCCTTGGCCTGGCCCTTCCAGTTCTCGAGCACCACCAGGCCGGGGGCGGGCTGCGAGTGCCGCCCGAGGTACTGGTCGCACATGTGCTCGGGCAGGTGGTCGGTGCGCTTGTTGATCAAGAGCTTGGGGAAGTCGAGGAGCGGATGCGAAAGGATGATCTCGCGCCGCAGGTCGCACGCCTTGGCGTACAGGGCCTCGCCGGAAGCATTGCCTTGCTCCGCCGCGGGAAGCTCGGCCCGGAGCGCCTTCAGCCTGGCCGCCAGTTCCGGCCGCGCAGCCGCCCGCTCGACGTAGGCGAGCGTTTCTTCGGCGAAGGCGATGCGGCTCTCGGCGTACTGCACGTAAAAGAGGTCGCGGACGCGCTTGAGATCGTCAAGGCTCTTGCAGGTCTTCGCCAACTCGCGGGCCTTCGCGGTCAGCTTGCCGCTGGACCGGGCGTAGCGCTCGGCCAGCGCCGGCCAGTCGTTCGTCTTCCAGTCGTCCTTCCAGATGCCGGCGCGTTCTTCGATCTGGGCCAGGCGGAAGGAGAGCGCATCGGGGGAAGTCTCCTCGGTCAACTGCCAGAGCGCGGGGACCTGCGCGTCACGTTTAAGGCGCGGGCGCTTCGACTGCTGCTCTTCGCGGCCCGTGACCGCCTCGTGGTTGGCCAGGACCGTTTCCAGCCACGTGCCCTTTTTGACGATGCCGGGGGCATTCTCGGCCGAAGCCGTCGCGGCGGCCGCCAGCACAAGTCCCATGAGGCCAAGCAAGAAGGCAATTCGAGTGCGCACGCCGGCGGCCCCTCCGTTCAGGATTTCCTGCCGGCGCTCGGATACCAGCGGCGCGAGCGCCGGACGGGCAATTCAACGATCATCCATTATAACCCTCGAATCACCGCCGAGTTTCCCTCTGCTTTTACGAACGCCGGGCGGAAAAAGCGTTGGCCATTTTGTGTCGGCTCCATCACAATCTTTCTTTTGCATCACGCCCGCTTTGCGTTACACTCTTTGTCTTGTGGCAAGCGTACCCGGATCATATCAAGGAAAGGGTGACACATGGCAACTCGGACGCGTAGGGGACTCGGCGGACTCTCGGTGCTGGCGTTGGTGATGGGCGGCCTTCTGGCGACAGGGTGTGGCAGCCAGGAGGTGAAGACCTGGGGCGACCCGCAGTTCCGCCCGAAGCTCCTCGTCGAGTGCCCGCCGGACATGCACCAGCCCGACGGCATGCGGCTGGATCCCAGGACGAATGAGATGTACGTGGCCTTCCCGAACTACATGATGCCCGAGTATGCCGGCGTGATCGGCAAGATCACCACCGACAACAAGCTCGTGAAGGTCTGCGACATGCCCAAGCATCCGGAGACCGGCTACGCCTGCCCGATGGGCATGGACTTCGGCCCCGACGGCAACCTTTACGTCGCCGATAACCAGTACTTCTACAACAAGGACCACAAGTCGCGCGTCATCCGCGTCATCATGAAGGACGGCAAGGCCGTGCGGACCGAGGTGGCGGCCGAAGGCTTCAAGCTCTCGAACGCGGTCATGTTCCGCGGCAACGATCTGTTCGTGACCGACACGTTCTTTGATCTCGCCGACCGGCCCGGCCTGACCGGCGTGTATCGCATCAGCATGGACGAGATGGCCAAGGGCGTCGTGAAGCTCCTCCCGAAGAGCCAGTATGAGAAGGACCCGCACTTCTTCATGGAGATGCACGCCAAGCCCATCTGGCTGCGCAACGACTGGGCCGGGGCCGACGGCATGACCTTCGACGCCGAGGGCAACCTCTACGCCGGCAACTTCGGCGACGGCACGCTTTACAAGGCCACCTTCAACCCGGACGGCACCAAGAAGTGGTCCGGCGTGTTCGTGTGCGACGGCCGCTGGACCTGCTGCGACGGCATCTTCTACGACAAGCAGCGGAACTGCATCTTTGTGGCCGACTCGGAGAAGAACGCCATCAACGTCATCTGGCTGCCCGAGGGCAAGCTCACGAAGCTATGGGAGAACGACGATACCAACGGGGCCGACGGCCTGCTGGACCAGCCGTGCGAGCCCAACATCCGCGGCAACCTGTTGTTCATCTCGAACTTCGACATGCCCTTCCCGGGCCTGAAGAATACGAAATTCGACAAGCCCTACACGATGTCGGTGATCGACATCAGCGGGCTGAAGCGGCCCGAGTAGTCGCGCAGCCGGGTTAACGCCCGTCGAGTACTACAGCGCCACTTAGCGCGGCGGGTCTCCGTACTCACCGCGCAGATCGTGTATTCGACCGCGCCAACGCGGCTCCGCTAGCGCGGTCGCCCCGCCGCGGCGGGCAAAGGCCAAGTGGCGCTGTAGTACTGTTTTGTTGGATGCACCTCCGGTTTCCTCACAGAAAGGCGCGGCAGATCGCCGATTCTAAGGGGGGCGACGGGAGCAAGGAACGCCGGAAAACGCGGCTTCCCACGGGGAATTGCTTGCCTTGGCGGACGCCATCTGGTGGAATATACTGGGTCGCGAGGAAACCAGTCTCTGCGTGAAAGGACACCGAAGATGATCATTCGCGCTGCCGCTGTAGCCTGTGTGGCGTGTCTCCTTATGACCTCGGCGGCGTGGGCCCAGTTTGGCGAGGGCGAGGCCATCGCCCAGTTCCGCGATGCCAGTAACCCCGCCGGCGAATCGCGGCAACAGACGCTGCTTTCGATCGACAAGTTCCTCGATTTCCGCATGGACTATAAACTCAACCACGCGGCGGCCGCGGCGGGCGCTCCGGGAGCCCCCGAGGTCCCGGCGACGGGCGCTCCGGGAGCCCCCGAGGTCCCGGCGGCGGCAGGCGCACCGAAGGCGCCGGAAGCCAACCTGTGGTTCCGCCATTTCACGCCGTTCGTCGAATACGGCTACGACAGCAACCGCGACCGCCGCCTGAACGGACTCGACAGCAACCTTCACGCGGGCACCGTCGGCATGACGTTCCAGACGGTCTACGACGTGGTGGTCGGCGCCATGTTCAACCACACGTATGCGAGCGGCAACGGCGCGGGCCACACCAATACCACGATGGACTCGAACAACGCCACGTTCTTCTTCGCGAAGAACTGGGACCTCCTTTACGCCGGCACGACGCTGACCTTCGGCGGGGCGGACCTGCGCATGCGCGTCCCCGGCATGCGCACCACGACCGACATCGACTCGTTTGCCGTGACGCCGTACATCGGCATCGCCGGCTACGAGAAGGGGCCGTTCTCGTTCTATACCACGCTGAGTTGCATCTTCCGGTTCCAGGACTACGACTATAGCGCGCCGATTCCCAGCGACACCTCGCGCGACGCGACCCTCGTGCTCATGAACCGTTTCAACTACGCCCTGAACGAGAAGTGCGTGCTGACGGGCATCTTTGACTGGAACAAGGTGGTGGGCAACCATCCCGTCGACCTGCCGCACGGCGACATTGATAGCTGCTGGTTCACCCTGGGCGCCAAGTTCCGTTATCGCCTGACCGAGAAGGTTGAACTGTACACGGGGTATTGCGCCCAGGTCGGCAACCAGGCGTTTGAAGATCACCAGGTGAACGTGGGCATGTCGGTCGCCTTCTAGGGCACCGGCCGGACACGACGCGAGGCGCGGGGCCGGGTACGTCCTGTGCCTCATTCTGTTCAGGTCCGCCCCGGCGGGCGCACCGATCGCACGGAAAGGAACGCGACATGGAACTCCGTCGTCCTCTTTCACCGGCGGCCCGGGCCGCCGCGTGGTTGCTCGGCCTCGCCGGGCTGGTCGTGCTGGCCATCGGAGGCGGTTGCGGGGAAGGATGGGGATATCAAGCGGCCCCGACGCCCGTACCGGCGCGTAAGGCGCCCGTCGAGAATCGCATCGCGGATTCGGAAACCAAGATCAAGACGCTGCAGGCGGACCAGGATCGCCTCTGGACGGACTTCCGCCGGCTCGATCAGCAATTGAATGGGTTGGATATAAATAACCTCGATAGCTGGACACAGCAGCAGCGCGACGTCGCAGCGCAACGCCAGTCGGTTCACGACTCTATCATCCAGAAGGATCGGGACATCCGTGACGAGCGCACCCGACTGGATTCCCTGACGCAGGAAAAGACCCAGAACGACGCGGCCAAACCGCAGCCGCGGATCGCGCCGGCGACCGAAGCCGCCAGGGACATCACTCGTCCGCCCATGCCGCCGCCCGTGCCGCCGCGCATTGAGCCGCGCTAGTGGATCGTCAATATTGAAACTGTGCGTGCGGGGTGCCCTGCTTTCGCGCCGTTGCGAAAGCNNGGGCCTCGAACGACCATGCTTTCGCAACGGTGCGAAAGCATGGCACCCACAAAAACAATGTTGACGCCGCGCTAGGCGGGCGCGGGGCCGGGTACGTCCCGTGCCTCGTTCTGTTCAGGGCCGTGGGGGCGGGCGCACCGATCGCGCTGAAAGGAATGCCCTATGGAGATCCATCGTCCTCTTTCACCGGCGGCCCGGGGCGCCGGTTGGTTGCTCGGCCTCGCCGGGCTGATCGTGCTGGCCATCGGCAGCGGTTGCGGCTCGAATGCCTATCGCCAGGATCAGCCGCCGCCGCTCACACAGCCGCGGAAGGCGCCCGTGCAGACCATCGAGGATCGCATCGCGGGTTCGGAAAACCTGATCAAGACGCTGCAGGCGGACCAGGAGCGCCGCTGGGAGAGCTTCCGCCAACTCGATCAGAAATTGAACGGATTGGATGAGAATAAGCTCGATAGCTGGACCTGGCAGCAGCGCAATATCCGAACGGAACGCCAGCAGGTTTACGATTCCATTGTCCAGACGGATCGGGACATCAATCTCGAGCGAACCAAACTGGATTCCCTGAAGCAGGAAAAGGCCCAAAACGACGCGGTCAAATCGCAGCCGCCGTCGGCCGAAGCCGCCAGGGAACTCAATCGTCAGCCCATGCTACCGCCAGCGCCGCCACCGCCGCCGCACTTCCACTAGAGCATTTCACGCGCGGCTGTAGCTGACGCTGCGCGGTGGGTCTCCCGACCCACCGCGTTTCAGTCGCGCGACGCGGCTGCCGGGAACGCGGCGGGTCGGAAGACCCGCCGCGCATAGGGCTACGGGCACGCGTGAATTGCTCTAGGCGCGAACGACCATGCTTTCCCGCCGCGGCGGGCGAAAGCATGGCACCCACAAGAACAATATGGACGGACGGACCGCGGTAGAATGGGCGCCCGATTGAACCGCCTCACCCTGAACCTCATGCTGCTCGCGGCCACCCTGGGATCGGGGTGTGTCCGGGCACCGGCGCTCGCGCTTGAAGATCACCCTCCCCTGCCCGCCCCCGCGACGCTCCGCGTGACCTACGATGGCTTCGTCAACGCGGGCTATGCCGGCGGGCGGCGGCTCGACGGCTGGCAGGCCACAAGCCTTGTCATCGAGAAGACGCTGGCCGCATGGTATCCGTCGCTGGAGGTCCGGCGGCGGCTGACCGATCCGTCGGCGGAGGAGGTTTCGCGCGGCCTCTCCGACTTGCCCGGCCCGCCGTCGGCCGACCTTTCGATCGTGTACCTGGGCTCGCGCCAGGATGCCGCTGGCGCGTGGGAGTTCACGCAGGGCGGCCCGCCCGTTTCGTGGGGGCGGCTGCTCCAAGAGGCGCGCGTCCCGGTCCATCCGAACCGCGTGGCGATCCTCGATGCGTGCTTCGCCTCGGCGGTGCTCCGGTTCCCGCCGTGGCGCGGGCAATTCGCGCCCGCGGCGCTGTTCGCGGCCGCCGAGGACGAGTGGACGTGTGAGCTGGACTTCAGCACGCCGCGCCCGCTGGACCTCGCCCAGCGATTTCCCCGCGCCGCGGCCTGGCTCGGGGCACACATGCCGCCGTCCTGGGAGGGTAAGCTGAGCTTCCTGGGCCTCGTGTGGCTGCAGGCGTTCCTCAGGACGGAGCGGGCGCCGGTGTCGCGGGCCGATTGGGCCGCCTTCTTCCGGCTCTGTAGCGAGGAGGCGGGGGCCTTCCGCGAGAACCACAGCCGCCGGCTGGCATCCACCGTTCACGGGTATGCCGATTAGAGCCGCGCCGCCGTGCCGCCGGCCGTTTCGCGCAGGCGCTCGGCGATGCGGCGGAAGACCGAGTCCCAGTCGCGCAGCCGCGGTTGCCGGAACAGGCGCATCGACGGGTACCAGAGGCACTTCTCGCCGTCCAGGTGGTAGCGCCAGTCGGGCGAGGCCGAAAGGGCAACCCACACGGGGACGGCCAGCGCCCCGGCGAGGTGGGCGACGGCCGTATCCGACGTAATCACGAGGTCAAGGCCCTGCATGATCGCGGCGCGGTCCATGAACGCCCCGGCGGCCTTGTCAAGGTCGTCGCCGAAATCGGCGATGGGGAAGCGGACGGACCCGTCGGTCAACTGCTCGCGCCCCGGCCCCCACTGGAGGCTGATCAGACGCACGCCGGGCACCTCGGCCAACGGGGCGAAATGGGCCAGCGGCATCGAACGGTGATGGTCGCGCGTGAACTGCGGATTGCCCTGCCAGTTGATGCCCACCTTGAACCCGTCGATGGTGCGCAACCGCTCGCGCCAGTGTTCGACCAGCGCGGGATCGGGGAAGACGTAGGGCACGTCGGCCGGGATGGCGCCGTCCTTCCCGCCAAGGATGCCCGGCAGACTCATCAGCGGCGCGTGGCAGTCGAACGGCGGCAGGGCGGCGCCCCTCGGCACGATCTGGTCGATGTCCTTGCAACGGGCCAGGATAGGCAGCAGGAGGTCCTGGCACTCGACAACGACGCGGCCGACCCGCTGCCGGGCGAGGCTGGCGTAGCGAATGAACTGGAGCGTGTCGCCGAGCCCCTGCTCGGTATAAAGGAGGAGGGTCTGCTTCGGGTCGGACGTACCGTCCCACAGCGGGCGGCCGAACTGGCGGACCTGGAAGCCGGGGCGTTTCAGCCGCCACTCGTATTCGAGCCATCCGTGCTCGAAGTCGCCGGTGGTCAGGAGGACCGTCGAGCGGTTGAACCGCGCCCAGACGTGATCGGGCTTGATGCGGAGGGCCTGCTCGTACTGCGTCATGGCCTCGGCGAAATTCCCCTGGGCCTGGAGGGCCGCCCCGATGTTGTTGCGGGTTTCCGCATCGCCCGGCGAATTCTTGAGCGCCTTCCACAGGTACTCGAGGCCGTCCTCGACCTGGCCGAGATCCCGCAGGGTCACGCCCAGGTTGTGCAGCGCATCGGTGTAATCGGGCTTGATGCGGAGGGCCTCGCGATAACACGCGGCGGCCTCGTCGAGCTTGCGCTGGAGTGAGAACACGGTGCCCAGGTTGTTATGGGCCTCGACGAAGTCGGGGCGAAGCTCAATGGCCTTCCGAAGGTGCGCCGCCGCAACGTCGAACCGCCCGATATCCTTGAGGGCGACGCCCAGGTTGTTCTCCGCCTCGGGGTCATCCGGCTTCAGTTGGACGGCCCGTGCGAAGGCCTCGACCGCTTCCTCGTGCCGCCCCTGGTTGATGAGCGCCACGCCCAGGCTCTTGGCCGTGCCCTGATCGCGCGGAACCAGTTCCAGCGCCCGCTGCAAGTGGCGCGCGGCAAGCCGGTGCCGGCCCATCTGGCCCAGCATGATGCCGAGGTTCTTGTGGCCGGCGGCGTAATTCGGGTCCATCCGCACGGCCTCCTGCAACTCGGCGACGGCCTCGTCCACGCGGTTCATGGCACGCAGGGCGACCGCGAGGTTGGACCGGTAGGTGGGCTCCTTGCCGTTCAGGGCGATCGCGCGGCGGATCAGCTCGACGGCCTTCGGCTGGTCGCCACGCTGATGCGTGACGACGCCAAGGAGGTGCAGCGCATCGGCGTGCTCGGGCTGGCTCTGGAGAATCTGGAGGTAGAGCGCCTCGGCCGCCGGCAGACGGCCCGCCTGGTGATGCTCACTGGCCTGCCTGAAAAGGTCCGCAATGGCCACGCCGTTTCTCCCGACAAGGGTCAGCCGGCCCCCTGCCCTCCGCCGGCGTTCAGCCGGTTCATGAAGGGCGCGAGGTGCTTCTCAAAATGCTTCCACCGGGCCAGCGACGTCTTGTACATCGGCTGTCGCACCTGCAGGGCGCTGGCGGTCTTGACCGGCCGCGGATTCTTCTCGAAGGCCATGCAGCGCGGATCCCACGGGAGGCCGCAGAACTCGATCATCTTGCGCGTGAAGCCCTCCTGGTCGCCCACGAGCTGCTCGTAGGGCACATCGAGGATCTGCAGCGGCAGCACCCGGTGCCAGTGCGCCATGAGGCGCTCATACTGGGCGTAAAAGACCCCCAGGTGCTCGAGGTCGAACGTGAAGGCGAGGCCCGCCCGGGCAAAATTATGGAAGTAACACGATACGCAAATGTCGCGCGGGTCGCGGATGCAGTGGATGACGCGGGCCCGGGGAAAGAGCGTCGCAATCAGGCCCAGGTGAACGAAGTTGACGGTCATCTTGTCGACGACCCGCGCGGCCTCGCCGCCCAGTTCCCGCAGGTGCCGCAGGTGGCCCTCGGCAAGCTTCCGGATCGCCTCGGGCGCGGCCCCCGCCAGGCACTCGGGATACCGCGACGTCGTGCCGAGCGTCTTCGGCAGGTCGGCCGCCATCAGCTCGATATCGGCAAGCTCGCCCGCCCCGAAGACCGCGGGATGGCTCGAAACGATCTGCTCGACCAGCGTGGTGCTGCTCCGCGGCATGCCGACGATGAACACGGGCACCTCGGAGTCGTCGCCCCAGGCGACCGTCCGCTTGAAAAACTCGGGCGTAAAGGTCGAGACGATCCGCTCGACGAGCGCCCCGTGCGCCTCGGGGTTGAACGCGATCCCCTGTTTACGGTAGGCGGCCTTCTTCAGGTCGTTGGCCTCGCGGCAATACGCGAACGCCTGGTCGTAGCGGCCGGCCTTGTCGAGCACCAGGCCCAGGGCGAACTCGAGCAACATGCGATCGTCGGCGGACCGGGCGGTGGCCAGGAGTGACTCCACGTGGGCCACCTGGTCCGCGGTGAACTTGTAGCGGCTGTTCGACGCCAGGGCGTAGTACGCCCCGATGCCGTTGGGGTCGAGTTCGATCGCCCGCAGATAGTGTGTTGTCCCTTCCTCGATATGGCCCTCGGCCACCAGGGCGTTACCCAGGTTCACGTGGGCCGGCAGATAGCGCGGATTAAGCTGAAGCGACCGCTCGAGATAACGGGCGGCCTCGGCGGGCCGATCCAGATTGCTCAGGGTCACGCCAAGGTTGTTGAGAGCCTCGAAGCAGTTCGGGTCCAGCTCCAGGGCACGGTTCAGGAACCTCAGGGCCTCGTCATAGCGGGCCAGCGAGTTCAGCACGTCGCCCAGGTTATTGTGGGCGGCCACATGCCGGGGGTCGATCTTGAGGGCCTGCTGGAGCGCGACCAGCGCCTCGGCGAGGTTGCCCGAGTCCTTCAGGGCAACGCCGAGGTTGTTGAAGGCCAGGGCGAAACCGGGCGAGAGTTCCACGGCCCGGCGCAGGTGCTCGATGGCCTCGGCCTTCCGGCCCAGTGCCCCAAGCGCCAGGCCCAGGTTATTGTGTACTTCGGCGTTGTTCGGGCTGAGTTCCAGGGCGCGGCCAAGGTGCTTCTCGGCCTCGGCGGGGCGATGAAGGTCGTTGAAGGCGGCGCCCAGGTTGTTGAGGGCCTCGGGGTCATCGGCCCTCAGGGCCACGGCCCGGGCGAACACCACCGCCGCCTCGTCGCATCGACCCAGCCTCATAAGCGATGCGCCCAGGCCCTTGAATGCCCCGCCGTCCTTTGGGTTGAGGTCCACCGCCCGATGCCACTCAAGCACGGCGTCGGCGATGCGGCCCAGCTCGCTCAAGGTCACGGCAAGGTTCTTGTGGGCGGCGGCATAGTCGGGGGCCAGCTTCACGGCCTGCTCAAGCTGGGTGACGGCCTCGGGCAGGCGTTTCAGACCACGCAGCGCCACCGCCAGGTTCGAGTAATACGCGGCATTGCCAGGGCCCAGCGCGATGGCGCGGCGGATAAGCTCGATCGCCTGCTCGTTGCGGCCGCGCTGGTGCTCGATGACGCCCAGGAGATGAAGGGCGTCGGCGTGGTTGGGCTGGGCCTTGAGGATTTCGAGGTAGAGCGCCTCGGCGGCGGGCAGGCGCCCCGCCTGGTGATGGGCCACGGCTTCGTTGAAGATATCGGCGATGGCCACCGTTGCCTCCTGGGCCTCGAGCCCCGCGAGCGATCAGGCCCCTTGGACGGCAACCCTCTGCACCGCGCCTGCCGGGGGCCTGCGGTCCGAGCGTCAGTATAGCCCGGCGGCGGGCCAGGTCAAAAATGATTCCGGCTCAGTTACGGTGCCGGGTGGCACGGCCACTGTTTACCCGCCGTGGCGGGCGATGTTGGGTGGCCGTGCGCCCCACCGACGCAAGCACGGCCACGCAAAGGCGGCCGCCGCGGCGGCTGCCACCCGCGGTAAAGTTTATACACCCGTATCGGTAGGAATCGCCACAAGCCGGGCAGCCATCGGCCCTGCCGACTTTATGGCCGGCAGGGCCGTGGGAAAAACCCGTCAAGTCGTACCGCCTACCGAAAAGGGGCCTAGCCCGCAGTCCTGGGGCGGACCGTCCCGAAGCTNNCCCGTGGTCAGCGCCGTGATCTTGCCGCCCGAAAGGATGCCCGCCTTCACCGAGCCGCCGATGGACACCTGCGCCACCGGGCCGATGGCCAGCAGGTTGACGCCCAGGTCGCCCAGCATGTCGAACTCGCCCAGGATGGCGCCTTGGAAGACGTACTGCGTAGCCGACGACACCGGCGCCCCGGCGCCCACCGCGCCCACGATGTTGAGCTTCGCCCCGGTCTGAATGGCGCCGCCCATCAGGGTCGCCGTCGCTCCGGCGCCCGTGTTGAACGTGTTGGACACGTTCATCCGGCCCGCGAAGGTGCCGCCCACGAAGAACCCAGTAAAGTCCCCATTCGAGTCAGCCACGACGTTGGCCATCAGGCCGCCGCCGGCGGCCACATTGCCGGCGATCGCGAGGTCCACCGTACCGCCCTGCGCGACGACGGCCAGCGAAGCCGCCGCCAGTTGCAGCGTCGAGTTCGAGTACACCGTGCTGCCGGCCAGCACCGCGCCGCCGGCGGTCACCGACAGGCTTCCATCAAACGTCATGAGGGTGCCGGAAACGCTGCCGCCGATGGTCACCGACGAAGTCTCGTCGGCGACGAGGACCGACTGCGTGAAGCTGCCGCCAATGGCGGCCGTCACGTCGTCGGTCGGGCACAGGATTTCGCAGTTCGTCACCGAGCCGCCGGTGGTCAGGGTGATCTCGTTACCCACATTCACGATCGGGGTATTGGTCACGCCTCCGGTAACCACAGCCATATCAATCTTGTCGCTGGCGAAGACCGACGAATTCGACATCTGGCCGGCCACGGTGACCGTGAGGTTGGCACTATAGTTGGCGGAGAGCCACGACCCGGTCACGCTGCCGCCGACATTCACGGAAATGTCGTTCGACCCGCCCACGATCTTCGAGTTGGTCAGGCTGCCGCCGATGCCCACCTCCTCCGTGCCGCCCTCATCGCCGAACACCCGCGAGCCGGTCATACTGCCCATGACCGTCAGGCTGATGTCGCTGGCCGATTCGATCTGCGAGTTCGTGACCTGCCCGCCGACGTCCAGCGTCACATCATAGTACACGCTGACGACCGACGAGTTGGTGATACTCCCGCCCACGTCGGCGGAAATATTATAATACGAGTCGATACGGGTGCCGGTGATGCTGCCCCCGATACTAAGCGTGCTGCCGCTGCTGTAGCCGAGCTCGAAGACCGAGTTGGTCACGCTGCCGTTGACATCCACCTCCGCGCCGTATTCCCCGGTGATGATGGTGGACGACGCGATGTTGCCGCCCACGGAAAGGATCATTTCGCTCCAAGCGGTGGACAAGGTTGAGCCGGTCACCGAGCCGGCGACTGATACCGAGAAAGCGTCGGAGGACTCAAGTTTCGAATTGGTGATCGACCCGTTCGTCGTCAGGCTGAGATTACCCTCCGCAAAGAGCCCCGCACCGATCACGCTGCCACCCACGGCCAGCGTCTGCGAGCCCTCGGTGCTTGTGCGGCCCGAGAAATTCTGCCGGACCGAACCGTGGATAGTGCTCCCGCCCATGATAATCGCGCCGGACTGCACGCTGCCGCCGATCGTCAGGCTGGTGTCGACCCCTGAGATCACGCGGGAGGTGGCGTTCAGCGACCCGCCGGTGGTCAGTGTGATATCGCTGTTGCCGGCGAAGACCGTGCCATCAACGTTGCCCGCCACCTGGAGGTCATTCCACTGCCCCGCCCCCAGGCTGCCGGTTCCGGCGATGCTCCCCATCGTCCACGTGCCAAAAACGGTACCGCTAATGGCAGCAAGGCCCGAGAACGCCCCGGTGGCCGTCGCAAAGGCTCCAATGTTGCCATCCACCGCCAGGAACCCCGAATTCACCACCGGCCCGAGCGTCCACGCACCCCCGCCCACGGTCCCGTCCACATCGATCGTGCCCGCCAGACCCCAGCGGCCGAGGGAGACGTTGCCCGCCAGGGTGCCATCCACGAAGATCGTCTGCCCGGCCTGCACGCCCTGCGTCAGCGCCAGCGCCGTGCCCGGAAGATTCCCGTCTATCTGGTCGACGCTCAGGCCGCCGCTCGTCGTGAAGCCCGGACCGCTGAAGCTGCGCAGCTCGAACAGGCTCGCCGGCACCGCGCCACCGGTCGTATCCGCCACGGTGTAGATACCGCGGATCGCGCGGTCCGACGTGATGTCGCCCAGTTGGACGTTGCCATCGGCCCCCACGCCGCCGGAATTGACCGAGAAGGTCATCACGAAATCGGCGCTGGCCCCCGTGATCGTGGCCGACAGAAGGTTCTCGCCATTATCGACCAGGCCGTTGACCGTCACTTCGACCGAGACGAACGACACCGAGCCCGCCGTGCCGGTCAGATAGATGGTGATCACGTCGCCATCGGGGTCGGTGAACCTGGCGCTGGCCGGCGCGGGCGTGGCTGCCGACAAGTCGAGGACACTGAACGGGGCCGCCGCCGGCGGCGCCACCGTCTTCTGCGGACCCACGATGCCCAGCGACCCGGCCGTCAGCGAGAAAGTCGTGGTCCCAGCGCCGTCCTGGAAGTTGCCGGTCGTCGCGGTCACGGGGATGTACAGGCTGCCCGACGTCAGGAAGGCCACCCTGCCGGTGGCCGTGATGTCGGACATCATCGGCCCGCCGATTACGATCTGCGTGACGTTGCCCGCGAAGTGCAGGTTGGAGGCGATGGTGTGGCCGATGTCGAGCTCGCCCAGCATCGCGCCGAAATCCAGTTCGCCCGCCGACGTGACGCCGCCCAGGGTCCCGCCGATGTCGATCTTCGTCCCCGCCAGGACCGACCCGCCCACGACCGTGGCCGCGGCGCCGGTGCCCGTGTTGAAATTGCCGAACACCTCGATCCGGCCACCGAGGGTGCCGCCGACACTGAAACCGACGTTGTCGGCATTCAGGTCCACCACGTGACCGGCCTGAATGACGGCGCCGCTGCCGATGCTCCCGGTCACCATGAGATCCAGACCGCTGCCGGCCAGGAGAGAGCCGTTCATGCTGCCGCCGACCGAGAGCGTCAGGTTGCTTGCGGTGATGATCGTGGTGCCCGCCAGGATCGAGCCGCCCGCCGTCAGGCGCATGCTGCCATCCATGATGTTGATGGAGCCGGAAACGGAGCCCCCGACCGCCAGGCTCGACGTGTCGTCGGCCATGATGACCGACTGAGCGAAGTTGCCGCCCACGTCCACGGTGACGTCGCTGGAGGCCGAGATGAACTCGGAATTCGTCACGTTCCCGCCGACGTCCACAGAGACCTCGCTCTCGGGAGACGTGAAGCTGCAATTCGTGACGTTGCCGGAGACATCCGCCGAGATCCCCGTGGCGGCAATCACGGTCGAGTCCTGCATGTAGCTGCCCACCGCGAGCGTGACCTCGTTCGAGGCGCTGGTCAGCCTCGAGCGAAGCATGTAGCCGCCGATGTCCGCCGACACATTGTGCGTGGCCGAGGTGGCCGTCGTGTCAACGAGGTTGCCGTGGACGTGCAGCGAAATGTCTCGATAGGCATTGAACAGAACCGAACCCGTCAGGTTCCCGGTCACATCAACCGTAATGTACGAACACGCTTCCACACGCGATCCGGACATGCTGCCGCCCACGGTCAGTTGCACCAGGCTTTCGAAGGACGTGAACGTCGAGTTGGTAACGTTGCCGGTGACGGCGACCGACACATCCTGCGAACCGCTGTTGAAGAGCGACCCGCTGATGCTGCCGCCGACAACCAGCACTATATCGTGGCTTTCGCTCCCCTCGAAGGTCGAATTGGTAACGCTTCCGTCGATCGTGCCGGAAACACCGTAGCCGGTCTCAAGCGTGGAGTTCACGATGCCGCCGCCCACATCCAGGCTGATATCGTTAATGCCCGAGAACAGCGTCGCATTCGTGATGCTGCCGGCCACGGCGACCGAGAGGTAAGTCCCGGCCGAGAGCTTCGCACCCGTGATCGCGCCGCCCACCCCCAGGGTGATGTCGCTGCCCGCGTTGACCGTGCCGCCGGTCATGCTGCCCGTAACGGCCAGGCTCACGTCTTCCGAGGCACAGTACCGGCCGGCAAACGAGCCGCCGACCGTGCCCGTGATGCTGTAATCCGTTGTGACGAGCGAACCCGCGGCGACGTTCCTCGCCACATCGACAACCACTTCGCCTTCCGCGAGCGCCTGGCCGGTGGCCTGTAGCGACCCCCCGATCGTCATGGTAAGGTTGTTGTGGGACGCCACCGTGCCGCTGACGTCGCCGGTGACCGCGATGCTACTCCACTGATTGGCCGCCATCCTGCCGCCGGCTGCGATGCTGTTGATGGTCCACGTCTTCGTGGCATTGCCGCCGATGTTCACCATGCCGGCAAAGGGGCCCGAGATCATCGTGGTCGCCCCATCGGCGCCGTTGACGCCCACCATGCCGGAGTTCAGCACGCCGCCGGCGATCGTCCACGTGCCGAGATCGCCGACGACGCCCGCGTTGATCGTGCCGCCGAGGCCCGTGCGGCCGCCCAGGGTGACGTTACCCGTGAGCTTGCCGCTCACATCGACCACCTGGCCGGCCCCGAGGCCCTGCGTGAGGACCAGCGCGTCGCCGAGGATGTTGCCGTCGACCTGGTCGACGTTGATCATGCCGCCCGCGCTCAGGCCGGGACCGGTGAAGCTGGTGAGATCGAAGACGCTGGCCGGGGACGCGCCAGTCGTGTCGGCCACGTGCAGCAGGCCGCCGATCACCCGGTCGGACGTGATGTTGCCGAGGGCCACGACGCCGTCGGACGTGCCGACGTTGGTAAAGGAGTCAACCGAGAACTTCATCACGAAGTCGGTGCTCGCGCCCGTGATGGCGATCCCGGTGATCTGGCTGCCGTTGACCACGTTCGTGGTCACGTCATCCGACGTGATCACGGCCTGGCCGGCGGTACCCTGGAGCTGGACCGTCACGATGTCACCGTTGTTATCGGTGAACGTGATGTTGTTGGGCGCCGGCGTGGCCGCCGCCAGGTCCAGCGTGGTGCTCAGAAGGAGACGAGGCTCGAGTTGCTCCAGACGGGTGTACGTAAAGGGTTTCTGCTTCCGGTCCTGCTTCGTCGTCCGCGATTTCGGTCTGGCCATTTGGAGTCTCCCGCTGGTTCTGTTGTCCACCCAAGCCCGCGATCACGTCAGGCCTGTTGTTTAGAATAGTTATCGCCCCGCGCGAGGCGAAAACATTTGTTTTTCTTATCCCCCCAGGTGCCCCGGATGGGCACCTGGTTAAAGTGCTACTCGTCTTCTTATGTCAAGCTGCATTTACCAACAGTCCCCGCTGCCCCTACTCTGGGACAACAGATTCTCTACTTATAGGAAAAGGGGGCCGTCCACGCAAGAATAATCCGGCTGCGGCAGGAGATTCTTACGAGAAACCGATACTATAGTTAATACACCGATCGGATAGTATACTCACACCCCTGCTGAAACGCCAGAATTGGCCTTCCCGCAACCCGGCTACCCTCGGCCGCGGACAAATGTGGCACAGCCCCGATTGCTCGGGGCTGTGAACCCGAGGCATCCACAGCCCCGAGCAATCGGGGCTGGCCCACTTCCGTCCATCGGCTTCAACACACCGGCCCTGCCAACCGTAAGGCCGGCAGGGCCGTGGAGAAAACGCGTCAAGTCGTACAGCCTACCGAAAAGGGGCCTAGACCCTGGGGCGGACCGTCCCGAAGCTGGCCGCCGTCAGCGTGCCCGTCGCCGTGCCGAAACCGTCCCTGAACGTGCCGCCGGTGGCGGACGTGGCCTGGAACGAGCTGCCCGTGGTCAGCGCCGTGATCTTGCCGCCCGAAAGGATGCCCGCCTTCACCGAGCCGCCGATGGACACCTGCGCCACCGGGCCGATGGCCAGCAGGTTGATGCCCAGGTCGCCCAGCATGTCGAACTCGCCCAGGATGGCGCCCTGGAAGACGTACTGCGTGGCCGACCCCAACGGCGCCGCGCCACCCACCAGGCCCACGATGTTGAGCTTCGCCCCGGTCTGAACGGCCCCGCCCATCAGGGTCGCCGTCGCCCCGGTGCCCGTGTTGAACGTGTTGGACACGTTCATCCGGCCCGCGAAGGTGCCGCCCACGAAGAATCCGACATTGTCGTCATTCGCATCGAACACGCTGTGCGCCATCAGGCCGCCGGTGCCAGCCACATTGCCGGTCACGGTGAGGTCCGCCTGGTCGGCCATGACGGCGACGGCCAGGTTGCCGGCCACGCGCGCGACCAGAATCCGGTCGGACATCACCGTGCTGCCGGCCAACACCGAACCAGGGCCAAACACCCCCGTTGCCAGTCTCAGGTCCGCATTGTTCACCATGACGTTGCCGGTCAGATCCTTGCCGATGTTCACCGTCGAGTTCGCTCTGGCCAGGATGCTCGACTGTTGCACGCCGCCGGCGATGGCGGCGTCGACGCTATCGCTGGTGCAGATGGCATCGGTACTTGTGACATCCCTGTCCAGATTCAGGGTCATGCTGCCATCGTTGTCGAAGAACGTGGTGCCCGCCACGTTGCCGGTCACATCGGCGGTGATATCGGTCCAGGCGAACACGTTCGCACTGGCCACCTGGCCGCCCACGTCGAGCGTGATGTCGCTGTAGGAGTTGTAGAGCGACGAACTGGTCACGTTGCCGCCCACGTGCGCGCTGTACGCATTCCCGCCGCTGACCACCCGCGAGTTGGTCAGGCTGCCGCCAATGGAGAACGAATCATGGACAAAGAGGCGTGAGCTGGTCACGCCGCCGGCGACCGTCAGGTCATAGTCGCTGCTGGCCCCCGACTCCAGGTTCGACCCCGTCACCTGCCCATCGATCGTCAGGGTGAGATCGCGGAAGTAAGAGGAAACCGTGGAATTGGTGACGCTGCCGCCCACGTGGCTGTCGCGGATCGACTGGTAGGAATCGATGCGCGTGCCGGTCACGTTGCCCGAGATATCCAGCGTGCTGGGGTGGTCGCCGAGTTCGAAGATCGAGTTGGTCACGTTGCCGCCGACCGTCGCCTCCAGGCCGTACTCGCCAACGACGACGGTGGACGACGCCACGTTGCCGCCCACGTCCAAGGTGAGTTCGTGGCTCTTGGTGGAGCACAAGAGCGACCCCGTCATCTGCCCGGCGATATCCACCGTGCCGCCGCTGCTGGCGGTGAGGGTCGAATTGGTCACCGATCCGCCGATCACGGCCGTGATGTCGCTGCCGCCCACCAGCGTTCCACCCGTCATGTTCCCAGTGATCGCGGCGCTCATGTCGGAGTACGCGACCGCGGTGCCCATGAGGCTGCCGCCCACCGAGAGCGTCACATCGCTGTAGCCCTGGACGAGCGCGCCGCTCGCGATGTTCCCGGTTACGGCCAGCGTCAGATTGCCATAGGAGAGCAGGCGAGAGGTGGCGGTCATCGACCCGCCGACGTTCAGGGAAATCCCATTGGTCGCCGCGGCACTGTGCGTCTGCACCGTCCCGTCGACGTTTCCGGTCACCCGAAGGTCACTGAACTTGCCGGCCTGCACCCGGCCCGTCCCAGTGAGGGAGGCAAGGGTGGTCGTTCCGGTGTCGGTTCCGGCAATCTCGGCGAGGCCCGCGAAGGATCCCGCCGTCATCGTGGCGACCGTGTTGCCCATGAGGCCCAGGAACCCCGTATTCACCACCGGCCCAAGCGCCCACGTACCCGCGCCGACCGCCCCGTTCACATCCATCGTGCCCGCCAAGCCCCAGCGGCCAAGGGAGACGTTGCCCGTCAGGGTGCCGGCCACGAAGACCGTCTGGCCGGCCGCCACGCCCTGCGTCAGCGAGAGCGCGCTACCCAGGATGTTCCCGTCTATCTGGTCGACGCTCAGGCCGCCGCTCGTCGTGAAGCCCGGGGCGCTGAAGCTGCCCAACTCGAACAGGCTCGCCGGCCCGCTGGTCGTATCCACCACGGTGTAGATGCCGCGGATCGCACGATCCGACGTGATGTCGCCCAGCCTGACGACGCCCGTGGCCCCGCCGCCGCTCGAATCGACCGAGAAGGTCATCGAGAAGTCGGTGCTGGCCCCCGTGATCGTGGCCGACACCAGGTTCTCGCCGTTATCCACCATGCCGTTGACCGTCGTTTCGTTCGACACAAACGTGACCGAGCCCGTCGTGCCCGTGAGCCAGATGGTGATCACGTCGCCATCGCCGTCGGTGAACGTCGCGCTGGCCGGCGCCGGCGTGGCCGCCGAGAGATCCAGAATGCTGAACGGGGCCGCCGCCGGCGGCGCCACGGTCCTCTGAGGACCCACGATGCCCAGCGACCCGGCCGTCAGCGTGCCCGTCGTCGTGCCGGCGCCGTCCACAAAGTTGCCGGTCGTGGCGGTCACCGGAGCGTACAGGCTGGCCGACGTCAGGAAGGCCACCCTGCCGGTCGCCGTGATGTCGGACATCACCGCGCCGCCGACCGAGAGCTGCGTGACGTTGCCGCCGAAGTGCAGATCGGAGTCGATGGCGAGGCCAACGTCAAGTTCGCCCAGCATCGCGCCAAAGTTCAGCAGGGCCGCCGATCCCGCGCCACCCAGGTTCCCGGCGACGTTGATCTTCGTTCCCGCCAGGACCGACCCGCCCACGACCGTGGCCGCGGCGCCGGTGCCCGTGTTGAAATTGCCGGCCACATCGATCCGGCCGCCGAGGCTGCCGCCCACATTGAAGGCCACGTTGTCGGCATTCAGGTCCACCACCTGGTCGGCCAGGATCGTCGTGGTCGCCGCCACGTTCCCGGTCACCACGAGATCCAGCCGGTCGGCCTGGATGTTGCCGGCCAGCGACCCCACGCTGGCGATAAGGCTACTGGAGGTCATCACGCTGCTGCCGGCCATCACCGCGCCGCCCACCGTGAGCGCGATACTCCCGCCCTCACCCATGATCGAACCGGAGAAGTTGCCGCCGACATCCACCGTGATGTCGTCGCCCAGAATGCTCGATTGCAGCATGTTCCCGGCGACATCCACGGTCACGTCCGACGAAGGACTGACAAACCTGCTGCCCGTCACATTGCCGCCGACGGCAACGCTTAGGTCGTCCGCAGCGGTCAACAGCGAGGAGTTGGTCAGGTTGCCGCTAACATCAACCGTAGCCCCTGTGGCGGCAAGCACGGTCGAGTCCTGCATGAAGCCGCCCACCGTGAGCGTGACCTCGCTCGAGCCGCTGGTCACCTTCGAGCGGAGCATGTAGCCGTCGATGTCGGCCGACACGTCCTGCGTGGCCGAGGTCACCGTCGTGTCGACGAGGTTACCGTGGACGTGCAGCGAAAGGTCGTTGTTGGCATTGAACAGGACCGAACCCGTCAGGTTGCCGGTCACGTCGACTGAAATGTACGAGTACGCTTCCACCCGCGATCCGGACATGCTACCCGCCACCGTCAGACTGATGCGATTACCGAAGGCCGCAAACCGCGTGTTGGTCACGTTGCCGCCGACGTGGGCCGACAGCAAACTGCCGGCGTCCGTGAAGAGCGAATCGCGGACGTCGCCGGCGATCGCCAGCGACGTATTCTGGCTTCCGCCATCGATCGTCGAGCTCATCACGGCCCCGTCGACCGTGGCGGTAAGGCCGTACCCGGCCTCGATCGTGGTGCCCACAATGCTGCCGCCCACGTCCAGGCTCATGGCATCCGTCTCGCCTGAGAAGAGGGTCGCATTCGTAATGCTGCCGGCCACGGTGAGGGAGACGCCGGTACTCGACGCGATCTTCGTCCCCGTGATTGCGCCGCCGACCGTCAGGACCATATTGCTGCCCGACAGGGCCATGCCGCCCGACATGCTGCCCGTGACCCCCAGGGTCATGTCGTCCGATGCCACATACTTGCTCGAGAACGTGCCGCCGACCGTGCCCACGAGCTTATTGCCGACGTGGACGATCGACCCGGCCACGGCGTTCCTCGCCACGGCCAGGCTCATGTCGGTGTCCGAACTCACGCGGGCGGTAGACTGGAGCGACCCGCCGACATCCATGACCAGGCCGGTGCCCACCAAGCCGCCGTTCGTCACGGCCGCCACCGTGCCGCTGACGTCGCCGGCTACCGAAATATTGTTCCACTGCAGGGCCTGGAGAATACCGCCGGCCGAGATGCTGTTAATGGTCCACGTGCCCGTGGCCACCTCGCCGATCGTGGCCACACCGGCAAAGGCGCCCGAGATCGTCGTAGTAGCCCAATCGACGCCCCTAATACCCACCATGCCGGAGTTCAGCACGCCGCCGGCGATCGTCCACGTGCCGGCAAGGACGTCGGCGCCCACGTTGATCGTGCCGCCCATGCCCGTCCGGCCGCCTAGCGTCACGTTGCCCGTGAGGTCGCTGCGCACATCGACCACCTGGCCGGCCCCGAGGCCCTGCGTGAGAACCAGCGCGTCGCCGGCGAGGTTGCCGTTGATCATGTCGACGTCCAGCACACCACCCGCGCTCAGGCCGGGACCGGTAAAGCTGGTGAGCTCGAAGTTGCTGGTCGGAGATCCGAAGGTCGTGTCGGCCACGTGCAGCAGGCCGCCGATCAGCCGGTCGGACGTGATGTTACCGAGGGCCACGACGCCGTCGGACGTGCCGATGTTGGTCGTGGAATCGACCGAGAACTTCATCACGAAATCGGAACTGGCGCCCGTGATGGCGATCCCGGTGATCTGGCTGCCGTTGACCACGTTCGTGGTCACGTCATTCGACGTGATCACCGCCTGGCCGGCGGTGCCCTGCAACTGGACCGTCACGATGTCACCGTTGTTGTCGGTGAACGTGATGTTGTTGGGCGCCGGCGTGGCCGCCGCCAGGTCCAGCGTGGTGCTCAGAAGGAGACGCGGCTCGAGTTGTTCCAGCCGGGTGTACGTAAAGGGTTTCTGATTCCGACTCTGCTTCGTCGTCCGCGATTTCAGTCTGGCCACGGTACTCTCCCTCTGAGGTGCTGGTTTCAGTGGATGTCAGCGCCCTAGCCGGAAAAATGGCACGGCCTGGGCAAGCCTGATAGCGTTTGATCCAACGGAAATGCCGCTTACTGCATGATACAATCGACGTGTCCCCTCTTCCTCCGGACGGCCCCCATGCTGTCGCATCCGGTTCACCACCCTCTGCCAGGGTGAACAACACGCCCGATTACAACCGCGAGGCGCAACGATTGCAAGTCAAATCCGCGAAACGCCGTAACTCGCTCAGTTATGGGCGCTGGGTGGCCCGCACACTGCCTGTCCGCCGTAACGGGCGGGGCAGCCCCTACGGCGCGCTGGGCTGGGCATCGGCCGGCGGACTCGCCGGCTCGGCCCGTTTCATCCGGAAGATGCCCTTGTCGAACGTGGAGTCGTACGTTGAGTAGAACTCCTTGCCGTCGGTGTGCCCCTCGTAATGGTACACCCCGCCCTTGAGCAGCCCCAGGTCCTCCTCGCCGCTGAACCGCAGGGCCTCGCCGTCGGCCTCTGCGTTCAGGGTGATCGTGGACTTGTGCGAGAAGACCTTCCAGAACGTGGCATCGAACGCGGCGATATACTTCCCGTCGCCGTTGTCGGACTTCGTAACCGTGCACCGCAGGGTGCCGTCCATGCCGCAACTCGAGCTCGACCACGTGCCCTCCCACGTCCCGACCAGGAGGGCAGCCTTCTCCGCCGTCGGCGCCGGCGAAGGCCCGTCGGGACGGGTGGCGCCGGCTTGCGCCGCAGCACCGTTCTGCGTTGCCGCGCCGCCCTCGGCCGCGCCGCTGAACGTAACCGTGTACACCCGGCCGGGCTGCATCTTGAGTAGCCAGGTGCCGTCGCTCGACGCTACGCAGGGCACCACGGCGCCACTGCTACGCACCTCGGCAATCGTCTGTCCGCGCGGCGGGCGCAGGCGCCGCTCGCCCTCCACGCCGGCACGGAGAACGGCCGCCGTGGCCTTTCCGCCGCGCCACTCGAGGTCCACTTCCACGCCGCCCCGCGCGCGGAACCCCGTGAACGAGCCTTCCGGCCACGCCGCCGGCAGCGCCGGAAGAAAGTGGATCGCCCCGTCGTGGCTCTGAAGCAGCATCTCGGCGATGCCCGCCGCTGCGCCAAAGTTACCGTCGATCTGAAAGAGCGTGGGCCGGCCGTTGAAGAGGTTCGCCGTCGAACTCCCGCGCAGCATGGCCTGCACGCGGGCGTACGCCTGCTCGCCGTCTTCCAGCCGCGCCCACAGGTTGATGAACCACGCACACGGCCAGCCGCCCTTGCCCCCGCCCGCCGCCATACGCCGCTCAAGCGAGATGCGGGCCGCCTTGGCCAGATCGGGCGTCCCCCGCACGGTGATCTGGTGACCGGGGTACAGCGGGTAGAGGTGCGACACGTGCCCCATCCCCGGCGCCGCCTCCACAAAGTCCTCCGACCATTCCTGAAGCTGCCCAAACTTCCCCACCTGGAACGGTAGCAGCCGCGCGCGGGCCTTCTCCAGCTTTGCCCGCAGTTCCGCGTCGGTGCCAAGAACCTGGCCGGCCTCGATGCAGTTCGTAAAGAGGTCGCGGATGACCGCCATGTCCATGGTCGACGCGATGCTCACCGCCAACACCCGCCCCTGGGCGTCGCGGAAGTGGTTCTCGGGCGA
This sequence comes from Planctomycetia bacterium, assembly GCA_003170085.1. Lineage (GTDB taxonomy): Bacteria > Planctomycetota > Phycisphaerae > FEN-1346 > FEN-1346 > FEN-1346. Next base: position 2,018 of record PMZT01000155.1, on the reverse strand, counting down.
AACCGACGGGGCGGTCACCAGCCGGCCCTGCTTGTCCTTGATCAGCCAGCCGAGCATGAACTCGGCGGCGCCGCGCATCAGCGGATACGCCGTCGTCCGCAGAAACTCGCGGTCCTGGCTGAATTCGTAGTGTTCCCACAGGTGCAGACACAGCCACGCCCCGCCCATCGGCCAGTTGGCCCACGTGGGGTCGCCGCTCAGCCGGCCCACCGACGGGGCCTGCGCCCACAGGTCCACATTATGATGGGCCACCCAGCCCGGCAGACCGTAGCAGACCGCCGCCGTGTCCTTGCCGGTCACGCTGATCTCACGCACGAGGTCGATGAGCGGCACGGTACACTCGCCCAGGTTCCCGGCCTCGGCGGGCCAGTAGTTCATCTGCGTGTTGATGTTCACCGTCCAGTTGGCGCTCCAGGGCGGGCGGACGTCCTTGCTCCAGATCCCCTGGAGGTTGGCCGGCTGCGTGCCCGGCCGGGAACTGGCGATCAGCAGATACCGCCCGAACTGGTAGTACAGCGCCGCCAGGGCCGGCTCATCGTGGTCGCGAAACGCCCGCAGACGCTCGTCGGTCGGACCGTCCGACGCCGCCGTCCGACCCAGCCGGAGCGTTGCCCGCCGGAACAGCCGCTGATGGTCCGCCACATGGTCCCCGCGCAGCCGCTCGTACGGCTTCTTCGCCGCGGCCGCAAGCTGCTTGCCGCAGACGGCCGCGATCTCCGCCGGCGTGGCGTCAGGCGGGTGGCCGAAACCCTTGTACCCCGTTGCAGCAGCCAGCAGGATCGCGACGGCGTCGGCCCCGTCGACGCTCAGGCGGTCGGCCTCGGCCGCCACCTTGCCGCCGGTCGCGATCACCTTGATCCGCGACTCAAAGTACATGCCCTTCCCCGGCCGATCATCGTAAACCACCGGGTCCGGCACCTCGCGCAGGTAATTCGGCTCGACGTGCAGGGGCGCCTTGCCCTGCAGGGCCAGTTCATCAGGCGGGCAACCCTTCGCCGCCGACCTCAGCAGGCTCTCCATCGACGCCGCAAACGCCACGCGGCCGGGCTTGTCGCACGTGAGCCGCACAACGATCACCTGGTCCGGGACCGACGCAAAAATCTCGCGTGTAAACCGCGCCCCGCCCAGCGTGTACGTGATGCGGATGACCCCCGTATCCAGGTCCAGCTCGCGGCGGTAATCGGTGGCGGCCTCCGACCCGGGGAACTTCAGGACCAGGTCGCCCAGCGGCTCATACGACTCGTTGAACGGCCCCTGCATCTTCTTCGTCAGCTCGTTTGCCGCCGCGTAATCGTGCTCTTCCAGAAGGAGCCGGCGAACCTCGGGCAGGTACTTCTTCGCATCGGGATTGTTCCAGTCGCGCTGCGGAGGGCCGGACCAGAGCGTATCCTCGTTGAGTTGCAGCCGCTCGGTCTCGACGCCGCCGAACACCATCGCCCCCAGCCGCCCGTTGCCGATGGGCAATGCCTCCATCCATTGCGTCGCCGGCTGCCGGTACCATAGAAGGAGCGACTGCCCCACCGGCTCGGCCGCAGGCGCCGCGGCGGCGCACACAGCCAGCACGAGCCCGATTGCGATTCCGCGGCACGTCCTCAGCATAGGCGAACCCTTCTTTGCAATGACGAATCAGGGGTGCAACAGTACTTTGCGCGGCGGGTCTCCGCACCCGCCGCGCGCGGGGAAGCGTACTCTTACGGGTGCCATGCTTTCGCGCCTTTGCGAAAGCATGTTCTCGCCCGCCCCGATGTTGAACCCAGGCCCCCTGCCGCTAGGCTTGGTAATTTGGGCCTTTGACCTTGGACTTGGGGCTTCCCGTTTCTGACCTTGAACTTTGGACTTCTTTGCCGTTCCTCTTTGATCTGAAATCTCAAATCTGAGATTTCAAATTTCAGATCCTCAGATTTCAGATTCTCAGATTTTCTTCCGGCCACCCTCGAAAATTAATATGGAATCCTGAAAATCGCCCGTGCCAAACGCCCCGAATATATACTAACGAAAAACCGTATTTCGCTAAAAAC
>PMZT01000209.1 GCA_003170085.1 Planctomycetia bacterium | reverse complement strand
ATCGGCGACGTCAAGCGGGCCGACATCGGCTCCACGGCCGAGGCCTACGCCGCCGCCCATCTTGAGGAGGCGTTCATCGGCGAGGGCGACAAGGAACATGCCGTGACCGTCGATGCCGTGACCGTCAACCCGTACTTCGGCGCCGACGGCGTGCTGCCGTTCGTCAAGGTCGCCAAGGAAGGCGGCCAGGGCGTTATCGTTGTGGTGCGTACGACGAACCCGTCGGCCAAGGAATTCCAGGACTTCAAGGATACAGACGGCCGGCGCGTCTTCGAGCGAATCGCCGAGCGCGTCAACGACTGGGCCAACCAGCCCGGGTGCGTCGGCGAATCCGGTTACAGTCTGGTCGGCGCCGTGGTGGCGGCAACGTACCCGGAAGATACGAAGATCCTGCGCGAACTGATGCCCAACAGCCTCCTGCTGGTGCCCGGCGTGGGCGCCCAGGGCGGGTCGATGGCCGATGCCACCCTGGCGTTCCACGACGATGGCTGGGGCGCGCTGGTGACCGTGTCGCGCAGCATCACCTATGCGTGGGAACGGCCGGAGTACCAGCACCTCGGCGAAGTCAGTTGGGAAGAAGCGATTGAGGTTGCGGTCGTTGACGCCAAGGCCGCGCTGGCAGAGGCCCTGGCTCGCCGCGCCACGTCGGTCTGACACTCGTATGATCTCGGACTCGCGGATGGTGGCTCGTCAGAAGGCACTGCGCCCCTTGCCAATTCGGCCGGCCCTGAGCCCGTATCAGGGGCGGGCGGTTACTGTTATGGGGCTCGGTCTGTTTGGCGGAGGCGTCGGGGCCGCACGGTACCTCGCCCGCCAGGGCGCCCGCGTTACGGTGACCGACCTCAAGCCCGCGGCCTCCCTCAAACCCAGCCTCTTGGCCCTGAAGGGCCTCCCGATCACGTTCCACCTGGGCCGTCACGCCGCCGCCGATTTCACGCGGGCCGACCTCGTGGTCGTCAGCCCCGCGGTTGACAAGCGGAAGTCGAAGTTCGTTCGCATGGCCCGCAAGGCCGGCGCCGGGATTACGTCGGAGATGAACCTTTTTGCGGCCGCGTGCCCGGCGCCCATCGTGGGCATCACCGGCTCGAATGGCAAGAGCACCACGACCGCCCTTGTGGCCGACATGCTCCGCACCCATCGGCCGGCGCGGCTCGGCGGCAACATCGGCAAGAGCCTCCTCGATGAGCTTGCCGAGATCGGCCCGCGCGAGACGGTCGTTCTGGAACTGTCAAGCTTCCAGCTCGAGGACCTTGCGGCTGTCGGCAAGAGCCCGCACGTGGCGATCGTCACGAACATCAGCCCGAACCATCTGGACCGCCACGGCACGATGCGGGCCTACCTTTCGGCCAAGCAGAACATCCTGCGGTTCCAGCGCGCGGGCGACGTGGCCGTTCTCAACGCCGACGACCCTGAGGTCGGCACCTGGAAGACGAAGCGCTGCGTCCGCACGGTGTTCTTCTCGGCCGAGCGGCGCCTGGCGCGCGGCGTTTACGCCGACGGCACGGAGATCGTTTTCCGCCTGGGCCGGCGCACGGAGCGCGTGGACATGGCCGGCCGCAACCCGCTCCTCGGGCGCCATAACGTTTCGAACATCCTCGCGGCGGCGGCCGCGGCCCGCGTCCTGGGCGTCCCGGCGAAGAAGATCGGCCACGCCATCAGCAAGTTCCATGCGTTGCCGCACCGGCTGGAACCGGTCGGACGGTGCGACGGCGTGCTCTTCATCAACGATAGCAAGGCCACGACGCCGCTGGCGGCCAAGGCGGCCATTGAGGCGTTCGCCGAGCCGGTCGTTCTCATCGCGGGCGGCTACGACAAGCACTCGAGCGTGCAGCCGATGGTCGGCCCGATTCGCCGGCGCGCCCGCGCGGTGGTGCTCATCGGAGCGACGGCCCCGAAGCTGGCGAAGGCGATCGGCCGCGGCGGTCCGCGGGTCGAGCGGGCGAAGACGCTCCGGCAGGCCGTCCGCCGCGCGGTGGCCCTGGCCCGGCCGGGCGACGTCGTCCTGCTTTCGACCGGCCACGCCAGTTGGGACATGTTCGACAATTACGAGCAGCGGGGCGAGCGGTTCCGCCAGGCCGCCCTCGCGCTCGGCATGAAACCGTACGGCAAAGCGCGCTGAGAAGGGGAAGTGGGATGGACTTGCTCACGCAATTTCGGGAAGCCGGGCACGACGGCCGCGAGTGGCGCGCCACGACCTTCTGGTCGTGGAACGACCGGTTGGACCCGGACGAGATTCGGCGCCAGATTCGCGAGCTGGCGCGCGGCGGCCTGGGCGGCCATTTCATGCACGCCCGCCGCGGCCTCGAGACGCCGTACCTGGGGCCGGAGTGGCTCGACGCCGTCCGCGCCGCCATCGAGGAAGGCTCGCACACGGGCGTCAAGCCGTGGCTGTACGACGAGGACTGCTGGCCCAGCGGCGCGTGCTCCGGCCGCGTTTACACCGGGCGAGAGGCGTTCCGGCAGAAGTTCCTCGTGTTCGACGAGATTCAGCCGAAGGACTGGCAGCCGGGCGAGAGCACCGTGGCCGTCTTCGTGGCCGAGAAGGACGCCAAGGGCGTGTACCGGTCGTTCCACCGCCTGAACGAGCCGCGCTCGATCTTCAGCCGGCCGCTGCGGCCGAACGAGGCGGCGCTCCACTTCTATTGGAAAACAGGCGAGTATGTCGATGTTTTTAATCGCGACGCGACCGAGGAGTTCCTGAAGCAGACGCACGAGCTGTACCGCGACGCGTTCGGCAAGGAGTTCGGCCGGTCGATCCCCGGCATCTTCACCGACGAGCCGGAGTACTCCGGCGCCGGGCACCGCGTGCCGTGGTCGCTCGAGTTGCCCCGGTACTTCCGCCGCGCGTGCCGCTACGAGCTCGTCGACCGCCTGCCCGAACTCTTCTTCAACGTGGGGTCGTACCCGAAAACGCGGTTCGATTTTTTCGAGTCCGTCACGCGGCTCTTCCTGCTGGCGTGGACGATGCCGGTTTACCAGTGGTGCCAGCGCCACGGCCTGGCGCTGACGGGCCACATGATGGCCGAGGACACGCTCCTCGGGCAGATCCAGTGGGTCGGCGCCGCGATGCCGCACTACGAGTACATGCACATTCCCGGCATCGACCACCTGGGCCGCGGGCTGGGCAGCCCGGTCCTGGTGAAGCAGGTCACGAGCGCCGCGGCGCAGTTCAACCGCCCGCGCACGCTCAGCGAAATGTTCGGTTGCAGCGGCTGGAATGTCAGCTTCGACGACCTGCGGTGGATCGCCGAATGGCAGTTCGTCCTCGGCCTGAATATGATCTGCCAGCACCTGTCGTCGTACACGCTGCGCGGCGTGCGGAAGCGCGACTTCCCGCCCAGCCTGCACTATCACCAGCCGTGGTGGCCGCAGTACTACTTGTGGAACGACTACATGGCGCGCCTGCTCTCGGTCCTGGCGGAAGGCGCGGCCGTGTGCGTCGTCCTCGTCATCCACCCGATGTCGAGCGCGTGGGTGGCGTACAGCCCGCTCGACCACGGGCCTGTCAAGGAACTCGACGAGCACCTGCGCGGCCTCGTGGACTTCATCCTCGGCACGCACGCCGACTTCCATTTCGGCGACGAGATGATCCTCGAGCGCCAGGGCCGCGTCGTCGAGGACAAGCTCGTCGTGGGCGCGTGCCCGTACCGGCTGGTGGTCGTGCCCGACGTGGTCAACCTCCGCATGAGCACGGTCCGGCTGCTCTCGCAGTTCAAGAAGGCGGGCGGCCGGATTGTCTTTGCCGGCCGTCTGCCGGAACTTGTCGACGGCGAGCCGTCGGCCGAGATCAAGACGCTGGCCAAGGGCTGCCCGCGGGCCGACGCCGCAACGGCGCACGGCCGGACGGCGCTCAGGAAGGCCCTCGCGCCGGCCCTTGAAGTCCTCGACGGGCGCGGCAAGGACGTTGCGGCCGTGCTGGCCCAGTGGCGGAAGGTGGGCAAGGACCATGTCTTCTTCTTCCTGAACACCGATGAACGTCGCCCGTTCAAGGCCAAGGTCTCGCTGCCCGAAGCCGGCACGCTGGTCGTCCTTGACGCGGCCACGGGGCAGACCTGGACCGCTGAATCGCAGGCGCGCGGCAAGCGAACGGTCCTCAACCACACGTTCGGGCCGCGCGAGAGTCTGCTGCTGGTCCTGACGCCCGAGGCCGATGCCGAGGTCCTCGAGGCGCCGCCCGCTTTGCCCAAGCGTACGCTGAAGCTCGGCGGCCGCTGGAACGTCCGGCGTCTCGACCCCAACGTGCTCGTCCTCGACACGGCCTCCTGGCGCACCGACGAGGGCACCGACTCGCCACCGATGAACGTGATGGATATTCAGCACGAACTCATGCTGCGCGGCACGCAGGAACTGATCCTGCTGCGCTTCGAGTTCAAGTGCGCCCTCGAGGATCTGAAGGGGCGGCGCTTCGAGCTCGTTCTCGAGCAGCCGCACGCCTATGAAATGTGGTATAACGGCATGCGTACGCCGCTGAATGATGCGGGCCCGTACTGGGACAGCGCGTTCCGCCGCATCGACATCACCCCGTTCGTGCGGCCCGGGAGCAACGTGCTGGAACTCAAGCGGCCGTGGCATCTGGATGAGCGGCGCCGGGCGATTCTGCTCGGCCGCGCCCCGGGCTGGGAAGCCCGGACGGCCACGTCCGACATGGAGATCGAGGCGCTGTACGTGATCGGCGACTTCGGCGTGGCGTTCCCCGGCGGCAGCCGCCAGGGGCCGCACGGGTCGCGCTGGATGCAGGGTCCGCCCGAGATGGTCGAGGAGTCGGACCGCCTGGGCGCGGGCGACCTGGTGCGGGTGGGGTATCCGTTCTTCGTCGGCCGCATGGTGCTCGAGCGCGAGGTCACGCTGCGCAGCGAGCCGTCGCCCGACGCCGTTTTCGAGTTGCCGCCGTTCGATGCCGTCACCGCCACGGTGCACGTCAACGGCGACGAGGCGGGCACGGTCTGGAAGACGCCGCGCACGGTGCCGGTGGGCAGCCTGCTCGTCAAGGGGCGGAACCGGATCAGCGTGATGCTGACGACCAGCCTGCGCAACATGCTGGGGCCGCATCATCATCCGGACGGAGAAGTGCTCTGGGTCAGCCCGGCCTCCTTTGCGTGCAACAAGGGATGGGCGGGCCGGGCGCCGGGACAGAAATGCCTTCCGAACGATTATAATGTGGTGGATTTCGGCCTGGGCGGCGATGCAATCCTGCGCTATTAGTGCCCTGTCAACCGTGTAATAAAAGGGGAGGGCCCGCTGCGGCGGGTGTTCTCCCTCTGGGCGGATACCGGGCCGTTGGGCGGTGGATATTGGGTCAAGCGGCCGCCGCCTGATGGTCGATGCATAAGAACGAGGGCGGGGGTCCCGACGGGCCTATTCCGTGCGCCGAACGCGGACGAGATTGTGTTGGGGAATGGCATTATCATTCCTTGACACCCCGTGTGGGGCCGTTAAAATGCTGGTGCGATGCGGAGGTGGGCGGGGGCGCGGCACCGCGGTCGGCGGCCTGACTATAGTGGCCTGCACGACGGGTATGTGAGTTCCGTTGGGGTGTCCGTGTGCATCNNGAGCAAAGGAGCCGAGACGTGGGCCAAATCCAGCACGACAGACCTCACGGGCTGCTCAACGGTGGCATGAAGCAGCGCATTCGGCTCGGTGGAGTCCTGATGATGGCGGCGCTCATCCTCACGGGGTGCGCGCAGAACGAACTCGGCCGCTACAGCGGTTACTACAAGATCACCCTCAATGACCCCAAGCGCGTTCGCAACCCGATCGTCAAGTCCGAGAACTACTGGATCCAGAAAGAGGTCGTGCCTGAGGAACTGTTCCCCGGCCCGACGCCGGGCGACCTGAAGTCGCCCGAGACCGACTACATCCTGGGCGCCGGCGACCTCATCGACATCACCGTTTTCGAACTCATGGCGCCGGGGCAGCCGTACATCAGCCGCCAGCGCGTCAGCCAGAGCGGGCAGATCACCTTTCCGTACCTGGGGGCGATCAAGGCGGCGGGCCTGACAACGCGCGGCCTGGAAGAGAAGCTGTCGGACCTGCTCGAGCCGGACTACCTGACGAATCCGCAGATCAACGTGTTCGTGGGGGAGTTCCACAACCTCAACGTCTCGGTCCTCAACGGCGTGGCCCGAGCCGGCCTGTATCCCATGACCAAGCAGGACATGACTCTGCTGGAGCTGGTGGCCATGTCGGGCGGCATCATGCAGTTGGTCGAGGACTACGGCTACGTGATCCGCAAGTACGCGCCCGATGAAGTGGACATGCTGATGCTCGAGGAAGGTCTGCCGCCGCCGAAAGAAGGCGAAGGCGCCGCGAAGGCCGAGGGCGGGGAGAAGAAGGCCGAGGGCGAAAAGAAGGCCCCGTCGGAAAAGGCGCCCAAGGGCGCCGAAAAGACTCCGAAGGGTGGCGAGAAGGCCCCCAAGGGCGCCGAGAAGGCCGCGCCGGCCGCGAAGGGCGCCGAGCCGCCTGCCCCGGCTGCGACTCTTGCGATACTNNGGCAGTCGCGCCCGCGGCACCGGCAGCGCCGAGCAAGGGGACGGCTTCGGAAGCGGCTCCCGCGCCGGCCAAGGACGCGCCTGCCAAGGAGGCTCCGGCCACGGCGCCGAAGGCGTCGGCCGATCAGAACCGCGATGCCCGGCAGCTCCTGGAGCGCATGGCCGAAGGCGACATGCCCGCCGTCAAGAGTATCGAGATGCGTGAGACGGTCGCCGAGAAGAAAGCCTCCGTGCTGAAGCTCGAATCCGAGTGGCCGCCGGTCACGGCGTCGAAGTCGACCGTGGCCGAGAGGAAGTCGGCGCTGGCCCTCGAGGGCATCGCCCTGGCGGCGACCGATAAGCCGGCCGCGCCGGCCGAAGAACCCAAGTCCGCGACCGGGACGACGAACGCTCCCTCGAAGGACGAAAAGGAACTGGGCCGGTGGATCTGGTCCGATGGCAAGTGGGTCGAAGTGAAGGGCGAATCCCCCGGGGCCCCGGCGATGACGATCGAGGCGCCCAAGCCGCCCGAGCCGAAAACGCCGGGCACGTCGGTCAAGCCGGCGGAGGTCAAGAAGCCCGGTGAGGTGAAGAAACCGGTGGAGGCCGCCCCGACGGCCAAGCCCGCCGAGGGTGCCGTGCCGCCGGAAAACGCGATGGCGAATCTGCCCGAGTCCGGCCGGCTTCAGTTGGAGCAGAAGCTCCGCCGCCTGGGCGTGGTGCAGGGCAGCGGGCAGTTGCGCCGGATCATCCGGTTCGACGTCCGGGCCCTCCAGGCGGGCGACCCGACGCAGAACATCGTTCTTCGCGACGCCGACGTCGTGACGATCCCGTCGCCCGAGGTGGGCGACTTTTACATGGCCGGCGAAGTGGCGCGGCCGGGCGTCTACAGCCTGACGGGCCGCAAGATCACGCTGCTCCAGGGCGTGGCGGCCGCCGGCGGCATGTCGGCCGTGGCTGTTCCGTGGCGGACCGAGGTGGTGCGGCGCATCTCGCAGGACGAGGAAGAGATCATCTATGTCGATCTCCTCAAGATTTCGCGCGGCGAGGTGCCCGACTTCTATCTCCAGCCGGAAGACCTCGTGCGGGTCGGCACCGACGAGGGCGCGATCTTCAACGCGGTCATTCGCAACGCCTTCCGCGCCACGTACGGCGTGGGTGCGGTTTACGACATGAACTTTGCCGACTTCTATCCGTGGGCGGTTACCAGGCGCGCGTTCTTCAACTAGGCAGGGGGGCGGGCGGCGCGGCCGCGGGCGGAATCGAGATCGTCTGGGGAGATCGCCATAAAGGATCCGGTTTGGCAGACGCGCGGACGGCAAGGGCCATGGGGGCGGGGCCGGCGGGCCTGACGGGGCCCCTTGGGGAGTGGGACTGGAATCGTATCCTGACCCCGCGCATTGTCCTCTTCATGGTGCCGGTCGTCGGGCTTTTCGTCTGGTCGTACTGGAAGCAGATCTGCGGCTGGGAGTTGGTCTGGCGCAGCAATTCCGCGTGGGGCCATGGGTATCTGATCCCGGTCATCGCTGTCCTCATCGCGCATTTCCGGCTGAAGGAGCTCAACCCGCGGCGGATCGAGCCCTGCATCTGGGGCCTCGTGATCGTCATGGCGGGCTTCTTCGTCCGCGTCTGCTCCGAGGCGCTGCGGTTCGGCTATCCGCAGGACATCACGTTCCTCCTGGTATCGCTCGGCATCGTGCTGCTCCTCTTGGGATGGGAGATGTTCCGGGCGCTCTGGATTCCGGTGCTGTACCTGGGGCTGATGATTCCGTGGTCGCCCAAGTACTACGATCAACTGGCCCTGCCGCTCCAGACGCTGTCGGCCTGGGCGACCGAACGGTTCCTCGGCGTCCTGGGCATGGGCGTGACGCGCGACGGCAACGTCATTCGTCTGCCGAGCGGTCCGCTGACGGTGGCCGAGGCCTGCTCGGGGCTGCACCTCTTGTTCGCGTTCGTGGCCCTCGGCGTGATGATGGCGTACCTGTACCGCCGGGCGGTGTGGGAGCGGTTGCTCATCATGGGGTCGAGCGTTCCGATCGCCGTGTTCTGTAATTTCATCCGCGTAACGCTGATGGCCATTGCCAGCGACAAGCTTTTTTTCGAAGGCCAGGCTGCCGCCAGGGGCGCGGCCACGTGGTCCGATCATTTGCCCGACGCCTTCTGGAACCTTTTCCGTGGGGCAAATCTGCCGGAAAGGCTGGCAAGTTTCCGCGAGAACGTGCTCAATCCCGAGAGTTTCCTGCACCAGAGCTTCGGCTTCGCCATGCTGGGCCTGGCGTTTCTCATTATGTGGGCCGAACTGCGGGTCATCGACCTCTTGTTCGTTGAGGACGGCCTGTCGTCGTTGCCCCAGGCCGGGCCTCCGGGCCATGCGTACCCCCGGCGCCGGCGGCGGTGGTGGGAAGATCTATAGGGCGCTATGGCAGAGAACAGCGCAACACGCATGCCTCGACCGAGGGCCATGGCGGCCGGCGGCCTGATGACGCTGGCCCTGGTTCTGGCGGCGCTACCGCTGGCGCGCGGCGTGGCCGTCGACTTGGCGGGCTGGATCGGCATGGGCGCCGCTGCGGCCGGGGTCGTGCTGCTCGCGCTGGCCGCATTCAGTCCGACCCTCGGAGGGTGGGCCGCTCCGCTGGCGGCCATGCCGATCGCGTATCTCGTGCTGGCCACGGCGCCCCAGGCCATGTCGCGCGATCTCTGGCCCATGGCGCGGCTGCTCGTGTCCGCGGCCGCCGCGGTCGCGTACTTCCGGGTAGCTATGGGGCTCTCGGGTCCGCGGACGTACGTGGCCTGTGTGGCCATTCTGGGCACGGGGGGCCTCTTCTTCACGTTGTGGGAGCCCCCGATGCCCACGCCGGTTCCCATTGCCAAGCCCCTGGCCGACCTGGAAGCGCAGTTGCACGAGGCGATGCCGGGTTGGACCGGTCACCACCGCAAACTCGACCCCGGGGTCGAGGACGTTCTGAAGGCCGACGAATACCTGAACCTGGAGCTGAAATCGCCCGACAAGCGCTACCAAGTCCTTGTCTTCATCACCTATAATGCGAATGCGATGTCCAACGTCCCTCACGTCCCGTGGGTCTGTATGGTGCAGGCGGGTTATCGTCTGGTCACCCAGCGGCAGGACGACGTGGTCATCAGCAGTATGCCGGACAAGAACTTCCGGTCGAACGTGATTCTCTTCGACGGGGGCGAAGGCCGGGGCCACTTCAAGGTGCTGATGTTCCAGTACTTCAACGTGGGCGGAATCTACTGGTACGACCGGCAGCTTACGAGACTCCTGGCGACCTCCGGCAGCCTCGGACAAAAAGGGAGCTTCCTGTCTCAGACCCAGGTGGCCATTTACATTCCACCCCAGGACACCGAAGACCCGATGTTAAAGAGCAGTTGGGCCTATAGGACCGGCGTGGAATTACTGGACAAGGTGGTCCCGCGGCTGGAACGGGAGTACTACCCGAACCTTCACAGCGGTGAGGGAGGTTGATTTTCGATGGCGCGACGCCTGAATACGCGGCTGCTGGTGTATATCGTCATCTTCGTCGGCGTGCCGCTGGTCGTTCTCGTTATTGCCTTCATGGGCGGGGTGTTTTCCAGGGGCGACCCCACCCGCTACCTCGCCGAGGCCAAGGTCGCCGCCGAGAGGCAGGACTGGCCGCAGGCCTGGGTCGCCATTCGTAACGCCATGAAGTCCGGTGGCGGCAAGGATCCCGACAACCAGTTCCTCCTGGCGCAGATCGCGATGCATCAGAATCCGGCGGCCGTGGCCGTGGCCATGCAGGCCGATCGCGCAGCGCTGGCCCTCAAGCCGACCCACCTGGACGCCCAGCGGCATCTTGCCGAACTGTGCCTGGCCGTCCACTTCTGGAAAGAGGCCCAGCGCGAGGTTGACCGTCTCATCGCGCTTGACCCCACGTACGGCAAGGCCTACCTGTGGGCGGCGGTCGTCCAGATGAGCATGGCCGAGGCCGAACCCATCCAGGCCAAGAAGATGCCCTTCTATCAGGAGGCCGTGGCCCAGTGCAAGGCCGGCATCGAGAAGAACCCCGACACCATGGACCTCTATCGCGTGCTGGCCCAGGCGTATGAGAAAATGGGCCAGAGCGACAAGATCCTCCCGTCGTTCGATCTGGCCATTACCAAGAACCCGACGTTGCCCGACGGTTACATCATGAAGGCCGCGCGGCTGATGATGCTCGAAAAGACCGACGAGGCCATCGACGTCCTGAAAAAAGGCATCGGCAAGGTCGGCGAGAATCCGAAGCTTTACATCGCCCTCGGCGAGGCGGCCCTCCGGAACCGCCGGGCCGAAGCCGCCCGCGAGTTCCTTGCGAAGGCCCTTGTCATGGACCCAAAGAACGAGTCCGGGTATCTCCGCCTGTCGGCCATGTACCGCATGGACAACGACCGCGAGAAGGCGCTGGCGGTGGTCGCCCAAGGGTTGGCCCAGTTGCCGGAATCCATGGCCCTGAAGTCCGAGCAGACCGACGTGTATCTCGAAATGGGGAACTTCAAGGCCGCCGAAGAGCAGATGGCCGAGATCGCCCGGACCGCCCCCGATTCGGCGGTGCTCTTCTACCTGCGCGGTAAGCGCGCCCTGGTGAACCACCAGGTGCACGAGGCCATCCAGTACCTGGAGCAGGCCCGCGCCAAGCAGCCCTCGCCGCCGACGCGCCTCGTCCTGGCCCGCGCGTACCTCGCGGCCGACGAGCTGGGCGCGGCCGAGCGCGAGCTTGATGCGCTCGTCAACGATCAGTCCGACCTGATCCCGGCGTGGCGGACCCTTGCGGAGGTCCGCTTCCGCCTGCGCGACCTGGACCGCGCGAGCATCGCTGCCCGGCGGGTGCTGGAGGCCAATCCGACCGACACCGACATGCGGATGCTCCTTGCCCAGACGCTCGTGCTGCGCCAACGGGTTGCCGATGGGCTCAAGGAGGCCCAGACGGCCGCCGACCGCGACAAGGAAAACATCGATCCGCTGCTGCTCATGGCCGACATCTATCAGCAGACGCAGCGACCGGCCGAGGCCGAGGCCATGTACCGGCGGGCCCTGGCGATCAACAAGCAATCGGCCCGCATCTATGTCCGGTTCGCGCAATTCCTCAAGGTCACCAGCCAGGGCGACAAGCTGCGCGCCGTGCTCGAGGATGCCAAGAAGGTTCTTACCCCGGATGAGTACGCCCTCCTGACGGGTTCGCAGGAGGAACTGGAGCAGCTCCTGAAGGACAAGGTGGAGAAGGGCACCGCCACGGCCGCCGAAATGGCGGCGCTGGCGCGCGTCTACCAGGTGACCGACCGGGTGGACCAGGCGAAGGACCTCCTGCGCAAGGCCCTGGCAAAGGCCACCCCGCAGTCGAACGAATGGCAGCAGGCGTGGCAGCAGCTCTTCTCGCTCGAGCTGGCCACCGAGTCCTGCGACAAGGCCTATGACCTGATCCAGCAGTTGAAGAAGGTGGACCCGCAGGCCACGGAGGTCGACCTGGCCGACGCCGTTCTTGCCATGAGCCAGAAGAACTTTCCCAAGGCCGCCGAGCAGCTCCGTGCCGTCACGCAGTCCCACAAGACGCTCTCGCAGGGTTATTACCTTCTGGGCCAGGTGTTGATGCAAATGCGCCAGTGGGAGGAAGCCGCCGGGGCGCTCTCGAAGGCGCTCGAGCTCCGGCCCCAGATGCTCACGGCGCGCCTGCTGCTGGGGCGCATCTACTACGCCCAGGGCAATTTCACCGGCGCGATTCAGGAGGCCGCCGAGGCGCTCAAGTACGATGCGCGCTTCGTGCCGGCCCTGGAACTGCGGGCCCTTGCGAATGCCGGCCGTGGCGATTGGAACGCGGCCTGCGCCGCTCGCGAGGACATCGCCAAGCTGCTGCCGAAGCACGTGGGCAACCTCATCTCGCTGGCGGCCCTGTACCTTCAGCGGCACCAATCCGAGAAGGCCGAGGAGGTCTTCCGCAGGGCCTACGACCTGGCCCCCGACAACACCCTGATCGTCCGCGGGCTGGCCGACTTCTATGCCGAAACCAACCGCGCGCGCCTGGGCGAGAAGATCGTCGACGATTACGTGAGCCGTCATAAGGACGACAGCAGCGCCTACGTCATTCGCGGCGAATTCACGGCCAAGGCCAAGGGGCCCGCCGAGGCTGAAAAGTATTTCCGCAGGGCCGCTGAAATGGCCCCGAACGACCCCGCGCCGCTCGTCTTCCTGGGCGACCAGTACACGCGCACCGGCGAGCTCGATGCCGCAGCAGTCATCTATAAGCAAGCGATTGAACGGGCCGGCGGCGGCAAGGACGTCGTGGCCAAGCGCCGCCTGGCCGATACGTTCATGCTCCAGGGCAAACTCGGCGAGGCCAAGACGATCGTCGACGACGTCCTGCGGGCGAACCCGAAGGATGTGGCCGGCCTCGTGGTTGCCGGGCGCATCGCGTCACGCCAGGACAAGGTCGATGACGCGCGGCGGTATTTCGAGGCCGCGCTGGCCCTCGAGCCGAACTACGGCGAGGCCAAGGTCCGCCTGGCTGAGTTGTATGCCGGCCCCGATCCGCTGAAGGCCCTCCAAATCCTGAGCCAGATCGACCCGTCCGACCCGGCGTTCGAGAAAGGGATGCTGCTGCGGGCCGATATCAACAGCCGCCGCGTCCTTCTGACCGAGGCTATCCTCGACCTGCGGCGCCTCCTCGATTTCCGGCCGACGAGCGTTCCCGGCCGCCTGGCGCTGGCCGGCAAGTACATGGCCATCCGCGACCCCGCCCGCGCCACCGAAATCCTTCAACAACTGTCCAAGGAACGCCTGAACCAGGATGCCGACGTTCTCGTGTTCCTCGGCGACACCCTGATGGTGCAGGAACGTTATGCCGATGCCCTGCCCAACTACGAGAAGGCGCGGGCCCTCAAGCCCGAATCGACCGAGGCGCTGGTCGGCGAGGCGCGGTGCCTGGTGTCGCTCAAGCGGACCAACGATGCGATCGAACGGATCCATCGTGTCATGGACGCCTACCCGAACGAGGTCTGGCCGCGCACCGCCCTGGCCGCCGTCTACGATCGGTCGGGGGAGATCGCGAAGGCCTTCGAGACCCTCCGCACCGGCCTGATGCGCAAGGAGGATTGGGAGGCCGGCTACGTCCTGCTGGCCGACCTGCTCATGCGCAACAAGCAGTTGGAGGAGGCGCGGCAGGTGCTGATGGTCGGGCTGACCAAAGTGCCTAAGAGCATTCCGTTGCGGGGCGGCGTGGCGATGATAGACGTGGGCGCGCAGCGTTATGATTCGGCCTGCAAGATCCTGCAGCCGCTGGCCGAGGAGTTCCAGGCCCGCTACAGCCGGGCGCCCGAAAAACTCGATCTGCTGCGGCCGTACTTCGTGCCGATCCGCATCTACAGCCTGGCGCTTTACAACCTCAGCCGGCACGAAGAGTCGCTCAAGTGGGGCATGATGCTCTGGTCGCTCGAGCCGACCGACGTCGCCAATGCCAATAACATGGCCTGGATCCTGGCCACGGCCTACCGCGACTACCCGCGTGCCTCCGAGATGATCGCGCAGTGCACGCGCCTGGTGCCCAACCAGCCGCAGGTGCTCGACACGGCGGGTTGGATCGCGTTCCTCAGCGGCAAGTATACCGAGGCGGCCGATTATCTGATGGCCAGCGTCAAACACGGCGATAATGCCGAGGCGCACTATCACCTGGCTCGCCTTTACGAAGCAACGGAACGCCCGGACGAGGCCCGCACGGAGTACCAGAAGGCCCTCAAGATCGGGCTTTCCCTCCGGGATAAGGAAGATGCACAGAAGCGACTGGGCAAACTGGGCGGGGCCTAGAATGCCGGAAGCGCCGGAAAAATATCGGCGCCGCCCACGGACAAGGGTATAATCTCGCAGCCCATAGTAAGGACCGTACGCATGTCTCAGCAGCCGCATACATTTTCATCGGCCGGAATGGGCGGGCTGGCCCCCGCGGACGTTTGGCGCATCATAAGGAGGCGCCTGTGGCTCATTATCGCCTGTTTTGTCGTCATCGGCTTGGGCGGTAGCGGCGCCATCATCGCGTGGTGGTATCTTGCGCCCAGCTACACCGCCTCGGGCGGTGTCGAGGTCGAGCCCGGCCAGGGCCAGATGCCCACCGTCCTGGGCTTCACCGAGGCCGGGGCGCCGGCCGTCCAGTTCGAGCTCTACGTCCAGTCCCAGGTGCTGGCGATTCTGAACGACCGTGTGCTCAACGCCGCGCTCGAAAAGCTCAAAAACGAGCAGACCACCTACGTGGGGGCCTCGGCCGCGTACAGCCTCGGCCGTGACCTCCAGGTTTCCTACATTCCCAACACGCAGGACATCAACGTCTCACTGCGCGGCCGCAAGAAGGAGCAGGTTCAGGCGATCGTGCGCGAAGTTCTGACGGCGTACACCGAGCAGATCAAGACCGATCGGGCCGATACGGATCGCGAGCGCCAGCAGGAACTGCGCCTCGAACGCGATGACCTTCGCAACCAGCTCAACGACCTCGCCCGTAAGCTCGCCTCCTACCGCGAGGAAACCAGCGTCGTTGTAACCGACGAGCGCGGCGGCGAGCAGATGGCGCGCCTGACCACGCTGGCCCGTCAGCATGCCGATATGCAGCTCCAGTTGGCCGAGGCCAACTCTAACTGGACCCAGTTCCAGGATCTCCGCAGGCAGGCCGAAGAGGGCAAGGACCTGACCCCCGTGCTCATGGCCTTTCCTGAGATCATGGATGCCCTGCGGCGCGACCCCAGCGTGTCCTCCCTGAACGAGCAGGTCTCCCGTGCCGCCCAGGATATTCAGATCCTCAAGCAGCGCTTCGGCGACAAGCATGAGATGGTGGTTCGCGCGCAGACTAACTTCCAGTCGGCCCAGAACGAGGTCCAGACCAAGCAGCAGGAAGTGCTCGGACAGTTGTTCCAGCAGGAAGCCGCCGTCCTGAAGGCCAAGTATGAACGGACGCGCAGCGCCGAGGCCGAACTGCTGGCCCGCGTTGCCGAGGCCCGCCAGGCCGCCGTGGCTTCGGCCAAGCTGACCGCCGATTACCGCGCCCGCGAAGAGGAGTACCTCCGCGTCCAGGCCCTCCTGAACACCGTGACCGACGGTCTCGAGCGCATGCGCATCAGCTCGGCCCTCGCGCGGCCGAACATTCGCGTGAAGCGCTGGCCGGTGATTCCGATCGAACCCTCCGAGCCGCGCCTCCCCCTCTTTATCCCCGGCGCCGTTCTGTTCAGCCTGTTGCTGGGCTTGGCCTTGGCCCTGCTTCTGGAGGTCATGGATACCCGCCTGCGAACGCCGACCGAGGTCGTCCGTCAGGTGGCTGTGCCGCTGCTGGGGGCCATCCCCGATCTTACCGAGGATGAACGCCTGGCCCTCGACACGCCGCTGGCCACCGTCAGCCAGGCGATGCCCCACTCGCTCATTGCCGAGTCCTTCCGCCAGTTCCGGACGGTCTTGCGCTTCGCCTCCGACCGGCCCATCAAGAGCGTGCTGATCACCAGCCCGAACCCGGGCGATGGCAAGTCGTCGGTGGCCGCGAACCTGGCCATCACGATGGCCCGCGGCGGGCTGCGCGTGCTCCTCATCGAGGCCAATTTCCGCCGCCCGTGCCTCGCCCATTATTTCGACGTTCCCGATGGCATCGGTCTGTCGAACGTCGTCGTGGGCGTCGCCAAGTTTGAAGAGGCCGTCCAGTCCACGCGCATTGAGAACCTTGATGTGCTACCCTGCGGCATGCTGCCGCCCAGCCCGGCCGAACTGCTCGGCTCGCCGCGCATGCGAGAGCTGATCAGCGACCTCAGCAAGCGTTATGACACCGTGATTATCGACGCCGCCCCGATGCTCGTGGTGGGCGATAACCACCTGCTCGTCGAGGCCGTCGACGGCGTCGTCATGGTGCTCCAGGCCGGCGAAAGCACGAGGGGCGTGGCCCAGCGCGCCGTTCGCCAGGTCGTGACGATGCGGGCGCGGCTGCTCGGCGCCGTCCTCAATCGCGTGCGGGCCACCAAGGGGGGCTACTTCCGCGAGGCCTACCAGGCCTACTACGACTACGCCGGTCCGGCGCGCCCGACCGAACCGCTTCCGGTGGCGGGTGGCCAGCCGCCGCCGGCCGCCATGGGGGCGCCCGAGGCCCAGCCGGCCCTGAGCCCCGAGACCGATAAGTCGAGCCCCGGCGCCGTCCTGAGCGAAGAAGACCCCGGCGCCGTCCTGAGCGAAGAAGACCCTGGCGGCGTCCTGGGCGAAGAAGACCCTGGCGGCGTCCTGGGCGAAGAAGACCCTGGCGGCGTCCTGGGCGAAGAAGACCCTGGCGGCGGTGAGACGCCGTCGGCCGATCCGCCGAAGGTGTAAGAGACGCTCGCGCTCGCGGCAGGCCCCGTCCTTCCGCGGCGAGGCCCCACAAGTTGAGACGAAAGCAACGCGCGGCCCGTGTGGGCCGCGCTGCTTATCGCGGCCGTCAGCGTGAGCCTTGCCTTGCCGTACTCATCGCCCGAGCGAATGCCGATGTCTCCATCTACGCCAGAACGCCCGCAGGGCCCCGCGCCGCTGGCACGCGGTATCTCCGCCGGGTTCCAACTGGCTCTCTGGATGGCGCTCGCGCTGGCGGCCACCACTTTCGGCAACCTCCATCGCTACGGCAGCATGGACCTCCTGCTGGCGGTCTTCCTGCTCGTGACGTTCTGGGTCGTCTACTCGCTCGTCGTCTCGCCGCTCACGTGCGTCCGCTCGCCCGCGAATCTCTTCCTGTGGGGCCTGCTGGTCTTGGTCCTTTACCAGGTGCTCCCGCTGCCGCGGGCGATGAGCCTGGCGCCGGCCGGCGCGCCGCTGCCCGGTGCCGAGCGGATCCTCATTGAGAGCGGCTACCAAACGCATCACACCCACGCCGGCGTTTTCGAGGTCGTCCGTCACAGTCTGAGGCCGGCGGCGACCCTTTGCACGCTGACGCTCTTCGCGGCTGCCGCGGGCCTGTTCTGGGTGGTTTCGTCGGCGCTGCAAGGCCGCAAGAGCCTGAGGCGCCTCACGTGGGTTGTCCTCCTCGGTGCCGTGCCGCCGGCCCTCTGGGTAACGATCCTGAGCCTGACTTCGGTCGGCCGTGCGGTCCCGGGAGTCTTCCGCCTGGAGGGCCCGTTCCTGGTGCTCGGCGGCGACAGCCTCGTGCCCGCACTGCTTGCCGCGCTGCCGCTGGCGGTGGCCGCCGCCTTGCGGCTCGTGGGGTGGATGCCCCGGCGCGCGGCGGGCTCGCACCGGCGGGGTTGGGGATGGCTTGCCCGCGCCGGGCCGGTATGGGCCGCCATCGCCCTGGCGCTTGCGGGCCTCATGGCCGTGGCCCTTGGCGTGAGCAACGTGCCCCGGCCGTGGATGCTCCTGTGCGCGCTGCTCTCCGTCGGGTTCGTGCTGCTGGAATACGTGACCTCCGCGCGCGGCCGCGTGCCCACATCTTCCGGCGGGGTGGCACGCCCGCGCCGGCCGGGGCGCCTGGCGATCGGTGTGCTCGTGTGGGTCCTCGTGGCGCTGGGCGTCGGCTTCGCCGTCGGGCAACCGCCCAGGGCGGTCGCGAGCGCGAATGAGCAACTCGAAACGCTCATCAGGGGGATGCCGGGCTGGCGGCAGGCGCTGGGCGTCGGCGTCGGCGCCGTCTCGCCGCACGAAATCTACGGCGAGGCTGGGTGGCCGCGGGCCGACGGTGACGACCGCGACACCAGTGGCTACCTTGTCCTCCAGGCCGAGATGGGGTGGGTGGGCCTGGCGCTCGTGCTCGGCGGCGCGATCGCCTTCATGATCTTCATCGTGCGGGCCCTACGCCGGGCGAAGAGCCCGTGGCCGCGGGCCATGATGGCCGTGGGCGCGGGTGTCCTGGCGGCGAACCTGCTGTACTTCAGCCTCGACGCGTCGGCCCTGCTCGTTCCGAACCTGATCGTGATCGCGGCCGTCCTGGGCCTTGTGGCGGCGTGGGCGGTCTACGGCGCCGCGTGGCGGCCCGGTCGCCGGCCGGCCTTCGCACCGGCCCACTGGCCCCTGGCGCTGGCGGCGGTGAGCCTGACGGGGGCGCTTGCCACGGCCGAGAACGACATGGCCGCCGCCACGACCACGGGGGATCATGATATCAACAATAAGATCCTTCACTTCGGCGGGTTCGGCGTGCTCACGCTGTTCTTCTGCGTGGCGCTCAGCCCGGCGGGGTCGGCGCGGTGGCTCAGGGCGCGGGTGCTCCTGGCCACGGCCCTGTCGATCCTCGTCGGCGTCCTCGTGGAGTACGGCCAGCAGTACCTGACCTCGACGCGCACGTTCGCCGTCCGCGACATGTTCATCGATGCCGCCGGCGCCGTCCTGATGGGCCTGTGGTGGTGGCTCGTCCACCGCGCTCACGTGGTGGAATCGGCTGCGCCGGAGTCGCTGCCGCCGTCGGCCTGAGGCGGCGCACCGGTGGACGGCGGCCCCTCGGGCGGCGATCCCGCGGGCGGCGGTGATCCGCCCTCCGCTCCCGGCCCGGGTTCCTTCGTTTTCCTCCGCCGCGCCTTGCGGTCGGCGGCGAGGCGCCGGGCTTCCTTTTCGCCGAAGAGCGCCTTCCGCCTGAGCAGATGGTGATAGTGCTGCGCGAAGCGGTGGGCCTCGTCGCGGACGGCCTGGAGGATCTTGAGCGCCGGATCGGTGCGCGGCCATCGCAGCGGCTCCTGCTCGGCCCGGCCGAGGACGTACACCTCCTCGTCGCGTTTGGCCAGTGAGATTATCAGCGGCCGCTTGGCACCCGAATCGTCAATCGCCTTGGCGGCCGCGTGCAGTTGCCCCGGCCCCCCGTCGACGAGCACGAGGTCCGGCAGGACCGACAGTTCCTCCGCCAGTCGCCGGAACCGGCGGAACACCACCTCGCCAATGCACGCGAAATCGTTCTGGCCCTCGACCGTCCGGATGCGGAACCGCCGATACCCCGGCTTGAACGGGCGGCCGTCGATGAACTGCACGATCGCGCCGACGGTCTCGCTCGCCCCGAGGTTCGCGATGTCAACGCCCTCGATGCTGCGGAGGGGCGCCGCGGCCCCGAGCCGCTCCCCGAGCGCCTTCAGCCCCTCCGCCGGGTCGAACGTCGGCGCGAAGACCTCGGGCTGGAGGTGCTCGTCGATGCGGCCGCGCTCGCCCAGCGCCTCGATCGCCCGGAGCTGGTCGCGCACGGCGGCCGCCTCCTCGAACCGGAGGCACTTCGAAAGGTATTTCATCTCGCGCATGAGGTCGCGGATGACCTGCTGGCGGCTGCCGCTGAGGAACCGGGTCAGCCGCGCGATCCCCTTGCGGTACGTCGGCCGGTCGACGTGCCCCGCGCACGGCGCCGTGCATCGCCGGATCGAGTAGAGGAGGCACGGGCGGAAGTATTTGCGGGCCGGGTCCTCTTCGCGGATGTCCAGCGTGCACGTGCGGAACTTGAAGATTCTCTGTAGCTCGCCGATCGCCGTACGCAGGCCCGCGGCGTTCGTGAACGGCCCGAAAAGCTTCGTCTCCCGGGCGGCGGGCGTCCGCGTGAAGTACACGCCGGGGAACTGCTCGCGCACCGTGATCTCGAGATAGGGGAATGTCTTGTCGTCGGTCAGCCGCGCGTTGTACTTCGGGTGGATGTCCTTGATGAGCCGGGCTTCCTGGAGGAGGGCGTCGACTTCGCTCTCGGCGGGCAGGAACTCGATGTCGGCCACCTCGGCGATCATCTGCTCCTTGCGCGGCCCGAGGTCGGTCGAGGCCTGGAAGTACTGGCCCACCCGGTCGCGCAGGCGCACGGCCTTGCCGACGTAAAGCACCCGGCCGCGGGCGTCCTTCATCAGGTACACGCCCGGCGTTTTCGGAAACGCCCGGATTTTCTCCATCAGCGCTTCGTGGTCCACGCGTCAGGACTCCGTACGGCGGTGCGCCGCGTCAGGCCCGCGGGATCGTTGCGGACGGCTCTCGCACGGTCGCGTCAAGCCGTGCCTCTGTAAGCCTATTATCCCGCCGGACGGGCGCGAGGGGGTCTACAATTTGGTGCCGATGTACATGCCGGCGTACAAGCCCACGTACAAGCCCAGGAGGAGCACCACAAAGCCGCTCATCAGTCCGTAGAATCGCCGGCCGAAGGCGAACCGGGCCCACGTGAACAGGCCCATCAAGGCCACGAGCGCCGCCACGCCGAGCGTCCAGTCCCAGGCGGTGCGCGGCTGGCGCCAAAGGACCTCGCCGAACGTCGGCGACACCGCCATCGCCGTGGCGAACCCCGTGGCCACGAACCCCAGGATGACCGCGCAGGCCCGCGCGGGCGCCGCAAGCTGGAAGATCACGCCGCGGATCCCCTGGAGCGCCTTGCCCACGCCCAGCCACACGAACCCCCACGCCGTCAGGATCAGCGCGTTGATCGCCAGCCGCCCGGCGTCCCACGAGGTCGGCTGGGCCGCGTTGTGCCAGATCGCCAGCGACATGAGCGTGACCATGAACACCGCCGGGTAGAGCATCTCGCCGCGCATCCAGATGAAGGCCCACGCCAGAAACACGCCCGACAGGATCGCCAGCATGAGGAGGGCGGGGGGCGTATTGATCCGGAAGATCGCCAGGATCGCCGCCGTGAAGCACGAGATCACCGCCAGCGTGAAGATCGTGGTCGACGCCCGCCGCTCCTCGCGGTACAGGGCGCACGTCTTCGAGAGAAGACGCATGAACTTCTCTTCATACAGGTACACGAGAAGGTGCGCCGAGCCATAGCCCCCGATCGCGTACAGGAGATACCGGTACAGGTCGTCGGTGTGGCTGAACAGGCCGAGGTAAAGGGTGGCCGCGATGCCCGACAAGTAGAAGAGGAACGTCCGGGCCGTGTGGCGGACGAGCCACATCGACAGGAGGCACGCCAGCAGCACCGCGCCCCAGCCCGCGAGGCCCCAGCCGGGCCCCAGGAGGTCGAGGGTCGCGCTCGTGCCCGTGGTCAGGAACTGGGCG
Source organism: Planctomycetia bacterium (assembly GCA_003170085.1). Taxonomy (GTDB): domain Bacteria; phylum Planctomycetota; class Phycisphaerae; order FEN-1346; family FEN-1346; genus FEN-1346. Next base: position 1,692 of record PMZT01000209.1, on the reverse strand, counting down.
TAGGTCCGCACTTCCTGCACGCCCAGGTAGGCGGCCAAAACGATCGTCGTGCCCATGCCGACGAAGCTGAGGGGCAGGGTGTGCCGCCGGGCCGCGCGGTCCGAGGCCGTCCGCCGCAGCACCTCGCGCAGCACGAGCGCCACCACGAGCCACGCGACGGCCGCCCCCGCCGTCACCTGGATGAACCGGTGGTGCCACGTGGCCGCCGGGGCGGTCAGGCTCAGGTGGGCCAGCGGCGCCACGCCCCCGGTGATCAGCCCCGCCAGCAGGTAGTTGACCCACGACGGGGCGCGGTGCGCGTGCGCCAGCGCCAGCACGGCCGCCGCCAGCAGGAGGTCGACGCCCAGGTACTTCGGCGTCGTGTCGAATGGCTCGACGGCGAGCGCCGCCATGGCGATGACCGCCCCCGCCAGGTACAGGGCCTTCGCAAACGCGAACGTGGGGCGCCGCCGCAGGATCGGCTTGAGAAACGCCGACAAGAGGGCCGCCCCGAGTGCGATCACCAGGAGTACCGTGGGGTATCGGCCCCAGTAGCCCATGACCTGCCCCGCGCCGGACACCGCGAAGGCCGCGACCGCCGCCAGGCCCGCCCCCATCGACGAGAATCCGAAGAGGTCCGGCTGCCGCAGGCCGATCGAGGACACGAGGAGCACCGCCCACCACGCCCCCAGCGCCCAGGCCGTGTGCCACGATACGCCGTACCAGACGGCCACGTATCCGGCGCCCATGGCCGCGAGACTCGACGCCGCCAGCGGCACAATCATGAAGCCTTGTCTATACCACTTGACGTTGTTTTCCTGGCGCTTCACGAGGCCCAGCAGCGCCGCCACCAGCACCATGGCCAGCGAAACGCCCGCCGTCGTCGAGGTCACCCACGCCGCCGCCGGCGCCGTCGACGTGATCGCCAGGTACTGGCGCGTTCCCAGGACCACGGTCGCCGTGACGCCCAGGATGGCCAGGTACACGAGCGGCTCGGCGCGGAACCGCCAGACGGTTGCGATGAAGACCACCGCCAGCGGCGCCTCGATCGTCAGCGTAACCGTCGGCTGGTAGGCGGCCCGCACGAAGGCCGACCCCATCAACGTCACGCCCGCCAGGAGGGCGCTCGACTGTCGCCATCGCCGCTCGCCCTGCGGCACCGTGACGAGGCTGCCGAGGTAGAACAGGGTTCCCACGGCGGCAATGACCTCGGTCGCCAGGGCGCTCTGCATGAGGTAGCTTACGAAGGTCAGGTCCGCCGGACGCACGGTGGCGTACGCCAGGCACAGGGCCAGCCACGTACTGGCCACGGCGGCCAGGAACCTCAGGTGGATCGAGAACGGCCGCGCCCGCGGCGCCACCAGCCAGAGACCGATGGCTACCAGGCCCCCCAAGGCGCCAAGGCCAAGGGGCACCCACGACATCTCCATGATGGCAAGGAAGGTCGGGTTCATAGCTCTCGAAAGTGATCGGGCAGTGACCAATCATCATAAAACATGCCGTGCCCATCGTCTAGCGAAAACCCCGGCGGAGGGGATCGCGGGGTGTGCCAAGCTTTTCTGGCAACCCCTGTTGCGGTGGGTGGCATGCCCACGCCGCTGTTTGCGTGGGCATGTTCTGACCCGGTCGCACAGCATGCCCACGCAAAGGACGGCGTGGGCATGCCACCCGACTCAGGGAACGCAAGCACCTATAACTGAGCGCCCCGGTTGC
>PMZT01000154.1 GCA_003170085.1 Planctomycetia bacterium | reverse complement strand
GGCTCAAATGTTAAGATGGGTAATGCAAAATCGTGTCGTTTTTTAACGTTTTTGATCGAAACGCTTCAGGAATAGGCCCCTGTTATGACGTTTTATGTCGTTTTTTGCGCGACCCCAAAACACGTAAGTCACTTTTCAGAAATGTGACTTACGTGCGTCTTTGTCTGACACGTCATTAAGAGTGCTCCATGTGATTGGTGACCGGTTTGTGAAAACTCCCACAGTGTGAATGTTGCAACAGCAGGTTTCTGAACGCCCCCCGCCGCCGATACGGCAACGGAGCTTAACCGCAAAGTTCGCAAAGAACGCAAAGATGAAACTTAGTCAACAGCAGACCTTGGCTCCTGGCGACAAAGCGGGTAGCCCGCCCGGCTGGGCAGAAAGGGGAGAACGCCGTCACGCCGAGAAAGAGCCTATTCGCTTCTTGGGCGATTCGCAGTGCCCCCTTTTCCCCGGCCGGGAATGGCGGTAGGATATCGCTCATGCAACTCGAACTGAACGTACGCCTGGCAGACGGATACAGAAGCCCTTCGCAACGCGCGCGGCGGATCACCGAAGGGTGGTTTGAGGAGCATATGTATTGCGCGGCGTGCACGAGCGACCGGCTCGACCGCACACGCGGCAGCACGCAGGTCGTGGATTTCCTTTGCCCGTCTTGCGGGGCGGAGTACCAAGTCAAAGCCAAGGCCGGCGCGCTTGGCCCAAGGCTGCGCGACGCCGCTTACGCCCCGATGATGGCGCGGGCACAGGCCAACCGCAGCCCGCATTTTGCTTTTCTTGCGTATGACAGCGGGGCGTGGCAGGTGCGCGGATTGCTCCTGGTCCCGGGTCACTTCATCACTCCGGACGTCATCGAAAGGTGCAGGCCCCTCTCGCCAACCGCGCGGCGGGCCGGCTGGGTCGGATGCAATATCCTGGTACACCGGATTCCGCCCGATGGCCGGCTCGCGGTCGTCCAAGGGGACCGCGTCGCCTCGCCCAAGCAAGTCCGGTCTGGCTGGGGCGTCTTCGCCGATCTTGCACGCGCAAAAGCGGAGGCGCGCGGATGGACGATAGATGTTCTGCGATGCGTGCGCGCCCTGGGCGGCCGGGAATTCACGTTGAAAGATTTCTACGCGGTCTTCGAGCAGGAATTAGCGGCCCAGCATCCCAACAACCGCAACGTGCAGCCCAAGATTCGCCAGCAGTTGCAGGTGTTACGCAACCGCGGCATCGTCAGATTCCTCGGTGGCGGGCGGTACGTCGCGGAATAGGTATTCTTCCTCGCCAGCGAGCTGCGCCTTTGCCCATGCAATCCAAGCGAGAAGCGTCTGTGCCCGGCGTTGGCAGGTGTTCTCGCTCAAGGCCGTGCTGGCAAAGAGCAGCCGGGCCACGGTGTTTCTGCGCCCCTCGCTATCCTTGCAATGGCGTACCTTGCTTACGGCAAGTTGGACGAGCGGGTGACAGGCGATGATTGCGGCTAAGGCTCGCGCACATTCAAGCGGCTTGCCACCGGCCATTGTTTGGCCCGTGTCGGTCAGTTGCCATCCAGCGGCGCCGAAGGAAAGAAGCCCGAGCATTACCGCAGCCTGCCGACAATAATGAACCTGCCGTTCAGTCACCCCGAGCATTTCGCCAAGAAGTGCCGGCGACCTCACGCCATCGGCATGCGCCATAACTGTCGCCAGGATTCGTTCGGGGCTATCGGCCTGCGGCACGCCGAGGAGACGCGCAGCGGCAACCCGCAGGAAAGGCTCATCCATCTCGACCCCGGCGAAACTGCGACCGAGCCTTGCCGCCGCAATGCCCGTGGTGCCTGAGCCGGAGAACGGGTCGAGGACAAGGTCGTTCTCATCCGTTGAGGCGGCGATGATCCGCTCCAGCAGGGCCAGGGATTTCTGGGTCGGATGTTTTCCAAAGACCTTTTCTTCGCGCCGCGGGGCCTCCAGGGTCCACACGCTCAGCATCTGCTTGCCGCCGTTCAGGCGCCGCATCAGGGCGTAGTTGAACTTGTGGCGGCACTTCTTGTCGCGGCCCGCCCAGATGATGGTCTCGGTGGCGTGGGTGAAGTAGCGGCACGAGAGGTTCGGCGGCGGGTTGGGTTTGACCCACGTGATGTCGTTCAGCAGCTTGAAGCCCAGTTGCTGCATGGCGTACCCCACCGAATGAATGATGTGGGCCGTGCCGCTGACCCAGATGGAGCCATTGGGCTTGAGGAGCCGCTGGCATTCCCGCAGCCACCGCACGGTGAACTCGTGGTCGGCCTCGGCGCCCTTGGATTCGTCCCACTTGCCCTTGTGAACGCTGACCATCTTTCCCGCGTGGCACGTGATGCCGCCATTGGAAAGGAAGTAGGGCGGGTCGGCGAAGACGAGGTCAAAGGCGGCCTCGGGCATGCGGGGCATGAGTTCAAGGCAATCGCCCTGGTACAGGCGGAAGCGGGAGTCCTCGGACTGGAAGTACGGGTCAGGCAGCGCGGGTCGGGGGTCGAGTGACGGATTGGCGGTCATTGGCGTTTTCCACTTTTGATTTTCGATTGAGCTTCAGCGGCGCGTGCCGCACGAGCCACGGGCCGAGGCGGCGGCGCGCGGCGGAAAACCCGCCGGGCCGGTGCAGCTTCGCCCCGCCCGTCGTAACTCGTTGATCTGAGATCACTTACGGCAGATTGTCAAGGATCAAAGTTGGAGTATAATTGGAATTTTCGGCAGAGGCGGGCATTGGGGGTACGGCATGGGGCGGGGCAACCAGCGGACGCATCCCAAGCGACGGCGTCGCGCGATCCCCAGAAATACCGCGGGGGCGCCCGTTAGGGCGCCCCTTTGGCCACGCAAGAGGGGGGTACGACCCTCAGGTGTACGGAATAACCCCCATCATGCCATTGCAAACCGTCGGTGTCGCGTGCCGCGTGCAGTGCCGGCGGTCAGCTATCGTAGTACAGGTGGAACTCGTGCGGATGCGGCCTGAGGTGCATCTCGTCGATCTCCTTTTCCTTCTTCCACGTGACCCAGGCCTCGATGAGGTCCGGCGTGAAGACGTCGCCATCGAGCAGGAACTTGTGGTCCTTCTCGAGGGCCATGACCGCCTCTTCGAGCGAGCCTGGCGTCTTGGCCGTCTGGGCCAGTTCTTCCCGGGTCATCTCGTAGATGTCGCGATCGAGCGGCTTGCCCGGATCGATCTTGTGCTTGATGCCGTCGAGCGCCGCCATCGTGATGGCCGCGAACGTGAGGTAGCCGTTGCACGACGGGTCGGGGCAACGGAACTCGACGCGTTTGGCCTTCGGGCTGTCCGAGTACATCGGGATGCGGCAACTGGCCGAACGGTTACGGGCCGACATGCACAGGTTCACCGGCGCCTCGAAGCCCGGCACCAGGCGGCGATACGAGTTCGTCGTCGGGGCCGCGAACGCCAGGATCGCCGGCGCGTGCTTCAGGATGCCGCCGATGCAGTGCAGGCCAAGCTCCGACATGCCCGCGTAGCCCTTGCCCGCGAACAGGTTCTTGCCGGCCTTCCACAGCGAAAAGTGCGTGTGCATGCCCGAGCCATTGTCCTGGAAGATCGGCTTCGGCATGAACGTGACGGTCTTGTTGTGCTGCTTGGCCACGTTCTTACAGACGTACTTGAACCACATGAGTTGGTCGGCCATCTTCAGGAGGTTGGTGAACTTCATGTCGATTTCGCACTGGCCGGCCGTGGCCACCTCATGATGGTGCGCCTCGACCACGATGCCCAGCTTCCGCATCGCGTACACCATCTCGCCGCGGATGTCGAACAGCGTGTCGGTCGGGCTGACCGGGAAGTAGCCGCCCTTGAACGAGGGCTTGTAGCCCAGGTTCGGCTCCTCGAAGCGGGCGGTGTTCCACGAGCCTTCGACCGAATCGATCTCGTACATGCCGCGGTGCTGATTCTGCTCGTACCGGACCTGGTCGAAAATGAAGAACTCCGGTTCCGGGCCGATGTTGATCGTGTCGGCGATGCCGCTCTTCTTCACGTGCGCCTCGACCTTGCGGGCGATGTAGCGCGGGTCGCGGCTGTAAAACTCCCTCGTAATCGGGTCGATGATGTTCGCGATCACGCTGACGGTCGGCTTGGCGAAGAACGGCTCCATGACCGTCGTGGCCGGGTCCGGCACGGCCAGCATGTCCGACATGTGAATGCCCTGCCAGCCGCGGATCGACGAGCCGTCGAACCCGAGGCCGTCCACGAACGTGCCCTCATCGAGGACGTCGGTCGGGAAACTGCAGTGCTGCCACGTGCCCAGAAGGTCGACGAACTTCAGGTCGACCATCTCGGCATTGTTCTTCTTGGCAAAGGCAAAAAACTCTTTCGGTGTCATCAGCGGCTCCTTGATCCCTAACGTACCCTTAGGTGTACCCCACCTTGGTTCCTGCCACACGCCAGCCTGTCTGGCGCGGGAGGTGCAAACGGCGACTAACGGCATAGCATTAGCAATCGCCATGCCAAACGCACAAAATAGTCACAAGTGCCGCCGGGGCAAAGGCTTACAGATTCAACGGCGTCCGCCTGCACTCTCCACGTCCTACCACAAAGTAGGAACGAGTGCAGAAATCCCACTCCGCGGTAGCCTTTCGGCGGCCCTTGCCCGTCCGACGCCGGCTATCCGATCGCCACCCCGCCGGTCTCGCCGGTGCGGATGCGAACGCAATCCTTCAGGTCGAAGACGAAGATTTTGCCGTCGCCGATCTGCCCCGGCCCTGACCCCGGGCCTGTCCGCGAGCCGGCGACGATCGCGTCAATCGTGGCCTGCACGTACGCCTCGTTCACCGCGATCTCGAGCTTCACCTTCTTCAACAGACTTCCCGCCTCCTTGTGGCTGCGGTAGACCTCGGCGATGCCTTTCTGACGCCCCCGACCGAGCACGCTGCTCACCGTGACCAGGTGGATTTCCTTCTCGGTCAGCCGGTCGAGCACCTGGTCCAGGCGGTCCGGTTGAATGATGGCAACGATATATTTCATGGGTTGGCTCCTAGTCCACCAGCGTGTAGCCGGCTTCGCGATGCTGCGTCAGGTCCAGGCCGATGCGCTCATCCTGCTCCGACACCCGGAGCCGCGTGATCGCATTCACGACCATCAGCAGCAGGAGCGTTCCCATGAAGGCGAACACTGCCGTCACGGCAACCGCCAGGAATTGTACCAGAATCAGGTGGGTGCCGCCGTGGAAAAGGCCGTTGTCGCCCGCCGGGTTGATGAGCGTGGTGGCCCACAGGCCCGTCGCGATAACGCCCCAGATGCCGCCGATTCCGTGTACGCCGAATGCGTCGAGCGAATCGTCGTACCCGAACTTGCCCTTCAGGATGGTCACGAAGATCCAGCAGATCGCCGCGGCGCCGATGCCGATGCCGATGGCGCCCATCGGCTCGACGAACCCCGACGCCGGCGTGACCGCCGCCAGCCCCGCCACCGCGCCGGTGATCACGCCCAGCATCGTCGGACGCTTGATGAAGAACCAGTCCAGAAGCGCCCAGGCCATGCCCGCGGCGGCGCCTGCGGCGTGCGTGGCCACCAGGGCGCCTGACGCCAGGCTGCCGGCCCCCAGCGCGCTGCCGGCGTTGAAGNNACCAGCCGAACCACAGCAGGCCCGCGCCCAGGACGGCCAGCGGCAGGTTATGCGGAGGCGAAATCGCGTGCGGAAACCCATGGCGCCGGCCCAGGTACAGCGCCGCCGCAAGGGCCGAGATGCCGGCCGTGATGTGCACCACGATGCCGCCGGCAAAGTCGAGGACGCCCAGTTCCTTCAGCCAGCCGCCATTGCCCCAGACCCAGTGGCAGACCGGATCATACACGACCGTCGCCCACAGCAGGGAGAAGAGGCAGAACGCGCTGAACCTCATTCGCTCGGCAAACGCCCCCAGAATGAGGCCCGGCGTGATGACGGCGAACATCGCCTGGAAGATCATGAACGCCGTGTGCGGAATCGTGGGCGCGTAGGCGGCTTCGGGTGCGGCCCCGACGCCCCGCAGAAACGCCCAGTCGAGGTTCCCGATGAGGCCCTTCACGTCCGGCCCGAACGCCAGGCTGTAGCCGAAGATGATCCACTGGAGCGTGATCAGGCACAGGACCATCATGCACTGCATGAGGACCGAGAGGATGTTCTTCTTCCGCACCAGGCCGCCGTAGAAGAACGCCAGGCCCGGCGTCATCAGCATGACGAGGCCGGTGGCGCCCAGAACCCACGCGGTATCTCCGGTGTCGATCCTGGCTGTGTCGGGGGCGGCGGGGGAATCCGCGGCGAACGCCGCAGGGGCTATCATGGCGAGGACGGCGACGAGGACCGACAAACATCGCAACAACGGCATAGTTGGCCTCCTTTGGGGTAGCCATGTATTCCCAAGCATCCGGCGTGCGGCCGGTCGCGCCGGAATCCGGCGCCGCCAACAGGCATAGCGCCAGCGGGGCCGGCGCTACGCCGATGCGCATTCACTTGGGTTAATGGCAAACCCTGTGCCAACCGCGTCGGCAGTGTTTATCTCCTTTCGTGGCAAGAGGTTATGGTTTGCGGTTCCCGGCTAGGGTTTCGTCATGTCCTACCACACTGTAGGATTCATGCAGAGTTCCTACACGTTCGTGGCCACGAGGCCAAGCCTCGGCGGAGTCCTCGCCGCTTAGAACTTGAAGATCACGTCGACGCCGGCCGTGAGCTGGTTGTGATGATCGTCGCCGAACGCCTCGCGGTCGGCCCAGTCCCACCGCAACTCGGGGCGGACCATCAGGTTCTTCCACACCGTATGCTTGGGGAAGGGCGTCAGGCTCACGCCGAACGTCGTCTCGTAGTAGTTGGCGGCCGTCCCGGTTCGGACGCCGTCGGGATCGGCGAACCATTCCACCCGCCAGGTGGGGGCGGCGTAGTCGTTCCACGCGTACGTCAGATAATGCGCAACGCCATACCAGTGGGCGCCGTTACCCTTCGCGTTGGCGCCTGCCTCGGTGCCGTAGTCGAAGTTCAGCGTCTGCGAGAGCTTGCCCGTCCACCACCAGATGCCCACGAGATCCACCACGGTCCGGTAGTTGCCCACGTTGTCCTTCTGCTCGGGTCCGGTGATGAAATTCAGGGCCAGGCTGCCGCGCGCGTGCCCTTCGATTTGTTCCGCGGAGTTCAGGCTGAAGCCGGCCATTTCGCTCCAGGAGTCATTGTTATCCTCGGTGATGTCCCAGCCCTCCACCGCCCCCACGTATACCGACACCTGCGGGTTGATGATGTAATTGAGCTTCACCCCGGTGTGCGCGAACGGAATGGCGAAGTTGAAGAGGTCGCTGTGCGAGAACAGGGCGTTGCCGGTGGCGTCGATGACCTCGGCGCCGAACGGCGTCACGAACTTGCCGGCCGTGATCTCCAGGCCGCTCTCCTTGCCCGTCTTGATCCAGCCCTGGACATAGCCTTGAGTCATGTCGGCCCAGGCGTCGGACTGGCCGTGGCCCGCCTTGTCGAACATGCCCAGCGAGTGCGTGAAGAGCGAGTCGATGCCCAACATGCCGTCCATGCGGAAACCGAAGTCCACGTTTTTTCCGGAATCGTACGGCCGGTCGAACGTCAGACGCAGTTGCTGCAGGTGCAGGTTGTTCGGCCGGATGGACTCGAACAGCATCATCGGCAGCGGATGCTGACCGCCGCTCAGGTGCCCCGTGAAGCCGGCCTCGACCCAGCCGTACACCCGCAGCCCCAGATCGTCCATCGGCTTCTTGACGGGGCCCAGCGCGTCCATGAAGAGGCCGGGCGGATAATTTGGGGCAGCGGCTTCGGCCGCAGGCGCCGCCGGAGTCGCGGGCGCTGCTCCGGGCGGCTGCGCGGGTGTGGCCTCGGCCAGGGTGAGCGTCGGAATCGGCGCCGGCTGGAGGAACTCGTCGGCCCATGCAGGGACCGCCATGCACGGCGCGATCACGGCGGCCAAGGCAAGCGACTTCTTCAGACGGGGAAGAACCATCGCAGGGGTCTCCTTCTGGTTCAAGGGCCTGGGCGCGCGGCCTTCCCCCGCGGCCGGGCGCCTGGCCTCCGCTTGAGTTCATCAGCCGATCGCGACCGTGCCTTCTTCGCGGGTGCGGATCCGGATGCAGCGCTCCATCGGCAGCACGAAGATCTTGCCGTCGCCCGTCTCGCCGGTCTGCGCCCCCTTGACGATGGCGTCGATCGTGGGCTCGACGAAGTTGTCGTTCACCGCGATCTCCAGGCAGACCTTATGCAGCAGGTTGCCCGTTTCCTTCATGCCGCGGTACACCTCCGCCACGCCCTTCTGGCGGCCGTGGCCGAGGACTTCGAAGACCGTCAGCAGGTTCACTTCCGCCTTGTACAGCTCGGCCTTGACCTGCTCCAGGCGGTGCGGCTGGATGATGGCAATGACCAGTTTCATGGCTAGCTCTCCCAGGGTTCGGGGTTCGGTTATTCCAGAATCGTGTAGGCGCCTTCGCGGTGCTGCGTCAGGTCGAGGCCGATGACCTCGTCCTTCTCGGTGGCCCGCACGCCGATGACGGCATCCAGCACCTTGTAAATGATGAACGTGCATACGCCACTGTAAAGAATCGTCGCGCCGACCGCAATCGCCTGCGTCAGAAGCTGCGTGGGATTGCCGTAGAACAGGCCGTTGGCGCCGGCGTCATTGACGAGCTTCGAGGCGAAGAGGCCCGTCGCCAGGGCGCCCCACATGCCGCCGATTCCGTGCACGCCGAAGGCGTCGAGCGAATCGTCGTAGCCCAGCTTCGGTTTCAGGTACGCCACCGCCAGGAAGCACAGCACGCTCACGCCGATGCCGATCAGGATCGCCGGGAGGACGCTCACGAAGCCCGAGGCCGGCGTGATCGCCACCAGGCCGGCCACCGCGCCGGTCACCGTGCCGAAGATCGTGGGCTTGCCGTTGACGAGCCACTCGAGGACGGCCCACGTAAGGCCGGCCATCGCCGCGGCCGTGTTCGTCACGACGAAGGCGCTCACCGCCAGGCCGTTGGCCGCCAGGGCGCTGCCCGAGTTGAACCCGAACCATCCGAACCACAGCATGGCCGCCCCCAGCACCACGAACGGCAGGTTGTGAGGCGGGTTGGTCTTGCCGTTGAAGCCCCGGCGTTTGCCCAGGCACAGGCACATCACGAAGCCCGCGACGCCGGCGTTGATATGGACGACCGTGCCGCCGGCGAAGTCCAGCGCCCCGCCCAGGCTGCCCAGGTCTCTCAGCATGCCGCCTGCGCCCCAGACCCAGTGCGCCACCGGGTCGTACACGAACGTGGCCCACAGGACCATGAACGCGACGAATGCCGAGAACTTGATCCGTTCGGCGAACGCGCCGATGATCAGGGCGGGCGTGATGATCGCGAACATCGCCTGAAAAATCATGAACGCCTGGTGCGGGACCGTGGCCGAGTAGTCCTTGAACGGCTCGAGTCCGACGCCGCTCAGCCCGGCCCAGTCCAGGCTTCCGATGAACCAGTTGCCGGGCGAAAACGCCAGGCTGTACCCGAACAGCACCCACTGCACGCTGATGAGGCAGCAGAGGATCATGCACTGCATCAGGATGCTCAGGATGTTCTTCTTGCGGACCATGCCCCCGTAAAAGAACGCAAGGCCGGGCGTCATGAAGAGCACCAGCGCCGAGCTCGCCAGGAGCCAGGCGGTGTCTCCGGAATCGACCTTGGGAGCGGCCTCCGCGACGGGCGGCGCCGCCGCCGTTGCCACGGCAGGGGCCAGCGGCGCGGGCGTCTGTTCGGCCAGGAGCCCCGGCGCCAGCGCGCCTACCATAACCAGTGCAACGAGTGCGAGCCGTACAAGCATCATGATGAGTCTCCCTCTTGTCTTCCGCGACCCCCGCGGGTCTTGAGTTTCCTTTACACTTCGCGGCGGCACTCGCCTTTTGCCCCCCGTGCGTCCGGCGCCATGGACGGGTTGCCACAAAGCGGTAGCCGTGTCTCTAACAGCAAAGGTTGTGCCAAAGGCCGGAATAGCCACAAACCCCCGGTGTTTGCGGGGGTTTATGCCATATCGGCGTCGGAGGGGAGGGTGGATGTGAAGATACCGACTGGTAGGATGGCGGCGCACTACCTACGTGATGGTGGCTGCTGCGACGACGTCAGGTGCAGCGGAGTCGGCCCGAAAGTCGGCCTTTTTTCGGCTCGCGCTACGGGCGCGAGACGCGGAACCTCCGGAAATCGATCCCGTGCTTCTTCGCCCGGAGGCCCATCAGCCGCTCGGTGATGCCCAGCGTGCGGGCCGCCTTGGCCATGTTGCCGCGCGCCGATTTCAGGGCGTCCAGGAGCATCTCGCGCTCGATGTTGTCGAGCGTGGCATCGAGGTTGCCCGCCGGCTGCGTGTTGGTGGCCTCGGCCGTCTGGAGGGTCGGCGGCAGGTGGTGGCCGTGGAGGACGTCGTCGTTGGAGACGAGCACGGCCCGCTCGAGGCAGTTCTCGAGCTCGCGCACGTTGCCCGGCCAGTGATAGCTCATCAACATATCAATCGCAGGCGTCGAGATCCGCTTGATGTCCTTGTGGTGGATGCGGCTGTACTTCTCGACGAAGAAATCGGCCAGCAGCGGAATGTCCGGCTTGCGGCCGCGCAAGGGCGGAATGTGGATCGGGAACACGTTCAGCCGGTAATACAGGTCCTGGCGGAACTTGCCCTGTTCGACCATCGACTCCAGGTCGCGGTTCGTCGCGGTGATGATGCGGGCATCGGTCTTGATCGTCTCGTTGCTGCCGACCCGCTCGAACTCCTTCTCCTGGAGGACCCGCAGCAGCCGGATCTGCGTGTGGGCCGAGAGGTCGCCGATCTCGTCGAGGAAGATGCTGCCGCCCGAGGCGAGCTCGAAACGGCCTTTCCGCTGGGCGATCGCGCCCGTGAACGCGCCCTTCTCGTGGCCGAAAAGCTCGCTCTCGATCAGCGTCTCGGGCAGGGCGGCGCAGTTGACCTTGACGAACGGCTTGCCGGCCCGGTCGCTGTTGTAGTGGACCGCGTGGGCCACGAGTTCCTTGCCCGCGCCGGTCTCGCCGCGCAGGAGCACCGTCGTCGAGCTTCGGGCGACCTGTGCGATCTGGTCGTACACGATCTGCATGGCCTTCGAATTGCCGATGATGTTGGCGGGGCGGAAGCGGTCTTTCAGTTCTTCCTGCAGCCGCAGGTTCTCCTCGACCAACTGCTCCCGCTCCTCCTGGGCCGACCGTCGCAGCCGTACCGCCTGGGCGATGAGCGAGGCAATGATCGACATCAGCCGCACGTCTTCCTCGAGCGAAATCCCCTCGGAGAAAACGCGGTCGGCGCTCAGGGCGCCGATCGCCTCGTTCCCCAGCTTGATCGGAACGCAGATGAACGAGATGTCCTTCTTGCGCAGGCCCTTGCGGGCCCCCGTGCGGTTGAGGAACAGCGGCTCCTCGCTGATCCGCGGGACGACCGCCGGCCGGCCCGTCTGGACGACCTTGCCCGTGACGCCCTCGCCCAGCTTGTACCGGCCGCGCTCCTTCTGGCTGTCGGAGAGGCCGTAGGCGGCCTCGATCGCGATCTCGCCGGTCTCTCGGTTCAGGAGGGCGATCGTGCCGCGTAACATGCCCAGGTACTTGGCCATGGCCTGGAGGACCGGCCCGACGGCCTGGCGCAGGTCGAGCGTGCGGTCAAGCGTCTGGCTGATTTCAAACAGGGCGGTCAGTTCGGTGAGTTCCCGCCGAACCGGCGGGTGCGTATTTGCAGCCGTAGCCACGGGGCTTTTCATTGGTATCGTACCCTTTTCCTCTTGCGGCGGATATCATACCGAATTGTAGGAAAAAGCAAGAGGAAATTTCAACGGGCAGGCAGTGTCTCGGTTATGCGTGCTTGGTGGGTTCGCCCTCTTCCGCGCGGCCATGCCGTGGCGCAATAAAGTGGGGACGGGAAGTTTTAACGGGGGCTCAGCCTTCCCGTCCCCGGTTGAATCTCGTATCAGGCGGGTGCCTGGCACCCACCGATCAGGCGGTTCATATCTTCTGCAGGAACTCCACGAGCAGGCCTTCGACATTGACGAAGCCCACCTTTACGCCCGCGAACGGCACGTACGGCTTCGCGAAGACCATCTTCTCGTCGTACTTCTTGATCTCGGCCTCGACATCGTCCACCTGGAAGGCGATGTGGGCCGTCGTCCGGATGATCTCGGGTTCCTTGCTCTCGGGCATCCAGCGGCACCACTCGATGCGGTACGCCGACTTCTCGGGATCCGTGATGTACACCTTGCCGCCCTCAAGGAACCGCTCTTCCTCGTGCTTGATCTGCGTGGGGACGCCGATGTGATGGAACTGGGCCCGCGTCACGCCGAGCTTCTTGTCGCTCGCGCAGACGGCGTCCGCCGCCAGAATGTCGGTTCCCTTCAGCCCGGCCAGAACCAGGGCGAGCCCCGCGCCGGCCGTCTTGATGACCGTCCGCCTGTCCATCTCGACATGATCCATTGCCCGCTCCTCTTTTGATGCACCAAGCCCGTGTTCCGCCCCCAGACGACGCAGGAATAGTAGCGGTTATCCGGCGGCAAGGCAAGCGCGATGTGGGGGATGCTGTCATACAACCCGCACCTCTTTCGCCCGCTCACTTCCGCATGAGCCAGCGGATATTCTCCACCTTATACTTCACCCGGTCGGCCGTGGCGTTGCAGCCGATTTTGATTTGGCGGATTTCGCCCACGTCGAGCCGGCCGTTGGGGTCGGGCGGCGAGAAGCCCGCGCCGAAGCCGGCGTCCTCGAACGTCGCGACCGTTTCGACGGGTTGGCCGCGCTCGGTCTTCCCGCGGAAATCGGCGACGTACACGCTGCCGTTTTCCTCGACGAAAATCGCCTTGAACGTGGCGGCGCCCTCGATCAGCGTCAGCCGCGCCGCCAGGCCCACGGCCCCCGCGGGCGGACGCTCGCCGGCCGCAAGTTCCAGCGTCGGGTAGACCCACCGGTCGCCGCCGGCGAAACGGGCATCGCATTCCAGGGCCGTTTCGCCCGGCGCGATCGCCAGCTTTCCGCCGCCGGTGATCGACGGTTTCCATCGGGCGGCGCGCAGAGCGTCGGGCAGGGGCGTGGTCGCCCCGGCGCCGGCAAGGTTGGGCGACGGCAGGAGTCGAAGCGAGAGAACTGCGCGGCTGGCGTCGCCGAAATCGCCCGTCATCCGCACCGTTTCGACCGGCGAAACGCCCGCGCCGCCAGCGTCGACGACCAGCGCCAGTTCCGCCCGCTCCATCGGTGCCAGCCGCACGTGCTTCGGCAGGCTGACCTTCCACGCCGCCGGCGCCGCGACGGCGAGATCGCCCTCCAGCGGCCGGTCCGAGAAGTTGTAGGCGAAAACGGGCACCGTTTCGGGCTTGTCGCCGGCGATCTGGTACGCCGACCGGTTGAGCAACACGCGCGGCTTCGGCCACACGGCCTGCAGAACCACCGGCGAGGGCTTGCCGTCGAGCCGTGGCGGGGCGGCCGGCGGAGGGTCGAGCGTGAACTTCGCCGCGGCGCCCGGCGCGAAAACGGCGAATTGCGGCCCCGCGGTCAGCTTCAGCGTCTGCGCAGCCGCGGCCGGCTGGCCGAGAAGGTTGAACGCGGCTTCGGGCGCGAGCGGCAGGGGCAGATCGGCCTCGCCCTTCTCGGACCACGCCACGAGGACCTCGCGATCCCGACCGTCGGGCCGGGCGCGGAAGAGGTACGCCCGCACCGGCGTGTCGGCCGTCTTGAGCCGCCCCAGCGGCCGGGCATCGGCCAGAAGCCGCCCCACGGCCGCCAGCGCCACGTACGCCGGGCGGGGGGTGAGGTCCGTCGGCGGCGTCGGACCCGTCGGCGGCGTTGGCCCCTTCGGCGGCGGGCTGCCGGGGCGAGGGCTTGGCCTCAGCAGGCCGAACTGCGTCTGGCCTTCCACGTAGTGCGGCAACACGAAGTAAAACGCCGCCTGCGGACCCTCGTGCAGCGACGCCGCAAAGACCTGCGCGATCCGCTCGGCCTGCACCCGCAGGTCGGCAGCGGTCGGCTCCTTCAGTTTCTCATCGCCCGACCATCGCACGGGCACGGCGAATTCGGTGACCCACAGCGGCCGGCCTGCCGAGACCTCGCGAAACGCCGCGTAAATCCGCGGGTATTCCCGCACCGGCGCGTAATGGTGCAGGTTGAACGTGTCGAAGTACGGCCACGCCTCGTTTTCGGCAAGGTCCCGCAGGATCGCCGCGGCCGACGAGGCGAAAACGTTCATGCACGCCGTCGTGCCCGCGTCGCCCGCCTTCAGGCCCAGCGCCGACGCCTTCTGGAGCGAGGCCATCTCGGCCCCCGTGTGGCCGCCGAAGCCGTCGATGTCGGCCTCGTTCCACGGCTCGTACGCCGCCACCTGGCCGGCCCAGCGGCGGGCCATCGCCCGGTAGAAGTTGTAGGCGTCGCGGAGGTCCGGCGGGAACCGTTTGTAGTTCGGGCCGGCCCATGCGGGCGAACTATGATTCACCTGCAGCACCCGCAGGCCCGCCGCCGACTGAATCCGGGCCGACGCATCGTAGCGGGTGGCCCCGGCGGGGGCGAACTCGCCGCGCTTCGGCTCCATCTCGCCCCAGCTCAGGCGGTCGCGGACCCAGTTGATGCCCGCCAACTCGCACAGGCGGGCCACGGTCGCCATACGCGGCTCCTGGTAGAACCACGCCATGGCCACGTCGATGCCTATGGGCGATGTGGCGGGCGTGGCTGCCTTCAGCGGCGCAAGCACCGCCAGCGAGACCGACGCCTCCGTGCCCGCGGCGTCCTTGGTGCGGACCTCATACCAGCCCACCGGCAGCAGCCCGGCGTCGACCCGGTTGCCGGTGACTTTGCCCTCGGCCACGGTCTTGCCGCCGTAGTCCACCGCCTGCCACGCGGCGCCGTCAGGGATCGATACGGGCACGTTTGCCTTCTCGCCCGCCAGGAACACGTTGCCGGGATGATCGGGCAGGGGCGCCGGCACGCCACGGACCGGCGGGGCGGCCGCCCATGCGGTGACCGAGAGGAGGAGCGTAGCCAGGAGCGCCCCGGCAGCAGCGGAAACGTGCGGTGTTCTCATTGGGCGATGCCTCCGGTGGCGGGTGTTCTCCTTCAGGGCTTTGAACCGAGACCCCGGGACTTTGGACTCTTTTTTTCTCCGTGCACCGACCCTTCTTTCCTCAAATTTGCGATTCTCAGATCTGAAATCTCGGATCTGAAATCTCAAATTTGAAATCTCAAATCTCAAATTTTCAGATTTCTTGGTCTCCGTTCCTTCTCTCCTCAAATCTCAAATTCTCCGATTTGAGATCTTAAATTTGAAATCTCAAATCTCAGATTCTCTGATTTCAGATCTCAAATTTGAAATCCTCAAATCTCAGATTCTCCGATTTTTTTCCGTCCTCCCTTGAAAAATTAATATGGAATCCCAAAAATCGCCCGTGCCAATGGGGCCGATTATATACTAACGAAAAACCGTATTTCGCTAAAAAC
>PMZT01000185.1 GCA_003170085.1 Planctomycetia bacterium | reverse complement strand
CTGCACCGAGGCGCGAATCGACTCCGACCGGTCGTACAGGACGCTCAGCTTGATCGCCGCGGGCATCTGCGCGCGGAAGGTCGGCAGGAGCCGGCGGATGGCGTCCACGACCTCGACCGTGTTGGTGCCCGGCTGGCGCTGCACCACCATGACGATCGACCGGTCGCGGACGGGCCGGCCGTTCGCGTCGCGCTTGCTGTACCAGGCCGCGGTCTTGTCGTTCTCGACGCTGTCCCGGGCCGTCCCCACGTCGCGCAGGCGGACGGGCTTGCCGTTGCGGTAGGCGATCACCATCGGCAGGTAGTCCGACGCCTCCTCCAACTGGCCGTTGGCCTGCACGGTGGAGACCTTGTCGGGGCCGTAGAAGATGCCCAGCGCCAGGTTGACGTTGCCCTTGTCTATGGCGTCTGCGACCTCGTCGATGCCGATGCCGCGCGAGGCCAGTTTCTTCGGGTCGGCCTGGACGCGGACGGCAAACTTCTGCGAACCGAAGACCTGGACCTGCGCCACGCCGTCGACCATCGAGATGCGCTGGGCCATCAGCGTGTCGCCGTACTCGTTCAGCGTCGAGAGCGGCAGCGTGGGGCTCGTCAGCGCCAGGTACAGAATCGGCTGGTCGCCCGGGTTGACCTTCTGGTACGACGGCGGTGTGGGAAGGTCGGGCGGCAACTGCTTGGCGGCACGGGTGATGGCCGCCTGGACGTCCTGGGCGGCGGCGTCGATGTTACGGTTCAGCACGAACGTGATCGTAATCTGCGTCAGGCCCAGCGAGCTTGCGGAGATCATGGTGTCAACGCCGGCGATCTGCGAGAATTGCCGCTCCAGCGGCGTCGCCACCGACGAGGCCATCGTCTCGGGCGTCGCGCCCGGATAGCTCGTGGTCACCACGAGCGTCGGAAAGTCGACGTTCGGCAGGTCGCTGACCGCCAGGAACCGATAGCCCATGATGCCGAAGAGCGCCAGCGCCAGCATGACCAGCGTCGTCATGACGGGCCGGCGGATAAAGAGAGCCGTGATATTCATGGCTTCGGCGCCCCCTTGTCACCGGCCGAGGCCGGGGGGGCCGTTGTGTCTCCCTTCTCCGCGGACGCCGCCTTGGACTTCAGCCTGACCCCCGTGCTGGCGGCCGGGTCGGACGAGGCTTTCTTGGGGGCCTCCGGCGTTTCAGGCTTCGCCTGCTCCTCTTTGCCCTCGCCGGCGGCGGGCGCGGACTTGGCCTTCTCGGGGTGCGCCGCTTCGTCGAGAGAGGACTTCTCAACGATCTTGGACCCCGGCACGAGGCGCAGTTGCCCGTCGACCACCACCGTCTCGCCCTTCGCAAGGCCCTTGGCGACGACCGTCTCGCTGTTGATCGGGCGGTCGATCGTGATCGGACGGTCCTCCACTGTCCCATCGGCCTTGACCACGAAGACAAACGTGCCCTTCTGCCCGGTCTGAATCGCCTGCGACGGAATCACGATGGCGTCCGGCTGGATATAAAGGACCAGGACCGCGTCGACGAACTGGCCCGGCCAGAGGCGGTCCCGCGGGTTGGGGAACAAGGCCTTCAGGTGGATGGTGCCGGTCGTGCGGTCAACGGTGTTATCGACAAAGTGCAGTTCGCCCTCCTCGGGCTGGGCTTCATGGCCGGGGATCAGGGCCAGGACCTTCAGCTTGCCCTTGGCCGCCTGCTGCTGGATCTCCAGGAGGTTCCCTTCCGGCACGGCGAAGCTCATCTGGATGGGGTGGACCTGGTTAAGGACCACCAGCGTGCTCGCGTTGGCTGAGACGAGGTTGCCCTTGTCGACCATCCAGACGCCGGCGCGGGCGTCGACCGGCGACCGGATCGTGCAGTACGCCACGTTGATCTTGGCCTGATCGATGGCTGCCTGGTCGGCCTTGAGCGTGCCGGCCAGGGCGACGGCGGCGGTTTGGGCCGCGTCGTAGTCGCTCGGCGCAGCAACGCCCTTTTTCAGCAGTTCGGCCTGGCGGTCGGCCTCCTTCTTGGCATTCTCATACTGCGCCTGGTCGCGGGCCAGGTTGGCCTCGGCCTGATGCAGCGCCGCCTCGAACGGCTGCTTGTCGATCTCAAACAGGAGGTCGCCCTCCTTGATGAACTGACCTTCCTTGAAGTTGAGGGTCAGGAGCGTGCCCGTGACCTGCGACTTGACGGCCACGGTCACGTTGGCCTCGATGTTGCCGAACGTCTTCAGCGCCATCGGCACCGGCCGCGCGCAGGCGGTGGCCACCATGACGGGCACCGGGGCCTTCATATTCGGCTTGGCCGCGCCGCCGCTCTCCTTGGAGCAACCGGCCCCAAGCACACCAAGCCCGATGGCGACAGCCACCACCGCGGCCAGAGTCCGCCAGGAGGTGGCCCACCCGCCCTCGGGTGGAAAAGGCAATGCACAGTCCCGAGCAATCGGGGCTGTGCCACATCGTTGTGTCAGATCAAAGAACCGCAAGTTCCTGCTCCTTTCTTCGATTCTGTTTCCGCATTCACGGCAGCCGTTCGGGCGGCATCTGGACGGGCTCGCGCCCCGGCGCCGCAATGCCGCGACGCTCCAGCAGCGACCCCTCAAACCGGAATAGCTCGACCAGGGCCTTCAGATTGGCCACAACGGCCATAACCTCGTTGATCTGGCTTAGCAGGAGGTCCCGCTGCGTCTGGGCCACCAGCAGGGTCGTCGACTTGCCGACGCGGAACTTTTCCATTTCGGCCCGCACCTTTTCTTCCTGGAGCCTGCGCGTAATAACCGTCGCCACGGTCTGCTCGCGAGAGCGGGTGACCTCGATCAGGGCCGACCGCACGTCGACCTCCACCAGTTGCGCGAGGTTCGCCACGGCCTCGGCCGATTGATGTCGCGTCAGGCGCGCCCGCTGGTCGGCCGCCTTCGCGCTCCGATTCAGCGGCGCGTACTCGAAGTTCGCGCCGACCATGAAGTCGTAGCCCTTGTCGTCGAGCTTCTCCCACGACCGGCCGAACGAGTCGGCGTAGCCGGTCTTGCCGAGGGTCACGAACAGGTCCAGCTTCGGCAGGAGGCCGTTCTTGGTCTGGACGATCACCAGGTCGCCGCGCTGCACCTGGAGCCTCGCCTGGTTCAGGTCCGACCGCATCTTCATCGCAAGCTGGACGTGCACCTCGGGCCGATCCAGCTTCACGTCGGGAATGATCGGCAGCGAGTCGGTCTTGACGTCGCGCGTCCAGTAGTCGGCCTGCGTGGGGTTGGTGAGCCGCAGGAGCGCCAGCCGCGTCTTGGCCAGCAGGCTGTAGGCGTCGATGAGGCCCTCGCGCCGCGTCGCCACTTCCGACTGGGCCGCGGCGATCTCGATCTGGGCCAGCTTGCCCACGCGGATCCGCTCCTCGGTCTCCCTGAGCTGGTCCTCGGCCAGCTTGAGCGACTGGTTGAAAATCTCGATCTGCCGCTGCGCCAGCGTGTAGTCCCAGTAGGTCTCCTCGACCTGCGCCACCAGCGCCTCGGCAAAGCCGCGCAGTTGGTACTGCGTGGAGAGGGTGTCGATCCGCGCCTCGCGCAGCGACGCCAGGTTGACGTCCATCCCGTAGCCCCTGAGCAGCGACTGCGTGACCGACAGGCCCGCCCGCGAGGCAAAGAAGTCCTCGCCTGCGATCGAGCCGGCCGGCGACGGCGACAGGGTGCTCAAGCCCGCGCCGACCGTCGTGCCCGTCGGGAAGAACTGCGAGAAGCCCATATTACCCAGGACGGTATCCGACGATATCCACGGCTGCCCGGCGCCGCCGAGCGTACTGCTGCGGCCCTGCGCCCACGTGCCCGTCAGGTCCGGGTCGAACGCCGCGAGTTGCGTCTCTTCAAACGTCCGCGTGATCGGCGGATTGAGCCGCTGGACCACCAATGCCTGGTTGTTCTGGAGGGCCGTCAGGTAGGCCTGCGTCACGGTGAGGCTGACCGGCTCGCCGCGCGTCTCGGGCGGCCCCGGCGTCGGCAGTTTCGCGAGGGCCTGATCCCGGGGGGGAAGCCCCGGCAGCGGCGGTTCAGGGACCGGCTGGGCCCCCGGCGCCGGCTCCCCGTTGGTCCTGGCCACGGGCGCCGCGACGGCCGGCGGCGTGGCGCCGCTGGGGGGCGCCGGTTCCACTTGCGATATCGCCGGCGCCGGCAGGGTGCCCGGCTTGTAGGTGCCGATGTAGTCCGAGGTGTCCGTAAGCCCGTACTTGACGCACGAGGCCGCGAGCCCGCCGGCCGCCACCGCAACGGCCAGCACCATCGGAACGGCGATTCTACTCGTGATTGACATAGATGCACCTTTCACTCGTACCGCAGCGCCTCCACCGGGTCGAGCCGGCCGGCACGATCAGGATGACGATCACCTTCTTCACGCGATTCTCCGGCTCACGGCTCGGCGCGACGCGGCCGTCTGCCGCGCCCCGGCGTGCCTGGGGGCGCGGGCGGGCGCCCGGCCTGCCCCATGACAGAAGAGGTCCACGATCACCTCGATCCGCCGCACGGCCGCCGGGGCATCTTCAAGATCGCGGGCTCGCGTGCGCAACATGCCCAGGAGGAAGTCGGCCAGGACGTCGGCGGGGAGGTCGTCGCGAATGACGCCTTCCTCGACGCCGCGGCGAACGATGTCGCCCACGGCCGCCACCAGCTTCTTGCGATGCGCGACCCACCGCTCGACGAACGACCCCCGGGTCAGCGTGATGCGGCTGTCCTCGGCCGACATCATCCGGAAAAGTTGCTTGCGCCGGTCGAAGAAGCCGGCGATCTGTTCGCACGCGCCGCGCAACTGCCCGCGGAACGAGCGGCCGCCGACCACGCACCGGCGCACGACTTCGCACAACTCGTCGAGGCCCGCGGTGGCCGTCTGGAAGAAAAGGTCGTCCTTGTCGGCGAAGTACCGGTACATGGTGCCTTTGCCGACGCCGGCCTCGCGCGCGACGTCGTCGGTGGTGATCTCGTGGAATCGGCGGGTGGTGAAGAGCTTCTCGGCGGCCTGCATGATCTGGCGACGCTTATCCGGCCTGGTCATCGTGCGGCCCTCCAGGGCCCCTCGCCCGCGAAAACAGAACTGACTAGTCAGTATTGTAACAGCCGCCCCCGGGGCATCAAGAAGATTCCCGCCGGAGGCAGCCCTTCCCTCTCAACCCACCGGCCGGTAGACTGAGGGCGCACATGGCCGAAAGCCCCCGGCACTGCCGGGGGATCGACTGAGGGCGCACACGGCCATAACCACGGAGGCTCGACACCCAATGACCCCGCAACGCCCAGGACGTCTTATCCTTGCCATGATCGTCGCGATGTGCCTTGCGACGAGCGCCGCCACGGCGGCCACGTTCTATGTGGCCCCGGACGGAAACGACCAGTGGTCGGGCCGCATTGAGCAGCCGAACGCCGGCAAGTCCGACGGGCCACTCGCCTCGCTCCAGGGCGCGCGCGACGCCGTCCGGAAACTCACGGCCGCCGGGCCGCTCAAGGAACCCGTGAAGGTCATCGTCGCCGGCGGCCTGTACACACTGACCGAGACGCTCACGTTCGGCCCGGCCGACAGCGGCACCGCGGCGGCGCCGATCACCTACGAGGCGGCGCCGGGCGCGAAGCCCGTCTTCAGCGGCGGCCGGCGGATCACCGGATTCAAGGCCGGCGCCGACGGCCTCTGGACGGCCACCGTGCCCGGCGCGGCCGAGGGCAAGTGGACCTTCGAGCAACTCTTCGTCAACGGCAACCGCGCCGTCCGCGCCCGGTCGCCCAACAAGTTCTACTTCCACATGGCGGGCAAGGTGCTCGAGGGCGTCGATCCCAACACGGGCAAGGAGGCGGACCTCACCCGCCGCGCGTTCGTGGCGCGGCCCGACGACATCAAGCCCCTCGTGGGCCTGACGAAGGAGCAACTGCGCGACGTCATTGTCATGCCGTACCACTCGTGGTCGACGGGCCGGCTGCGCATCGCGTCGGTCGATCCCAAGACGAGTACGGTAATCACGACGGGGCCGTCGGCGTGGGAGTTCATGAAGTGGGAGCCCACACAGCGGTACCACCTCGAGAACTTCAAGGCGGCGCTCGACGCCCCCGGCGAATGGTTCCTGGACCGCGATGGCACGCTCTTCTATAAGCCCCTGCCCGGTGAGGACCCGGCCCGGGCCGAGGTCTTTGCGCCGGCCGTCGAAACGCTCGTGCGGCTGGCCGGCGACGCGCCCGCGGGCAAGTTCGTCGGGCACCTCACGTTCCGCGGCCTCGCCTTCTTGCACGGCCAGTGGCTGACGCCGCCGCAGGGCGACAGCACCGTGCAGGCGGCCTTCAGCATCGCGGCGGCCGTGATGGTCGACGGCGCGCGAGAGATCGCCTTCGACGGTTGCGAGATCGCGCACGTGGGCACGTACGGCCTCTGGTTCCGGCGGGGCTGCCACGCCTGCCGCGTGGAGCGCACATACCTGCACGACCTGGGCGCCGGGGGCGTCCGCATCGCCGACACGGCGGGCAACCTGCCCGAGGCCGGGCGCGTCGATCACATTATTGTCGATAATTGCATTATACGCTCGGGCGGCCGCATGTTCCCCGAGGCGTGCGGCGTGTTCATCGCCCACGGCGGCGACAACCAGGTCACGCACAACGAGATCGGCGACTTCTTCTACACCGGCGTTTCGGCCGGCTGGACCTGGGGCTACGCGCCCAGCCTCGCGGTACGCAACACGATCGAGTTCAACCACATCCACCACTTCGGCTGGGGCGTCCTGAGCGACATGGGCGGCGTGTACACGCTCGGCCCGTCGCCCGGCACCACGGTCTCGAACAACCGCATCCACGACGTGTACGCCTACAGCTACGGCGGATGGGGCCTGTACACCGATGAGGGCTCCTCCGGCATCGTCATGGAGAACAACCTCGTTTACAACACCAAGACCGGCGGGTTCCACCAGCATTACGGCAAGGAAAACGTCATCCGCAACAACCTCTTCGCGCTGGCCAAGGAGGGGCAACTCCAGCGGTCGCGCGTGGAGGAGCACCTCTCGTTCACATTTGAACATAACATCGTCTATTGGAAAGAGGGGACGCTCTTCAGCGGCAAGTGGGGCGATAAGAACGTGACGCTCCGGAGCAACCTGTACTGGAACGCCGCCGGCCCCGTCGCGCTGGAAGGCAAGAGCCTCGAGGAGTGGCAGAAGACGGGCAAGGACGAAGGCTCGCTCGTGGCCGATCCGAAGTTCGTTGACGCCGATCACTACGACTTCCGCCTGAAGGACGATTCGCCCGCCGCG
>PMZT01000150.1:1139-12621 GCA_003170085.1 Planctomycetia bacterium | reverse complement strand
GCCGAGACCGGCGCGGGCCAGCACGGCGTGGCCACGGCCACGGCGGCGGCGCTGCTGGGCCTCACGTGCGACATCTTCATGGGTACAGAGGATATCCGGCGTCAGCGGCTGAATGTGTTCCGCATGCAGGCCCTGGGGGCGCGGGTCGTGGGCGTGGCCACCGGCCAGCAGACCCTGAAAGACGCGATCAACGACGCCATGCGCGACTGGATGGCCACGGTCGAGACGACCCATTACTGTTTCGGCACGACGGCCGGGCCGCACCCGTTTCCGCTCATCGTGCGGGATTTTCAGTCGGTCATCGGCCACGAGGCGCGGCGGCAGATCCAGGAGCAGGAAGGCAGCCTGCCCGACGCGATCGTGGCGTGCGTGGGCGGCGGGTCGAATGCCGCGGGCATCTTCACGGCGTTCATCGGGGATAAAGACGTGGCGCTCGTGGGCGTCGAGGCCGGCGGGCGCGGCCTGAAGTCGGGTCAACATGCCGCCACGCTGAGCGCCGGCCGCCCGGGCGTCCTGCACGGGGCGTATTCCTACGTGCTTCAGGATGACGACGGGCAGACGCTGCCGGTTCACTCGGTAAGCGCGGGCTTGGATTATCCGGGCGTGGGGCCTGAGCACTCGTACTGGAAGGACATCGGCCGCGTGCGGTACACGGTGGCGACGGACCAGGAGGCGCTGGAGGCGTTTTGCGAGCTGTCGCGGACCGAGGGGATCATACCGGCGCTCGAGTCGTCGCACGCGCTGGTCGAGGCGAAGAAGATGGCCGCGAAAATGACCAGCCGCCAGGTGATCGTCGTGAACCTTTCCGGCCGCGGCGACAAGGACGCCGAAGAGGTGGCGCTCATCCTGGGCGACAAGTTCGGGAAGGCAGGCCGCGCGTGAATCGCGTCGACACCGTTTTTGCCAACCTGAAGCGCGAGCGCCGCAAGGCGTTCATGCCGTTCATTGCCGCCGGCGATCCGAACCTTGTCGCGACCGGGCGGATTCTGCGGACGCTGCAGGACCGCGGCGCCGCCGACCTGGTGGAGCTTGGCGTGCCATACTCCGATCCGATCGCCGATGGGCCGGTCATTCAGGCCAGCTATCAGCGGGCGCTCGCGGGCGGATGCACGCCGCAGGGCATCTTCGATATGCTCGCCGACGCGCGGGCGAACGGCCTGGTGCTGCCGGTGTGTCTGATGACGTCGTACTCGCTGGTGGTGCGTCCGGGGATTGAGGATTTCATCGGCCGCGCGCACAAGGCGGGCATCGACGGCCTGATCGTGCCGGACCTGCCGGTTGACGAGGCCGGTCCGCTGGCGAAGGCGCTGGCGGCGGCCGGGATGTCGCACATCCTGCTGATCGCCCCGACGACGTCGCCCGCGCGGCGCGAGAAGATCGTGGCCGGGGCCACGGGGTTCATTTACTGCATCAGCGTGGCGGGGATCACGGGTGAGCGGACGGCGCTGCCGGCGAAACTGGCCGATTACGTGCGGGGCGTGAAGAAGGCGGCGAAGGTGCCCGTGTGCGTGGGGTTCGGCATCGCGCAGCCGGAGCAGGTGGCGGCGGTGGCCCAGGTGGCCGACGGCGCGATCGTGGGGAGCGCGATCGTGCGGCACATCGCCGAGCACGCCGGCGAGACGGTGGATCAGATCGGCGAAACGGTGGCCGAGTTCTGCAAGACCCTTGCGGCGCCGCTGAGGAAGTAGCGGCGGAAGTCCGGGCGGCAGCACAATTGTGATTTTGCGCGGTGGGTCTCCCGACCCGCCGCGTGAGAACTGGAAATCGCGGCCACAAAGTTAGCAACAAATATTCAAATCTTATGACGGCGCCTTCAGCAGGTCCCCCAGGCCCTTTTGCAGCTTCTCGAGGCGAACCTTGTCGTACTCGAGATCCCACCACACGCGCAGCGACGTCTTGCTCATGGTCGCGGGCATGTCGGTCGGGATGTCCAGCGGAATGACGATGGGCGAGTCCTGGGCGCCGGCGTCGGTCGCTACGATGAGTTCGAACGTGCGCTCCCCCGTCGCGCGGTAGGTGATGGGCAGGCCCTGCACGGTGGCGGCGGGATTGGGCGAGATCTCTTCGAGTTTGGCGGGCAGGCGCTTGTGCTTCGCGTAGAAATACACAATCTCAAACGAGAGGTCGGTCACGTTCTTGTCGTGCATGGCCGTGAGGGACTTGAAGCCGGCGTCGGCCTTCTGCGCCTCGGCCTTCGATGCCTCTTCATCCGACGGTTGGCACCCGCCGGCGAGGAGAGAGAGCGCGGCGGCGAGGAGGATCGCGCCCGCCGCTGAAAAGCACAGTCCCGAGCAATCGGGGCTGTGCCACAAACAAAGGCCGTTCTGAGATAGTTTCTTATGGCGTGACATGGTTGTGCCTTTCGATTCGCAATTCGCGTTTCGCATTCCGCAATCCGCAATTCTTTCATAGGTGCCACGGCGCCCGCATCGGCTGATCGACAAGGCGGTTGGCCTCTTCATCACCCACGAACCGCTGGGCCACCGGGTCGAACGTGAGTTTGCGCCCGGTGCGGATGGCGGCGTTCGCCAGGTGCACGAGCATATTGCTGCGGTTGCCGTTCGACTCGTTCAGGCCGAACTTCTGCCGCGTCTTCACCGAGGTGCTGAACTCCGAGATCATCGGCTCGGGCTCGGGCAGCGTGGACAAGGCGTCGAGGAGGCCCGGCGGATCGGTCTTCATGCCCTTGTAAATCTTCCCCTTGGGGCCTTCGACGTACGGCTGGCCGTCGGTCACGTTCTCGCCCCAGTCGCCGGATTCGAGGATGATGCGGCAGCCGTCAGCATACTTCATCTCAACGCGGCCCCACAGGCACACCGCGTCGGGGTGCGGCGGCCACGGGGCGAACGCCTCGACCTCGACAGGGCTGGTATCGTCCTTGCCGAGGAAATACTGGACCGGATCGAGGTAATGCTGGCCCATGTCGGCCAGGCCGCCGCCATCATAGTCCCAGTAGCCGCGGAAACTGCCGTGCGTGCGATGGCGGAAGTACGGCTTGAACGGTGCCGGGCCGAGCCACAGGTCGTAGTCGAAGCCCTCGGGCACCGGCTCGGGCGGCTGGTTCGTCAGGCCGCTCCACGCCTTGACCTTCCAGTCGAAGCCCGTGAAGCGGCTGACGCGGACCGTGAGCGGCCATCCCAGCAGGCCCGCGGCCACGATCTGCTTCAGGGGTTTCACGGGCGTGCCCAGGCCGTAGAAACCGCTGTGCAGCCGGAACCACGTGTTGAGGCGGAACATGCGGCCGTTACGCTGGACGGCGTCGATGACGTACCGGCCCTCGCCGATGGTACGCGTCATGGGCTTCTCGCACCAGATGTCGCAGCCGGCCTCGGCCGCCGCGATCGAGATCAGGGCGTGCCAGTGCGGCGGCGTGGCGATGTGTACGACATCGATGTCCTGCCGGTCGAGGACCTGGCGGAAATCCTTGTACCCCTTGCACGCCTCGCTGCAACGTTTGAGCGTACTCGCCAGGTGGTTCGCATCGGCGTCGCAGATCGCCATCAGCCGCGCGGTCGGATCGCCCAGGCAGTAACCGACGTGGCCGTTGCCCATGCCGCCGACGCCGATGATGGCGTGCGTGAGCATTTCGGTCGGCGACACCTGGCCCGGCCCGCCCAGGACGTGGCGAGGCACGATCGCCAGCGCCGCCAGGCCGGCGGCCCCCTTCAGCGAGTGCCCAAGGAACGTGCGACGCGACAGGCGCGGAGTCGTCATGGCGTAAAGCCTCCTATTGCCCAAGTCATCCACAGATTGAACCACCGCGGCGCGAAAAGCGGCCGCATCCGTTCTACAGGCTTGCGCGTACGCGCTATCGCCAACGCGCGCTAAACAATCACCACCGGAAGAAGCGGTACGGATCGTCCCATTCCTCCGGCTGGTCGAGGTACAACCCTTCCTGCCACCGTTTTGAGGGCTTGGAGGCGTCGCAGGGGCTGCTGAAGCGGGCCAGGAGCGGCGTAGGGCCGGCGGCGCCCATGTTCGCCAGGAGGCGGGTCACGAGGAACGAGGACCGCCGGAACGTCCGCTTCAGGCCGAAGTTGCCGGCGTACTCGTATTGCCAGGGCACCATCTGGCAGAAGACGAGGCCCGTGTCTTTCGCCACCGCCAGGACGCCGTCGCCCACCACGTCGGCCCCGCCCGTCACCAGCGGCATCGAGCGCGGGGCGCGGTTGTGAACGTCGGCCGGGCCTATACCCGCCAGGGGCGACCGCGCTGCCGGCGGCTCAAACCAGGCGCTGATGTGCTCCGCCTCCTTCATCGTCACCGGGATCGGCAGCAGCCCGCGGGCCTCCTGCTCATTCAGGCCGAGGGCCAGCAGGTGCCCGCCGCCCTTCAGGAAGGCCGCCAGGCTTTCCTTCGCCGCCGCCAACTCTTTTCCGCCGCCGGGGCCGACGACGAGCACCTTGTCGGCTGCAAGCGGCCCTCCGCCGTATGAGGCCACGGCCAGACCCGTCGCCTCCAAGTGCTTCTTGCCCGCCGCGGCACCGGCATAGAGCACCTCGCGCCGCTGCGGCGGCTCCCAGGCCGAGACGTACTGAAGAATGTTGCGGGCCAGCGTCTGGGCGGCCGGATCGTTCTCGGTGCGGCCGGTCACGTCCATCTGGCAGAAGAGCACCAGGCCCTTGCCCTCGCGGTATTCCATGAGCGGGCTGTACTGAAGGCTGAAGCCCCCATCGACGATCGGCAGGAAGTCGCCGCACGCCGGCTTCTCGATGAGGACCGAGGCCACGTTGCCGCGGTTGCCGCAGCGCCACGGCCGCGTGACCGGGATGCCGCACCAGGAGATCGTGGGGCCGTACATCGGCCGGGTCTCGTACTTCAGCCGTGGCGGAAGGGTCGTCGCCTCGCCGCGCCAGTCGCGGAGGTGCTCGGTGTCGAGGCCGGCCAGGGCCGGATGATCGGCGGCGCGCTTGAACACCTGCCGCAAGCCGTATTCCTCAACGCGGAAGCCCAGGCGTTTCTCGAGGACATCGCCCGTCTGCTCGAAGACGATCACCCGCAGGCCATCGCGCACGCGGCCAATGTCCGGCGCCGGGCCGTCGAGCGTCAGGGCGTGCTTGCCGATGACAAGGACCTCGCCGGCGGCAACGGCGGCGTCGGCGGCAATGGGCCGGCAGGCGATTCCCATCTCGGCGAGCAGTTTGGCCGTCTCGCCCTTCGGGTCGAAGAGCGCAACCTTGGCCGGCGCCTTCGGGGCACCCGCCTTGGCGATCACGTCGATCGTGAAGGCGTCGTCCTGCGTCTCGCCGCCGGCGAAAACGGCCTTCAGGGTCAGCGTGTACCGGCCCGGGGGCAGATTCGCGGGCAGCGGGAATCGCAGGGGCAAACGCGCCTGCTGACCCGTTTCAACGGCCACCTTCGCGGTCCCCGCCACGGGCGGCGTGAGCGCCAGCGACCACCGGCAGTCGCACGTCACGGGCCGCCGCGAGTTGTTGATGACGACGACCTGCTTCTCCACCGTTTCGCCGGCGACGAAGATGTGCCCTTTTTCGGTGAAGCGATCCGGCCCGCCGGCGATATAGGCCAGCAGCGGCCGGTTGTTGCGGAGGAGGGCGTCCGCCGCAGCCGTGGGCAGCCAGTCCGCACGGTCGAAGGCCAGGTCGAGCCGCTCGTACTGCGCGTCGATGAAGTCCGGGCTGAACCCCGGCCGCTGCAGGCTCTCCCAATCCACCGGCAGGGCCTTACGGCCCCTGGCCACGCCGCCGCGCAGCTTCCAGAACATATTATATTCCCATACGTTGGTTGCCGAGACGCCCCACGTGCGGAAGGCCCGCCAGTTATCCGTCACGTACGCGGCGATCACGGTGAACTGCTCGTCAAAATCGGTCGAGCCAAGGTGGTGGGGGTAGTCCCAGCGGTTCCACAGTTTGCCGTCGCGGAATTTCGCGGCCTCCCACCGCAGGTTCTCCTTCTCGGCGCTGCCGATCCGGAAGGCCTGGTCGCCCAGGAACTGCGCGTCCCATTCGGCCACGCAGAACTCCCACGGCACCTGCGCGCTGCCGAACGTGCGCGTGCCCTTGTACCAGCCGCGGTACATCGCCCAGTCCCAGCTCATCGGCGCCCCGTACTCGCACAGGTAGACCGGCTTGACACCCACCGTGGCCCAGTGCTCGAACCAATCCGACATCTCCTGCACCGGGACGAAGTTCGGGTAGAAATTGCTCGTGTGCATCGAACTCAGGTTGCCCGAGGAATGGTGGTAAACGATGCGGCCGGGGTCGAGCCGGTGGACGATGCCCTCGGCCCGCAGGGCCTTCGTCACATTTTTCATGGCCCACGAATCGCGCTTGTCGTACGAGCCGTCGATCAGGTCCGGGTTCATGTCCTCGACGTAGCCGGTGTCGTTGTGGCTCATCGAGTACATCACGACCGCCGGGTGATTGCCGGCCACCCGGACGTAGAACTCCGCGTGCCGGGCATAGCCGTTCTTGGCGTCGGCGTCGGGGGCGTCCCAGGCGTACTGGCCGAAGTGCGGCTGCGAAAAGGCCACCAGCATCCCCACGTCGTCGGCCGCCCTCAGAATCTCGGCGAAGCCCAGGTGCGTGCCCGGCTCGCAGCCGTAGTTGTGCGTATAGACGCAATTAACGCCGAAGCTCTGGAGGCGCAGCAGGCTTTCCTTGGCGGCGGCGTACGTCGCGGCCGCGGCACTGACCTGGGCGTTGTCGAGCGGCACGATCGACAGGAACAGCCGCGTGCCGTTCAGGTAGAAGTCGCGGCCGTCGATCCAGAACTCGCGGAACCCGAAGCGGACGGCCGGCCGGGCGTCGATCGCCTTGCCCGCCTCGTCGACCAGCGAAAGAGCCACGTCGTACTGGTTCTCGGGCGTGTGGAGGTCCCACAACTTGTCGGCCTTCCACGACGGGGCGAACGCGTAGCGACCGTCCTTCAGGTCCTCGGCCTTGAACCGTGGGCTGGTGAACTCCTTGACGAGGCGGCCGCCATCCTCGATCCGCGCGCGAAGGGCGTACGACTTGCCGGCCTTCAGGCCCAGGAGCGCCGTATCGATCGAGATCGTCGACTTCCGCACCGACGTCTCAAGCCTGATGTCATCTATGCGTTCCGCGGCGGGCGTGGCTACAAGGTACACGTCGCCGCACAGGCCGCGACGCTCCACCGTGCCCTTGACCTCCTTGGCCGAGGCGGTGTCGCCGTACGACTGCATGACGCCCGCCAGCGGCATGGCCACGACAAGCATCGAGAGGACGTGCTTGCTGCCGGGGGCGCACAGCGATGTCACGTCGACCTCACCGGCGGGAAAACGCAACTCGCCCACCTTCTTACCGTCGAGGAACACGGCGGCGTAGGAGTTCAGGTACTCGGCCTGCACGGCAATGCGGCGGCCGGCCCAGCCGTCGGGCACCATGAGTTCACGCTGATACCAGGCGGCGCGGAGACCCGCCAGGTTCTCGCCCTTCCAACTCGGATGGGTGTAGACCGTCTGGCAGTCCTTCTGCATGTAGTCGTTGATACCCGGCCAGCAGCCAGGCACCTTGAAGTAGCCCCAGCCGTCGGCGGGCACCTGCTCGGCGTCTTTCTTTGCAGGCTGCCAGAGCCACAGGCCGTTCAGGCACACGCGTTCGCGCGTGGGCGTCGCCTGGCGGTACGCCTTCGAGAGATCCCAGACGGCGTGGACGCCCGGCGGCAGTGGGACGTTGGGTTCTGCGATGCCTTGGCTGCACAGGAGGCCAAGGGCAAGCAGTACGGCCACCGCGCGGCAGGGTTTCCACGGGATTTGCGGGACACTGGGCGTGCGCATCAAAGTTCCTTTCTCAGGCGGGTGTGTACGTCCTCAGCGACCGTGGCCGTACCCAGGTCTCGGGCGCAGGTGAAGCCCCCGCTACCATAGCCACGACAGGGCCTTGTAGCAAGGCTTCTGACGTAACCACTCTGTTACGTGCGCCGCCGCCGGGGTTCGCCGAACGGCGCGGGAGCACCGGTGGCGTTCTTCGGGAATCTAAGGACTATCGAGAACCTCACGCACCTGGAGTTGTTCCGGCGACCAGGCCGGGACGTGGAAGAGCGGCTCAAATCAGAAACGCCGCGCGCGATGTGACAAAACGCACCTGTTGGCCGGGGACACGGTCACACTGCCTGAGTACCGGCGGCCCACTGACATCGGTCCTCGCCGAGCAGTCCGAGAAAGGCTTCCACGCACTCGGGATCAAACTGGGTGCCGGCGTACCGGCGCAACTCGGCCGCGGCAGCTTCGTGAGGCAGGGGCGTCCGCTGGGGCCGGCTACTTGTCATGGCGTCATAGGAATCGACCACCGCCATGATCCGTGCCTCAGGCGGAATCGCATTACCCGACAGGCCGTCCGGGTAGCCGCGACCGTCGAACCGTTCGTGATGGTGCCGGATGGCCGGGAGGGCAAGGCTCAGGAACCCGAAATGCTCGATCATCCGGACGCCGCGCACCGGGTGCTGCCGCACGACGGCCCACTCGCTTTTGGTTATCGGCCGTGGGGCGTTCAGGATGTCGTCGGGCACGGCCAGGTTGCCGATATCGTGGAGTTCGCCCGCACAGGAGAGCATCGGAAGGCGCTCTGCGTCGAGGCCGAATGCCCTTGCGGTTGCAACCGCCCAGGCACCCACTCGCAACGCGTGACCCTGGGCGTACCGGTGCCTGTCCTCCACCGCCGCGACCAGTGACCGTAACATGTCATACTTGCCCTGAACCTTTTTTTCGCAGGCCCAGTGGGCCGCCACACTCGTGCCCTCTTCGGCGTCAGCCAGAGCCAGTTCCCGGTCGTCGTTCATATACCCCCCGCAACTTGAGCCCTAAAGGCACACCGCCTGGAAGTGAGGGGCCGAATTGCCCGAAGCGGCGTTCCACGTCGGAGTTCCGCCGCCCCTGAGCGGACCCCTCAGGCGAAGGTCCGCTCTCTTTCGGACCACCCGTCCCAACGCAAGGGTGGTTCTGCAAGGTACCGCATCGCGATACGGCACCGCGGATTCTATCGTCACGTGAACTGGCTCATGGTAATAGACAATAGCCGGAATCCGCGGTTCCAAAAGCCTGAGTCGGGGCTAGGTGACTTGCTGAGGGCGGGCGGGGTGGCGCAGCGGCGCTATTCAATCGAGAGGGGTCAATCCTTCTCGCAGGGCATACTTGATGAGGTCGACCACGCTCCCGGCGCCGACCCGCTTCATGATCTGCTGGCGGTGGGTTCCAACCGTCTTGACGCTCACATGCAGACGTGCCGCGATCTGCTTGGCCGAGTGGCCTTCCACGATGAGCTGGAGCACCTCCCGCTGCCTGGGGCTGAGCTTCACCGTCGTGCCGTCCGCCGCATCCGCGCCCTTGCCCAGCGAGGCGTCTACCACCCCCGCCGCCACGACCGGGCTCAGGTAGACAAGGTTATTCGCCACGGTGCGAACGGCGCGAATGAGTTCATCGAAGGCACAGTCCTTGACCAGGTATCCCTGGGCCCCGGCCTCGAGCATCTGCTTGACGAATCGCCGGTAAGAAAAGGCGGAAAGCGCGATCACCCGCGTCTGGGGGAGCATCGCCTTCAGCTTGCGGGTGGCCTCGAACCCGTTCAGGTCCGGCATGCTGATGTCCATGATGACCACGTCCGGAGCCGTTTCGCGGGCAAGGCCCAGGGCCGTGCGCCCGTCGGCGGCCTCGCCAACGACCTCGACGCCGGGGGCCTTCTCCAGGAGGGAGCGGACCCCCTCGCGGAACAACTGGTGGTCGTCGGCCAGGAGTACCCGAATCGCCATGGCGTCCTCCTAAACTTCCCCGAGAGGCCTGCCGAGGGGCGCCGCCAGCGCGACTCGCGTTCCACGGCCCGGCTGCGAGGAAACCTCAAAGCGGCCTCCCAGGTAGTCCATCCTCGTGCGAATATGGAAAAGGCCGAATCCGGCATGGGTGTTCTTCCGCGAGAATACATGGTCCAGGTCGAATCCGACGCCGTCATCGGCCACCTCAACCACGATCTGCCGGCCGGCGGCGCGAGTGGACATCTTGACGCTCTTGGCAAAGGCATGCTTAATCACGTTCTGAAGCAGCTCTTGCAC
Organism: Planctomycetia bacterium; assembly: GCA_003170085.1. Lineage (GTDB taxonomy): Bacteria > Planctomycetota > Phycisphaerae > FEN-1346 > FEN-1346 > FEN-1346. Next base: position 2,601 of record PMZT01000150.1, on the reverse strand, counting down.
CGCGCGGTAAAGAACGGCGCGGGCCTCGTCGGAAAGCGGCTTCCGCTTATGATCGTCTTTGAACGTCACCGCGAGCCGGTGTTCCTTCTGCACTTTCTCTGCAAGGCATTCGAGGGCCGCCTCCAGGCCCAGCTCATAGAGCGACGGCGGGCTCAGTTCAAAGAGCAGAGAGCGGCTCTCGGTAATCGCCCGTTCCACGAGTTCCTGTATCTCGTTCAGCCCGGTGCCCACCCGGTCGGGCTGCGTCTCGCCCCTGAGCTGCTGCACCCTCAACTTCGTCGCCGCCAGTACCTGAACAACCGTGTCGTGCAGGTCGGCGGCAATGCGGCGGCGCTCCGCCTCCTCCACGTGGGCCAGCTTGATCCCCAGCAAGTGGAGGCACCGCTGGTTGGCGACCATATCCTCCGCCGCCCGCTTGCGTTCCGTCAGGTCGCGGAGGACGGCCTGGATCGACATCACCCCCTGGTACATGACCGGGGCGGCGGCCACCTCCACGTCAACCAGCGTTCCGTCCAGCCGGATGATCTTCTCCTCAACCGGCGGCGCGGACTCGCCAAGGTCAAGCTGGCGGCGGATGCGTTCCCTGATCAGCGCGTGGTAGTCGGGATGCGTGAAGTCATACGGCGACTTGCCGAGCATCTGCTCCGGCCTTGTCGCCCCGAAGAGCCTGAGGCCCGCCTGGTTGATGAAGACGAGCTTGCCCTGCCGGTTCACAAAAATGGCGTCCGGAGAGACCTCCACAAGGCGGCGATACCGTTCCTCGCTCTCCCGGAACGCTTCCTCNNCCAGCGCCGTGTGGCTGCCGGTCATGGACGTGCCCCGCGGAACCCCGAGAGGGTTGACGCAGGACTGAACCTTGGCTTATTTCTCTTCAGAGACGCACTATGTCCGAGGCAACATCTCCCTGACACAGTCCGCATACAAATCGAACGCTGCATTGTGGCGGGCATCCCAGCCCTTGCTACTCTTTCAAACATACACAGACTGCGGGCAGAAATAAACAACAATCCCTTTACAGACACCAAGTTCTTTTCTGCCGCATCTTCTCACCTCGGAACGCCAAGCCGCTGCGCAGCGTGGCGGCGAGATCGTCATCCCCGCCCATGCCGGCCGCGATCGCGCGCAAAAACGAGTTTGCCAAAGCCCGCAAACGCGGTAGAATCCTTGCACGCAAGCCCGCGGCCGTTCAAGCCTGCGCCAGTTTGCGATAGTCGTGGGAGAAGTTCGTCCGGGGAATGCCGCTTCACTTGACACAGGAGACACGCATGAGCCTCACGAAGCCCTGCTCCGCCGTCGCCACCTTCGCCCTGCTTCTGGCCGCGATTCAGGCCGCCCCTACCCTTGCGCGGGCCGAGGCGCCTGCCGCCGAGTCGCCCAAGAGCGTGGCCGGCGCCCTCCAGCCGTTCGTCGACAGCCACACCCTGGCGGGAGCGGTCACGCTCGTGGCCTCGAAAGACAAGGT
>PMZT01000150.1:0-1080 GCA_003170085.1 Planctomycetia bacterium | reverse complement strand
GTCGAGAAGTACCTGCCGGAATTCAAGGGCCAGATGGTCGTGGCCGAAAAAGACGCCGACCACGTGCTCCTGAAGAAGCCGCGGCACCCCATCCTGGTCAGGAACGTGCTCAGCCACACCAGCGGCCTGCCGTTCAAGTCGGCGATCGAGCAGCCGTCGCTCGACCTCTTCCCCCTCGCCCTGCGGGTGCAGAGCTACGCCATGTTGCCGCTGGACTTCGAGCCGGACTCGAAGTCCCAGTACTCCAACGCGGGCCTCAACACCGCGGGGCGTATTATCGAAGTCGTGAGCGGCATGGCGTACGAGGAGTTCCTGGACCAGCGCCTCTTCAAGCCGCTGGGCATGAAGGATACGACCTTCTGGCCGAATGAAGAGCAACTCAAGCGCCTAGCCAAGTCCTACAAGCCTAATGCCGCCAAGACCGGCCTCGACGAAACTCCGATCGGGCAACTCAAATACCCGCTGAACGATCATGTGCGCCAACCCATGCCCGCCGGCGGCCTGTTCTCGACGGCCACCGACCTCTCGATCTTCTACCGCATGATCGCCGGCGGCGGCACGTTCGAGGGCAAACGCATCCTGTCGGAGCAGGCCGTCAAGCAGATGACGTCGAAGCAAACCGGCGACCTGCCCACGCCTTATGGGTTCGGATTCTCCACGGGCGGCAACCAGATCGGCCACGGCGGCGCCTACAACACGAACTCGTGCTTTGACCAGGCCCACCAGCTCATCATGATCTTCCTGGTCCAGCACGCCGGCTGGACCGATGACGGCAAGAAGATCCTGCCCGCGTTCCACAAGGCCGCCACGGCGGCATTCGCCAAGTAGCCGCAAGGCCCCGGCCTCCCCCGAGCCGCCAGGCCCATGCCCTGCCCTTTGACTTTGGGCTTTTTGCCCTCCCTCCTTTCCCCAAGTCTGAAATCTCAGATTTCAGATCTCAAATTTGAGATTCTCAGATCTGAAATCTCAAATCTGAGATCTCAAATTTCAAATTTTCAGATTTCAGATTTTCAGATTTTTTTTCCGGCCACCCTCGAAAAATTAATATGGAATCCCAAAAATCGCCCGTGCCAATGGGGC
>PMZT01000102.1 GCA_003170085.1 Planctomycetia bacterium | reverse complement strand
GGGCCACGCAAAGGATTGCGACGGTGCAGAGGGCGATAGGCAGCGCTCGGTTCATCACAGGCTCCTTTTGTAATCAGGCTCTGTCGCTACGTCAACATGGAAGACGCTTCAGCGGATCGCCTTCTCTGGCGCCGGGTCGGTAACGGCCGCGGCTTTGGCGCCGCTACGAGTCTTGGGCACGTCCGCGCGATACGCCTCGATGAACGTGACATTCACCGACATCCCCGCCATGAATTTCGGGTCCGGGTCGGCGAGGTCGATCACCGCGTCATAGAGCACCGCGTTTAGCGCCGCGGCAGGCGTCTTGCCGACTTGTACCACCTTGCCCTGGAAGGTGCGCCTTGGAAACGCGTCGAGCGTCATGCGAACTTCCTGCCCGACTTCCACGGCGACAATGTCAGCCTCGTCCACCAGTGCTCTGCACACCCATCTCGGCGGCGTATCCGTAGTGGCATCGAGCGACCCGGTCGCCATGACCGCCTGCGCCGACGGCGCTTTCGGAGCAGAGTTTGGCGCTGCGGGTTTGGCCGCGCCGACGGCCTTCGCCGCGGTGTCCTGCACCAGCTTGTAGCGGAACTTCATGCCGTGGCCTTTCTGGCCCTCGCCGTGAAAGCCGCGCTCATCCTCGACGACGCCGAGGACTTCCATGATGCCCACGTCGCCGCCGGAGGTCTTGAAGAGATAGGGGACAGGCAATGATTTCGCCGTCAACGGTCCCACCTGGCCGTAGATCCAGAACACATGTTTCATCCTTTCCACCACGTCCTCGGCGGTGGTCTTTTCCCAGTTCAGCCCCTGCATGTCTTGTGTGAACAAACACCCCTCGCCTTCGATGGTAATGCCATTGCCATTCTCACCATTGCTCACTACGGTCATGTCCACGCCGCCCGCGTCCTCGACCTTCTTCCAATCCCTCTTGGCCTCCTCCGCGGTGGTGCCTGGGCCATTGCCGACAATGAAGACGTCTCCGGTGCGGAACTGGAAGTATTGCTCCCTGCAAGCCGCGCTGTTCGGCAGCACGCGCTCCATCACCGGGCCGAACTTGACGCCCTGGGCCGCAACAAATGCGTTGCTCGGAGCCGCGACATTGGCCGCCGGGGATGTTGTAGCTCCCTTGGCCTCCGCCGGCCGCAGGGCGACATTGCGGAACTCGGCCCACTCGTAGGGGCGGGCCTGGAACAGGAATTTGTCCACGTCGCCCAGACGCAAGTCGAAGAATATCACTGTAAGTTGATGGACTCGGCCGGCTGAGCCGCTCGTGTTGGTCTTGCTGACAATCTCCCGGCCTGCTTTGTCCACAGCCACAACGCGCAAGTCCTCGTTGGCCACGTCGTGAGCCACCGTGACGCTAACCAGGCCATCCTGATCCACCACGGCCTCTGAGAAAAACGCGCCTACGCCCCCCTTGTTGAAAGACGAACTGCCGCGCCCCGAGCCTTCGCCCAACGTCTTCCAGGGGCCGGCGGCGATACCGTACTTCAGACTCACCGAGACTTGGCCTACCGGCACGACGGCCGCAATCGCCCGGAGTTCCGGTTGAGATTTGCCGCCGACTATCACCGGACCGCCACCAGCGGAGTTGGCGGGCGGATCGAACGCCCATGCGTAGCCGATCTCTTCCGGCGGCAGGTTCGCCAGGCGTATGGCGAACTCCCTGGCCACTTCCCCTCTGTCCGGAAAAGACTGCGTTGTAAGCTTGGCATACGGCGCTTGCGGCAATGGCGAGCCGTCCGGCCGCCACCATTGTTTGCCCTCCGACGGGTGCTCCGACACGCCGAAAAGTTGGACCGTCACGCCGCAGGGCAACTTAACGTTGTACCCGGGGGCCGCATTATGGCGATTTACGCTCCGGTCGTGAACAATACCAACCCCGGACGGCAGCACGCGCTCCATCACCGGGCCGAACGTGGCGCTGGTCGCCGCCTGTTGCTCTCGCATTAGCGCCGGGCGATGAATGGCTTCGTATGTGCACCAGAGTGTGATTCCAACCAGAAGAACGGGCACAACCATCACGAGCGCGACGATCCATAACACCGGTGCAAGCCTTGTGCGCTTGGCGCCGGCGGAGGGCGGAGTCGCCGAAAGGGGCCGCGGGCCGCTCACCGGCCTGTTGGCTGCGCGCCACGCCCAGCGGATGATCAGGAAATCCACCACAATGGCCACTACGATTGTGATTAGGATCGGGATTGCAAACTCGTGCTGTGCAAAATCGTTGGCGATTCGCGTCACGAGAGCGGGGTGAATTTGCGGATTATCCTGCACCGATGGGTTGGCGTAGAAACCCGCAAGCAGGCGGGCCAACGTTATCCACATCCATCCGATCAATCCATCCAGCGCCAGCAGCGGGAACAGCAGACCGTCGAACAGCGCCAGGCCGAGGCCTCTGAGCCTGCCGCCCGAGCGCCGGATTTGCGAGAGCGCGATGAAACCGAGAACGGTGGTGCCGATGGGCGCGGTCAGTGCCAGCAACCGTTGGTCGAGGAAGCCGAGGATGTACCACCAGGGTGAACCGCCGATCTGCGACGGACTCAGGAACATCGCCATTGCCGTCTGGATGACAAAAATGAGGCTCACGGCCGCCCAGCACACGCCCACGATGGCCGTGCGCGAGAACCGCGGCGTTCCGGCCGGGACCGTGACAGCGGGAGTTGCCGCCTGCGCAGCCGCGGCGGGCGACACGGCTGTGCCAGGCGGCGCCGGTGTTGTGGCGATGGTCTCGACCGCGGTCCTCACCTGGCTGGCCCGCTGGTAGCGGCGTTCGGGCTCCTTCTCCAGGGCGCGCAGGACCACCTCGTCGAGCCGCACGTCGATCAGGACCCTGTGCGAGGGCGGCTCGAATCTCCCCAGCGGCAACTCGCCGGTGAGCATCTGGTAGAAGACGACGCCCAGCGAGTAGATGTCGGCCCGGTGGTCCACGTCTTTCGGGTGTTCCACCTGCTCCGGGGCCATGTATTGCGGTGTGCCCATGACTCTTTCGGCGGTCACGTCACCCCCGGCGTTCGCCCCTTCGGCGGAGCCCGGGGCAACCCGGCCCATCAGTTTGGCCAGGCCGAAGTCGG
>PMZT01000272.1:11869-12130 GCA_003170085.1 Planctomycetia bacterium | reverse complement strand
TGGCCGCCCGCCGTGTCCGGCTATAGCGATAAGAACGTGTCGTTACCTGTACCGCGGCGGCTGGCCCCATACGAGCTTCTCGCGCAGCGTGGCAAACGGGCGGCGGTCGGGGTTATGGATGAGGAGAAAGGCCGACGCTGCGCGGCGAATCCGCACGCGGTCGCCGCGAACGAGGCGGATCTGCTCCTGCCCATCGACCATGCACACCGCCTCTTTCTGGAGGCCGCACGGCTCGAGCACGATCTCGCTGTCGGGCCGCAC
>PMZT01000272.1:11643-11850 GCA_003170085.1 Planctomycetia bacterium | reverse complement strand
TGCGGTGGACCCGGTGGGCGTGGAGACGAGCACGCCGTCGCCGTAGTACGTGGTGACTTCCTCGCCGTTGATGCACGCGGCCACGCCGACCATGCGATGCGGCTCGCCGCCGGCCACGAACACGTCGTTCAGGACGAGGTACTCACCGGCCTGACCATCGGCCTTCTCGCACCGGACGCTGAGCATCAGCCGCCGCGAGACCGGCAT
>PMZT01000272.1:10780-11618 GCA_003170085.1 Planctomycetia bacterium | reverse complement strand
GAGGATCGACCCGTCGCCGCCGAGCACGATCACGAGGTCGGCGTCATTGTGGATCGGGCCGGCCGGCATGTCGATCGTTTCGACCGCGGCGCGGCCCTCAACGCACGGAAGGAGCGCGGCTAGGGCGTCGCGGACGCCCGGTTTGTCGGGGTTGACGAGTATGAGGATCTTTTTCACGTTGTTTTCCCTCAAAACATGCACGTCTACGCCTTGCCACAAAGCGTGCGCACGCGCTCGGCGATCTTCTCGGCCGTAAGGCCCGCCGCCGCAAGCTGCGCCCCGCGCGTATCGTGCTCGATGAACTCGTCGGGCACGGCCACGCGATGGATATTGCGCGTCTCAAGCCCCTGCTCGGCCGCCGCTTCGAGCACGGCCGAACCGAACCCGCCGGGCGCCGTGTGATCTTCCAGCACGAGGACCCACGGATGTTCCGCCACGAGCGACGCCACGCACGGGCCGTCCACGGGCTTGGCGAACCGGGCGCTCGCGACGGTCAGGTCCAGGCCTTCCGCCGCCAGCATTTCGGCCGCCGCCATCGCCGCCGCCACGACCGAGCCGAGGCCAAGAATCGCCCCGGCCTTGCCGCGCCTGAGGACCGCCGCGCGGCCCACCTCGACCGGCTGGGTCGAGAAATCGGCCGCCGGCACGCGGTCGCGCGGATACCGGATCGCCCACGGCCCCGTGGCCGCCAGCGCCAGGCCCATCATCCCGGCCAGCTCATGCCGGTCGGCCGGGGCCGCCAGCGTGAAGCCCGGCAGGTGCCGCAGATACGCAATATCGTAGAGGCCCTGGTGCGTCGGCCCGTCGGCGCCCACGAGGCCCGCGCGGTCGATCAGCA
>PMZT01000272.1:0-10769 GCA_003170085.1 Planctomycetia bacterium | reverse complement strand
GAGGAACGTGGAGTAGATCGCGACGACCGGACGCCGGCCGCCGCGCGCCAGGCCCGCTGCCATCGCCACGCCGTGCTGCTCGCAGATGCCCACATCGAAGAACCGGTCCGGGTACCGGTGGCCGAAGCGCAGGAGGCCCGTGCCGTCGGGCATGGCGGCGGTGATGGCCACGATCCGCTCGTCGGACTTCGCGTGGTCCAGAAGCTCGCTCACGGCGGCATACGTCCATGTCAACTGCTCGTCGGACTCCGACTCGCGGACCACCTGGCCGTTGCACTCGGTAAACGGCTTGGCGCTGTGCCAGGCCGCGGGCTCCTCGGCCGCCGGGGCGAAACCGCAGCCCTTGCGGGTGTGCACGTGCAGGAGGCGCGGCACGGTCAGGCGCTTCATCTCTTCAAGCGCCTCCATAAGATCGCCGATGTGGTGCCCATCGACCGGCCCGAAGCAGCGCAGGCCCCAGCGCTCGAAAACGTGGTCCGGAATGACCGCTTCCTTCAGCGTGTTCTTGAAGGCGTGGATCGCGCGGGCCAGCGGCTCGCCCAGGGGCAGCTTGTCCAGCACCTCGTGAACGTCCTGCTTGAGGTTGCCGTACGCCGCGGTGGTGCGCATGCGCGTGAGGTACCGCGCGAGGCCGCCGACGGTCGGGCCGATGGCCATCTGGTTATCGTTGAGGATGATGAGGAGGTCGCCGCCGACCTCGCCCGCGTGGTTGATCGCCTCGAGGGCCATGCCGGCCCCGAGCGCCCCGTCGCCGATGACCGCCACGGTCCGCACGCCGCTGCCGGCGGCCTTCTCGGCCAGCGCCAGGCCCAGCGCCGTTGAGAGGCTCGTTCCCGCGTGACCGGTGCGGAAGAGGTCGTACGGGCTCTCGGCCGGGTTCGGAAAGCCGCTCGCGCCGCCGGCGGTTCGCAGGTTGGCGAAGCCCGCCTTGCGGCCGGTCAGAATCTTGTGGGCGTAGCACTGGTGTCCGACGTCCCAGATGAGGTGATCGCGCGAGAAGTCGAACGCGCGGTGAAGCGCCAGGGTCAGGTCGACGACGCCGAGGTTCGACGCCAGGTGCCCGCCGCGCGCCGCCACCGTCTTCGTGATGAGCGTGCGGATCTCGCGGGCCAGGCGCACGAGGTCCTCGGCGCTCATGCCGCGCAGGTCGGCGGGCGAATTGATAGAGTCCAGCAAGCCGTCAGGCATCGACGATTCCTCGAATCAACCAGTGCTAATGGCTCCGCTGCACCACGAATCGCGCCAAGTCGCGCAGCCAATCACCCGCATGGCCGAAGACGCTCAGCGCATCGACGGCGCGGTCGGCTTCGCCGCGGGCACGCTTGCGGGCCGCGTCCACGCCGAAACACTTCACGTACGTGAGCTTCCCGGCGGCGGCATCCTTGCCGGCCGTCTTGCCGAGCACCTCGGTCGAGCTCTCGGCATCCAACACATCATCGGCAATCTGGAACGCCAGCCCCAGATGAACGCCGTATTCCCGCAGGCTGCGCTCGAAGTGCTCGCCGGCACCGACCGAGATCGCCCCCATGACCGCCGACGCCTCGATCATCCGGGCCGTCTTGCGGCGATGAATGACCTCGAGCAGCCGCTCGTCGCTCAACCGTTCGCGCTCGGCCTTCAGGTCCGCCACCTGGCCGCCGACCATGCCGACCGCGCCGGCGGCGCTCGCAAGCTCGGCGATCAGCCGCTTCGCCCGGGCGGCATCGGCCACCTGCGAAGCGAGAACGGCAAACGCCTCGGTCAGCAGGCCGTCGCCCGCCAGAATGGCCAGGGCCTCGCTAAACGCCTTGTGGCACGAGGGCCGGCCGTGCCGCAGGTCGTCGTTGTCCATCGCCGGAAGGTCATCATGTATAAGCGAGTACGTGTGAATCATCTCCACGGCACAGGCCGCCGGCAAGGCCTGTTCGACCGTCCCGCCGCAGGCCTCGGCGCTCATCAGCACGAGGGCCGGCCGCAGCTTCTTGCCGCCGCCGAGGACCATGTACCGCATGGCCTCGTAGAGATCGCGGCTGGGCTCGTCGGGCGCGGTCAGGATGCGGTCGAGCGCCGCCGTGGCCACGTCGGCCCGGTCGCGCAGGACATCGGCCAACGATTTCGAACTCGGGCCCGCGGCCATCCTGCTCCTTCCTTCTCCGCCACTTGACGCGCGATGCAACGGGGAATCGTATCACCGCCGCTGGGGCGTCACAAGGGGAAAAGGCCGGCGATGGTAATGCCTACGGATGCTTGCACTCTCTGAGTCGGGTGGCATGCCCACGCCGCCGTTTGCGTGGGCATGTTCTGCCGCCGTGCGCCGCCGCACGCGCCACCAGAGGATGAGCAGAAAGACGAGCGCCGCGAGACTTACAGCCGATATCCCGAACTTGGCCTCCCTGTGGTCGCGTTCAATAATGGGCAGGAAGAGGATGAAGATGCTGAAGTCCCCTGCAATGACGGCCAGGCGGTGGCGGTCGGTCCACGCGGCGCCCCCGCGCGACATCCGCCAAAGCCACCAGCCGACCAGGCACGCCAGGGCCGCGCCGACCAGGACGGGCACCACCGGCGGCGTAAGGTGCGGCATCGCGAACATGTTTAGCATGACCGCGAAGCATCCGGCGGCGCCCGCAAGCCAGAACCAGAACGGCCGGGCCGCCGGCGGCGTGTCGGGCCCGCGAGCGCGGATGCCCGCCGGCAGGAACCGCGCCAGAATGATCAGCAGGACCACCGCGGCCGCCGTCGCCACGTAGGGCACCAGCGGCGGGTGGAACGGGGAACTGTCGGGCTGGCCCTCCTGGCCGAAGAAGAGGAACCCCAGGAACACGTCGGCTGCCAGCAGAAGCCCCAGCACGGCCAGCACCCATCCCTTGACCCACGATTCGCCGCGGCGCTGCGGGAAAAGGAGTTCCGCCAGCAGGATCGACACGGCGATGCTGTGGACCGCGTGGTACAGCGTCATGTCGGTCACCCAGGGCCAGTTGACGTTGCCCCACCAGCCGTAGTCCTTGAGGAATGCCGCGGGCCCCTGCGGGTTGAAGTAGGACTTCACCATCAGGCCTTCCTCGACAGCGGCGTACGCGGCGCCGAGGGCCAGGAGGGTCGGCCACCCCTTGCCCCATCGCAGGGTGACCTCGCGGATGAGAATGGCTCCGCCGCCGTAAAGCGCGGCGGCGCAGAGGAGGGCCGGCGGCTTGAAGAATTGCAGAGGCGGCATGTTGCCGCACAGGAGTTCGCCCACGGCCGGCGCCAGGAAGAAGAGCACGAGCGCGGGAAGCCACCGGCGTTTCATGTTGCGGCCTCCGAGGTCTGCCGGGCGGTCGCGGACAGAATACGCCCGCCGCGGGGCGATGTCAACCGGCGCGGCGCGTCCTTTCCTTGATTTCCCCGGCGGCCGCCGATACGATGGCACGCTCTGGGAAAGCCGCGGGCGAGGTGCGCATGAAAGAGGCCGATGCAAGCCGTCGGTGGGCTCACTCGCTCATCGTGGCCCAGGTGGCGCTGGGGCTGATGGCCCGGCTGGCGCTGGCCTTCGTCATGAGCGACCAGCGGGCCTTGTCGCCGCCGGGGGCCGCGGAGTACGCGGGCATCGCCCGGTCGGTGGCGGAGGGCAACGGGTTTGTGCTGCCGGGCTCGACGGCCGGGCAGAACGTCCTGGCCGGCCGGATGCCGGGGTATCCGCTCGTCCTCGCGGCGATCGAGACCGCGACGCAGAAACCCGTCCGGTGGCTGGCCATCGTGCAGGGGATCTGCGGCACCCTGGCGACCATCGTGGCGATGATGATTGCCTGGCGGCTGGCGGGGCCGTGGGCGGCCGTCGTGACGGCGGTGCTCATCGTGCCCGATCCGTTCCAGTTCTATTTCGCGGGAATGGTATCGCCGCAGGTGCTCCTGGGGCTGGCGCTCATCATTGTGGTGGCGGCCGGCCTGCAAGTGATAGACGCGGCCGGCGACCCCGGCCGTCGGATGTGGCCGTGGGCGGTGGTGGCGGGTATCGGGCTGGCCGCGGCGGCGTATCTTGAGGTCCTGTCGCTGGGGCTGGCGCTTGTGGCCCCGGTTGCGGCCGTCTTTGCGAAGAGCCGCAAGCGGCTGCTGACCGGGTGGATCCTCGGCGCAGCGGTCGTGGCGGTGCTCCTTACGCCGTGGCTCGTGCGCAACGAGATGCGCCTGGGCCGGCCGGTCCTGGTCACGAGCTATGGCGTGCGGCTGTATGATGTGGTGGCCGCGGATGCCGGGCAGGGTGTGGAGGCGCGCGAGGCGCTCGCGCGCCAGGCCGAGGGCCTTGATGAGGCCGGCCGCGATGCGCTCTTTACGGGTGCGGCGGTGCGGGCCTTCGGGGCGGACCCGGTGGGCGGGCTCCGACGGATCGGCGAGGGCGTGATCCGGATCTGGTCGCCGACGTCGGCCGCGGACGTGGCGCCGCTTTCGCCGATACTGAGTTATACGTATGTTATTGTGACGCTGATACTGGCCCTCGTGGGCGCGGTGGCGATGTGGCGGCGGCGGGCGGCGCTCGTGTGGATGCTGCTGGTGGTCGCAACGATGAGCGTGGCCGCGGCGAAGTTCGGCGGCGGACCGGCCGACCGCGTGGCGCTCATGCCGGTGCTCGCCCTGATCGGCGGCGTCGGCATGGCGATGCTGATGGGCAAGGGTGCGAAGCCGGCTGAGACGCCGGTACGTGTTTAGAGTTATGGCCGGACACGGCGGGCGGCCACATGGGGCCGCCCCTACGTGGCGCGCGATCGTCCGCCGCGCGCAATCGTACGTGGCGCGCGATCGTCCGCCGCGCGCAATCGTAGGGGCACCCCCATGTGGGTGCCCTGGAGCGGCCACAAACGCGGCTGTAGGCAGTAACGCTAAACACATAAAGACCGGCTGTGGCACGCGCGGTGGCTGTTTGTGGACGTGTCTTTGTCGAGGATGTGATCGCATGGCCAAGGCGGCCCCGAGCGGCGAGAGCGAAAAACGACGCGAGCGTCCGGCGCACTGGGACCACCCGGTGGACGAGGATCGCCGCCTGCGCCGCGTGCGCGCGCAACGGCGGCGGCGAATCGCGCTGGCCACGATCTTTCTCCTCCTCGTCGGCCTCTTCAGCGCGTACTCCTACCTGACGAGCGACAAGCGGGTCGAGAAGTTCGCCGAGGCCTATCTCGAGGACCTCCTGGGCACGAAGGTCGCCCTGTCGCGGGCCAGCTTCAGTTGGACCGAGGGCCTCGTCCTCGAGAACCTCCGCGTCATGCCGTCGGCGCCGTTCAAGGAGCCGATCCTGTCGGCGCAGCGGGTGGACCTGCGGATCACGCCGCAGTCGCTGCTCCTCTTGTCGCCCGAAGTGACCGAGATCGTCGTCCACCGGCCGACCGTGAACCTGGTCCTGTGGGACGAGCAGAAGTGGAACTTCCAGACGATCGCCCGCACGCGCCCGCTGACGGCGGTCATGCCGCTCATCCGGCCCGTGGTGGCGCTCGAGGAGGGGACGCTCCGCATCCAGCGCAAGATCGCCGGTGAGACCGTGTACGAGCACCAGATGCTCGTGTCGGGGCTTCTCCTGCCCAGCGAGACCGACCGCGACTCGTTCCGGTTCCAGACCGACGTCAAGAGCCGCTCGGTGCACCTGGCGGTGTCGTCGGGCCTGATCGACGCCCGCATGGGTACGCTGCAATTCGAGGGCCAGGCGTCGAACGTGGCGCTGGCGCCCGACCTGTACCGCACGCTGCCGCGCGAGGCCCAGCTCATCTGGAACCGTTTCGAGCCCACCGGTTCGGTCAACGTCAAGCTCCTGTTCAACGAGAAGGACGGGTTCCGACTGGTGACGGACCTGACGGGCGTGAACCTGGCGCGGGAGTACAGCGATGTCACGTTCCGCATCGCCCGCCGGTTTGTGGCCAGCCCCGCGGTGGCCACCGAGCCGGCCTGCGACGACCACGGCTGCATCCGGGTGGTGACGGCGCTGCCGCGCATCGGCCTGGTGATGGAGTACCGGTCGCTGACCTACCGCTTCGACAACCTGACGGGCCGGTGCACGTTCTCGCCCAAGGGGCTGGGCCTGGCCGAGGTGCAGGGCCTTCTGAACGGCCTGCCCATCCGCCTCGATGGCCAGGTCACGGGCTTCGATGGCGACCGCCTGGGCATGGACCTCTCGATCCGGGCCGAGCAGGTGGGCTTCGAGGAGAGCCGCGGCATGTTGACGGCGATGGCGCCGGCGGCCGCGGCAATGTACGCGCAGCTCTCGCCGAAAGGGCCGTTCGATACGGCCATCGAGATCCACCGCGCGCCCGGCGAGGGTTCGCCGCTGGAGGTCGCCGGCACGGTGGCCTGCCGCGACATCGAGATGACCTACCGCGAGTTCCCCTACCGGATCGAGCGGCTGCATGGCACCGTGCGGTTTACGTCGCGCGGGTTTGAGACGCAGGACATGGAGGGCTACCACGGGCAGGCCACGGTGCGGCTCGAGGGCTGGGCGAAGAACTTCGGGCCGCGGGTCGAGTCGCGCATCCTGATCCACGCCCGCCAGTTGGCCCTGGACGATGACCTGCGGGCGGCCCTGGCGCCGGCGCAGCAACGCATCTACGATCAGTATCAGCCCGGCGGCACGGCCGACGCCGAGGTCGAGATCTACCGCCGGCCCGTCGAGGGCACCTGGCCCGACGTCTCGCTGCGCCTCACGCTCCTGAACGGCCGGTTCCGGTACGAGGGGTTCCCCTACGGTCTGACCGAGGCCGTGGGGCAGGTGAACATCCTGCCCGACCGGACGGAGATCGTGAACGTGCGCGGCCAGCATGGCCAGGCCCGCGTGGTGCTCTCGGGCGAGATTCTCGGCCTGGCCGGGCCGGCCGATCCGCGGGCCCACCTCAAGGTCACGGCCCTCAACGTGCCGCTCGACGAGGACCTCCTGGGCGCGCTGCCCGAGAAGGATCGCGCGGTCCTCCGCGTGTTCCACCTCTCGGGCCTGGCCGACGTCGAGGGCACCGTCACCACCGGGCCGGGGGCCAAGGGCGGCTTCGAGTACGACCTGGGCATCCAGCTCAAGGGCGGCCGCATGGTCTACGAGCCGTTCCCGTTCCTGGCCGAGCAAGTGACGGGGCACCTGCGCCTGGTCAAGGGCACGTGCCGCATCGATTCGATCACCGGCTACAACTCGGGCGCCAAGATCGAGGCGCGCGGCTGGATCGACCAGCGCGCCGACGATTACGCGATGGACCTGGTGCTGGTGGGCAGCGACGTGCCGCTGGGCGAATCGCTCCGCGGCGCGCTCGGGTCGGAGATCCGGCAGGCGTGGAGCCACCTGGCGCCGCGCGGCCGCGTGGACATCAACGCGCATCTGACCAAGGCCCTGGGGCCGCGGGAGCCCGTCAAGCACCACGTCTGGGTCATGGCCCGCGACGCACAGGCCACGCTCGACGTCTTCCCGTATCCGCTGGACCATGTCACGGGCCAGTTCGAGTTCCAGGGGAGCGAGGTCCGCCTGCAGGACGTCAAGGCCCGGGCCGGGCCGGCCGAGTTCGGCGTGACCGGCCGCATCATTTATAACGAGAGCGGGCCCGACGTGAGCCTGGCCATCAAGACGCAGGGCCTCCGCCTGGAAGGCCCCCTGCGCGACGCGCTGCCGGGGCCGCTCCAGAGCGCCTTCGACATCATCCACCCGACCGGCCGGCTCGACCTGAACCTTACGCGGCTCGAGTATCACCCGCTGGGCGAGGGCAAGGCCGAGGCCGTCTGGTCCGGGTCGGCCATCCTCGATGAAGTGGGCGCCGAGCCCGGTGTGAAGATGGCCGGCCTGGTGGGCACCGCCCAGCTCTCGGGCCGCTGGGCCGACGGCAAGGTGACCCTCGACGGCCAGGTGCGCATCCAGCAGGGCAAGGTGGCCGATAAAGAGATCTCGAACCTGCGGATGCTGATCGAGAAGCCCCCGGAGTCCTCGACCGTCTCGTTCCGCAAGGTCGAGGGCGAGTTCTACGACGGCCGCATCGAGGGCTTTGCCACCATCCGCCTCGAGCCCACCACGCGCTATGCGTTCGACCTGGCGGCCACCGACGTCAACTTCGAGCGGCTGCTGCGCGACGGGTTCCACATCGAGCACAACATCACCGGCGGGAAGTTGCGCGCGACCCTGGGCCTCTGGGCCAAGGGGCCGACGGCCCAGGAGGTCGAGGCCTCCGGCTACGCCGACATCACCGATGCCCACCTCTATGAACTGCCGATGGTGGTCCGCATCCTCAACGCCTTCCGGCTGTCGGCGGAGGACCGGACGGCCTTCGACAAGGCGCGGGTCCTCTACTTCGCCCGGAACAAGGACCTGTACCTGGGCGACATCCGCCTCGAAGGCAAGGCCATGAGCCTCTTCGGGGCAGGCACGGTGAACGCGGCCAACCAACTCAACCTGGTCTTCCTGATGGGCAAGCACAACGATGATCCGCTCATTCCCGCCCTGTCGGAGTTGGGCGAGGGCATCCGCAAGGAGCTCGTGGTCGTCCTCGTGACCGGCACGCTGGCCGAGCCGAAGGTCGAAGTGCGGTCGCTCTCGGGCCTCACGGGACCGCTGCGCGAGCTCCTGCGCCTCGTGCGCGAGCAGCGGACGCGCGACGCCCTGCGCGGCGGAAAGTAAGGCGGGAACCTCCATGCGCCGGGTCTTCCTGTCCGACGTGCACCTGAGCCCCCGCGAGCCGGAGCGGACCGCGCGGCTGGTGCGGTTCCTCGAGCGCGAGGCGCCGCGCACCGCCGAGCTCTACATCCTTGGCGACCTCTTCGACTACTGGATCGGTCCCCGCCACCTGGACCTGCCCGATTACCGCGAGGCGCTCGATGCCCTCCGCCGCGCGGTGGCCGGGGGGATGGCCGGCTACTTCCTCCTTGGAAATCGCGATTTCTACATGCGTCGTCGCTTCGCCGCCGAGACGGGCCTCCGCATCGTGCCCGGCCGGACCGAGCACCGGCTCGAGACCGGCGGCCGGCGCGTCTACCTGTGCCACGGGGATTACATGGAGGGGCGGCGCGGCCTGGGCTTTGCCATTCAGCGGGCGATCCGCTCGCGGCCCGTGGAGGCGGTGTTCACGCGCCTGCCGGTCGCGTGGCAGGAATGGGGCGCGCGGTTCTACCGGGGGCACTCGGGCCGCAGAACCCGCCAGCCGAAGGCCGGCCCTGCCCACCTGGGTCCGCACGGCCTGTATGAGCCTGCCCTCCTGGCCGAGTTCGCCCGCGGGACGGACCTCATCGTGTGCGGCCACGTGCATCGGGCGGGGGAGTGGCGCCTCGATGCCGCCGGCCCGGACAAGGTTCTGTATACGCTCGGCGACTGGTCGGACGGCGAGGGGTACCTTGAGGAAGAGGACGGGCAGTGGCGACTGTGCGGCGGCGCGGCGCGGAGTGTATAAAAAAACGCAGTGGCCGAACGGGGGGACATTCGGCCACTGGTTAATTCATGCGGGACCGCCCCGCATGGCATAGCCTGGTTTTGGCGTCCGCTTCGACGCTCTATATAGTATACAAGCAAGGCTCATGCCAAATGGGCAAAAATAAAAAAAGGCCGAATTTGGAGCAGGAGAAGGGGTGACCGATCATAAAATATATGAAGAGAGTGTGTCAACGGCCGCGAAAGTGGGGAATTTCACCCACGACTGCGCAAAATCCCCCACTCGCTCGCATAAGACTGTCTCATGCGTTCCGATGGTTTGGCAGCACGTGGTAACAGGATGAGGGCTTGAAGATGGCGGAATTGGCATCAATTAAACAAACGCATTTCAATGTTTTTGACGTCCACACCCACGCCTTTCCCGACAAGCTGGCCGCCTCGGCCATCCCGAAACTGGAGGCGGGCGCCCTCTGGTTCCCCTGCCGGGCCTATTATGACGGCACGGTGGGGGGCCTCGTGGCCAGCATGGACCGGGCGGGCATCCGCCGCGCGATCGTCGCTTCAATCGCCACCCGGCCGGAGCAGGTGCCGAAGATCACCGACTGGTCGGCCTCGGTCGCGTCGGACCGCGTGGTGCCGTTTGCCTCGATCCACCCCGACTACGCGCAGCCGGAGGCCGAGGTCGAGCGGATCGCGGCGGCGGGCCTCCGCGGCATCAAGTTTCATCCGTATTACGCCGAGTGCCCGGTGGACGATCCGCGCGTCATCCGCATCGCCCGGGCCGCGGCCGCGGCGGGGCTGGCCATGCTCTTTCACGCCGGTTACGACCTGGCGTATGAGAAGGATGAGTGCGCGAGCCCGCGGCGCGTCCGCCGGCTGCACGAGGCCGTGCCGGACCTCCGGATGGTGGCGGCCCACACGGGCGGGTGGGAGCGGTGGCAGGAGGTCTACGAGACGCTGGTGGGCCTGCCGATCTACCTGGAGACGAGTTTCACGCTGGGCCGGTGCCCCGAGGAGTTGCTGCTGAAGATCCTGGCGAAGCACCCGCCCGAGTATCTCCTTTTCGGCACCGACGGCCCGTGGACCGATCAGCGCGAAGAGCTCCGGAAGTTCCTCGCGCTCGCGATCGACGAGGGGCTGAAGCGCCGCATCCTGTGGGAGAACGCCCTGCGCCTCGTGAAACTGACGGCGTAAGGGCTGGCGGATGGCAGGGCGCATCATAAAAAAGCGCGGCGGGTCGGGAGACCGTACGTGTTTAGCGTGGCTCTCCCGACGTGCGGTACGCGGAAAGGATCGTGGCAAGCACCAGCCTCGTAGAGGCGTCTTTTTTAGCCCAGGGCGAAGACTTTGGTCGAGCCCTGGGTAAACGATGCCCCCAGGCAGAATCAAGCCCCGCGAGGGGCGCCTTGTCGAACGATTGACAACCCGACGCATCAGCCCAAGGCGCCCC
>PMZT01000080.1 GCA_003170085.1 Planctomycetia bacterium | reverse complement strand
CGTCCACCGCCCCGCGGAGACCGCTCGCCACGCTGAGGAGACCGCGCTGCGCCCTGCGCGGGCCGCGCGCTGCCCTGCTCATCCGGTGCGGCGGCTGCCGGCTCAATTTCAGGCGGCGCCTCTTGCGACTCATCGGGTTGCTCGGGCGGCGGTTCTTCGCTTCGCGGCGGGCGCGGCGGCCGCGCTGCCACCGGGCGACCCGCGTCGGAGGCGACCCTCGACTCCACGTCGGCCTCGGCGCCCTCGCCCCCTGCGCCAGGGGCAGGCACCGGCGGGGCCGCGCCAGGCGCGAGCAGGCTCTCGATCGGCACGACGATCTGGTTTCCGTTCATCAGGAGCAGGCGGACCGTCTGCGACACCACGTCGGTGTCGAGCACCTTCGCCGGGCCTTCGGTCGAGGTCACGAGGGTGTTCTTGCGCGGCAGCTTGCGCGAGAGCTCGCGGTACGTCTCATGCTCGAACCGCAGGCAGCACATGAGGCGGCCGCAGCGGCCGGAAATCTTGGTCGGGTCGAGCGTGGCCTTCTGAACCTTCGCCATCTTCATCGAGACGGGCTCGAGTTCCTTGATCCACGCGCGGCAGCACAGGGGCCGGCCGCACTTTTCGTAATCGCCCAGGAGGCGGGCCTCGTCGCGGACGCCGATCTGTCGCATCTCGATGCGTGTCTGGAACTCGTGCGCCAGGTCGCGGACGAGCGCCCGGAAATCGACGCGCGATTCCGACACGAAGTAGAAAACGATGCGGTCGCCGCCGAAGAGGTGCTCCACGGCCACCAGCTTCATCGGAAGGCTGCGAGCGGCGATGCATTCCTTGGCATACGTGAATTCGCGCCGCTCGCCCTCTCTCAGGTGCCGCTCTTCAACCTCGTCGGCGTGCGTCACCTGCCGCAGGACCTCGCCGCGAACCTGCGGCGGCACGCCGCCGGGCTGTCCGCAACCGGCCCACTTGCAGACGATGTTGCCGATCTCCATGCCTCGGTCCGACTTGATCAGGACGCGCTGGCCGCAGATCCAGTGATCGAGGCTGTGGACGAACCGGCCGAGGATCCCCATGCCGCCGTAGCGGATGATGAGCGTCGGACGGTCGGTCACGGTCTGGCCAACGACGTGCGGCGCCCCCTCGTACCCGGGGGGAGATTCGCCGGGACTGATCGCCGCTTCAAACGATGCGGGCACCGCCTCGGCCGGCGGGGCGCCCTCGGCCGACGGCGTCGCGCCCTCGGGCACGGGCGCCGGCGACGGCGCGGCTTCAGCGGAAGGCGCCGACGACGCGGCTTCAGGCGCAGATGCCCGCGGCGGCGCAGCAGGGGGCGCAGCGGCGGCGGCCGGCTCAGACGGCGGGCCGGCATCGGACGGCGCCGGGGCACTCGGCGATGAGGCTTGCGGTGGGGCAGTCCCCTCCGGCGGGGTCGGCAACTCCTGCGGCGTATTCGTATCGGTCAAATTATGGCCTCCGGCCCCGGCGGGCCGTTGTAAGCGCGGAACAGGGTTCTCCAGATTGTATCGGCACGGGGGGGAACCTTCAACCGCGTTCTGGGCTGCGTTCTAGGCTGGGCGGAAATGCCAGTTACGCTTGTTCGGTGGGTGGCTGCCCACGCCGAACGCGATTGCGAATTGCGGAGTGCGGATTGCGGATTTGAAAAAGCAACAAGCGGGTGCCGTTTCAATCCGCAATTCGCAATCCGCAATCCGCAATTGAACGTCGGCGGCTACGGCTTGGCGCGCTTGGCGATCTCGGCCAGGAGTACCTGCTCGGGGCCCGGCCCCTCAGTCCGCGTGGTAGCCACGTGCGTCAGCAGAACCTTGGCGTCGTCCATGTCGCCGGACGAGAAGTAGAGGTAACCCAGCAAGAAGCTGATCGACACGTCGCCCGGGTGCCGCCTGAGTTCCAGCCGCAGGTCGGCCAGGATCCGGCTGTAGATCTCGGGCTTCGCGAAGACGGTCTTGGCGTTGGGGATATTCTTTACCCAGTTGGGCTGTGCCCTGAGCGCGCGGTCGAGCACGAGCGACGCCTGGCCATACCGGCGGTCGCCGATAAGGGCGTTCACGCGGCCGAGGACGGCCTCGGGTTGCATCGGGTCAAGCGTTGCGGCAGCGGCATAGAAGGACTCGGCCGACGGGTAGAAAGGTTCCTTCATGGCCACCTCGGCCCGTTTGAGGTACTCATCGTAGGTGCCGGCCGCCTTGTACGGTTCGAGCATGGGCGGAATCCCCGGTTTTTTGGGTTTCGGCTCGCCCGTCTCGGTCACGCCTTCGTCGTCCATTTTCGCACCCGGCGTCTGCGGGCGAACAAGCGTTTCCGGCCCCAGCCCCGCGGCCGACGGCGCGGCTGGCGGGGTCGTCGCCGCCGACGGCCTCGCCGGCTCCGCCGACTTTCCCGGCTGACCCGGCTGATCCCGCGGGTTGCGGGCCGCCCGCATGACGTCGCGGTAGAGCGACGACTGCGTGGCCTCGAACGAGGATTCTTCGGCGGCGCGATCCTGCGGGGTCTTGGGCTTCGTGGGCCCGAGGTTATAGTTCATGAGGCCCGGCCCGCCCGGCGCCTCGGCGGCGTTCTGTTCGGCCTTCTCGGCCGCGGTCAGTTCCTGCGGAATGCCGATGCGGGTATCGGGCAGCGGCTTCTGCATGCCCATGCGCATATCGGTTTCATCTCTCCTGGTTTCGGTACCTGTCTCGCCGGGGGTACGGCCCGCGGTCAGCGCATTGACCCACTCGACGGCCGCCTTGGGAACGTAAAGCCCCCCGGGCGTGCGGGTCACCGCTTCGGCGCCCGTGATTTCAACGATCCCCGCGCCGCCGTAGGCCGTGTTGGGCGGCTGTTGCATGGGCGGCGTGTACGCGGAGTTCAGGTTCGGCAGCGCATACGGGGCGCGCAGGGCCGGCGGAGGCGTGGCAAAGCGCGACTCGGCCGTGTAGATGTTCGTCACGCTGGCGGAGCCGGGGAAATACGGCGTGGGAAGCCCGTACTCGACGCCCGTGCCCAGGTCCTCCAGGCCGATGCTGTCGCGTTTGAAGTTCGACAGGGCCATCGACGGCAACCGCGACGACAACTGGCTCCCGTCCTGGCCGTACGGCACGGTCCCCTTGAACGACCTACCCGCGCGGACGTTGCCCGTGAGTTCGAGGTTCCCATACTGGAAGGATCCGAAGGCATACGGATCGCTGCGCCTTTCCGGCATCGCCCCCATGACGCCCGACGAGATGTAGCCGGGGTTGCTCATGTAGCGCAGGTCATAGCGGAGCGGCACGTAGTACTGCCCGAAGGCGCCGGCGGCGCACAGGCCCACGATCAAGGTCGCGACAAGGCAGCCGGCCATAGACCTGAAGGGCTTCATGAAGAACCTCCCGGGAGAGGCCAAGGTGGCCGTCCCATCCTACTTCTATCGGCATCCTCTCCCACTTTGATTATACCTCATTCCGCCGCCCGTGCCCAATACAACTCCTCTGGGGTTCGCCAAGCAAAACGGCCCGCAGCCCCCTCTCGGGCCACGGGCCGATCTTCGTCTACCCGCCGGGTCACGCCTACGTGCCGTGATGGGCCTCTACCGCGGGGGAGGACGGCGAGACGGCTGCGCCCTCGAAGTAGAGATGCTTCTCGCGCACGCTGATGGTGATCCGATTCATGCCCTTGTACGAGCCGCGCAGCAGTTCCTCGGAGATGTGGTCTTCGACGAGGTTTTCGATGGCCCGCCTAAGCGGCCTCGCCCCGAAGTCCGGGTTGTAGCCCTGGTCGATCAGGAACTCCTTGGCATCGTCGGCCACGATCAGATCGAGGTTCTGGGCCTTGAGGCGGCCGCGGACCTTGCCGAGTTCGATGTCGACGATCGACTTCAGGTCGTCGCGCGTGAGCTGGTGGAACATGATGATATCATCGACGCGGTTGAGGAACTCAGGCCGGAAGTGGCGCTCCACTTCCTTCATGAGTATTTCCTTGGTCTGCTCGTAGGTGGTCTCGGCGCTCTTCTTGCGGAAGCCCAGGCTCGCCTGGTTCTTGATGATGTCGGCCCCGATGTTCGAGGTCATGATGACGACCGTGTTGCGGAAGTCCACGCGCCGGCCGAACGAGTCGGTCAGGTTGCCCTCTTCCATGATCTGGAGGAGCATGTTGNNAGCTGGCCGCCCTCTTCGTAACCCACGTAGCCGGGAGGCGCGCCCACGAGCCGCGACACATTGTGCTTTTCCATATACTCCGACATGTCGATTTGGATAAGGGCGTCCGCGTCGCCGAACATGAACTCGGCCAGGGCCTTCGCCAGCAGCGTCTTGCCGACGCCCGTCGGACCCAGGAAAACGAAGCAGCCCATCGGCCGGCGCGGATCCTTCAGGCCCGAGCGGCTGCGCCGCATCGACCGCGCAATCGCCGAGATCGCCTCGTGCTGGCTCACGACCTTCTGGTGGAGCTCGTCCTCCATGTGCAGGAGCCGCTCCATCTCCTCGCTCTCCAGGCGGGTCAGCGGCACGCCGGTCATGCGGCTCACGACCTCGGCCACGACCTCCTCATCGACGACGCCCTCGACCTCGTGGCCCTGCTCGCGCCAGGTCGCCAGCATCGCCTCTTTCTTGGCCTTGAGCGACGACACGCGGTCCCTGAGCTCGGTCGCCAGTTCGTAATTCGACGCCGCGACCGACTCTTCCTTCTCCTGGTTCAGCCGGTCGATCTCCTGCTCGATGCGCGTGACGTCGGGCGGCCGGGTCATCGCGCGCAGGCGCACGCGGGCGCCCGATTCGTCGATCACGTCGATCGCCTTGTCGGGCAGGAACCGGCCCGAGATGTAGCGGTTCGACAGGTCCACGGCCATCTTGATCGCCGCGTCGGTGATCTGGACGCGATGGTGCGCCTCGTACCGGTCGCGCAGGCCCTTCAGGATTTCCACGGTCTCCTGCGGCGACGGCGGATCGACGATGATCGTCTGGAACCGGCGCTCCAGCGCCCCGTCCTTCTCGACGTACTTGCGGTACTCGTCGAGGGTCGTGGCGCCGATGCACTGGATCTCNNACCAGCGTGTGCAGTTCGTCGATAAAGAGGATGATGTTGCCCGCGCGGCGGACCTCGTTCATCACGGCCTTGATGCGCTCCTCGAACTGGCCGCGATATTTCGTGCCCGCGACCATCATCGCGAGGTCAAGGACCACGATGCGGCGGTTCAGCAGCAACTCGGGTATCTGGCCGCTCACGATCTCCTGGGCCAGGCCCTCGACAATGGCCGTCTTCCCCACGCCGGCCTCGCCCAGCAGCACCGGGTTATTCTTGGTGCGCCGGCAGAGGACCTGGATGACCCGCTCGATCTCGCCGTGGCGGCCGATGACCGGGTCGAGCTTGCCCTCGGTGGCCAGCAGCGTGAGGTCGCGGCCGAAGGAATCGAGGGCCGGGGTCTTGGACTTCGTGCGGCGCTCCTCCTCGGTGGCGGCCGGCTCGGCCTCGGCGGTGGCGCCCAGGATGTTCAGCACCTCGGCCCGCACGTCGTCCAGTTTCAGCCCGAGGTTCATAAGAACCTGGGCGGCCACGCCGTCATGCTCGCGCAGCAGGCCCAGCAGGAGATGTTCGGTGCCCACGTAGTTGTGCCCGAGGTTCCGGGCCTCTTCGATGGCGAACTCAATGACCTTCTTGGCGCGCGGCGTCTGGGGGAGCTTGCCCATCGTCACCATGTTGGGGCCGCTCTTGACGATCTTCTCGACCTCGAGGCGGATCTTCTTCAGGTCCACCTGGAGATTATGGAGGACGTTGGCCGCCACCCCCTGCCCCTCCTTGACGAGGCCCAGCAAGACGTGCTCCGTGCCCACGTACTCGTGATTGAACCTCTGGGCTTCCTGGTTGGCCAGCGCCATGACCTTCCGAGCCCGATCGGTGAATCGTTCAAACATATTCGTGCCTCATGAGTTTAAGGATGCGCATCCCCTCCGCCCCCACCCGGCGGCTTCAGGATTCGGCATCACTTATCTTTCGTCAATTATATCCCACGCGCCAAGATTCTTCAACCCGCGCGTTTGCGGCCCGAGCCGCGGAGGCAATCCTACTACCGTTATCGTCGCGAAACCGCCTGATACCAGAGCAAAAACAGTGCCACCGGCCCCGCCCGGGGTCATTTTGTCGCCGATTGTGCCGGCTGAGCCAGGCGTTCAAGCTCGCGACCGATCTCAAAATCCCACCGGCCGTCGTCGTCAAGGTACCGCGCCCGACGCAGGTACCGCTCGGCCTCGGCGGCACTGCCGCGCTCCCGCGCGATCGACGCCAGGAGGAGCGTCGCCTCGACATCGTCGGGGTCACGGGCGAAGAGGCCCTTGCAGGCGGCCTCGGCATCGTCGTAACGTTGCTGCAAATAAGCAGTTACGGCCGCCTTGAACTGCTCATCGCGGGCCGGGTCGGCCAGCACTTTCCGGGCCGTCCGCAGGGCGTTCCATAGGATAGCCTGCCACGCCAGGTAGAGAACGCCTGCCGGCGTCGCCCGCACCCACAACGAGCCCCCGGGCATGCTTTCAGGCCAGATGAGGCTCAGGGCCAGGTAGGCGGCTGCACAGGCCCACGCGATCGCCAGGCCGGCGCCCAAGGCCACACGGCCGAGCAAGACCAGCCCCGCTCCCGGAACCAGGAGATTGACCGTCCAGGCGCACGCGGGATGGGGTAGACGAGTCATCAAAGGGGCTCCTCGCCGCTCACCTTATAGGGGCGCTGCGGAGAAAGGTCAACCGTTTTCCGCAGCGTTTCCAGGACGACAACGCTATGAATTTCAACTGACAAGCCCTGGAGGGGCGCCTTTCTTAGCCCAGGGCGAAGACGAAGTCGAGCCCTGGGTAAGCGTGGCCCTTGGCAGGGCCAAGCCCCATCGGGGCGTCTTGTCGGACGATTGACAGCCGGACCCAGTAGCCCAAGGCGCCCCGATGGGGCTTGACAGCCGAATTCCCTATGCTTACCCAGGGTTCGGGCTTCGCCCTTCACCCTG
>PMZT01000229.1 GCA_003170085.1 Planctomycetia bacterium | reverse complement strand
ATGAACCTTGATCGCTTCGACCTTGAGTGATCTCAGTTTGTAGGAGATATCGGATGAAACAGTTTCTCATGATCTTTGCCGCGTGCGTGCTGGCGGCGGGGCTTGGCGCATGTACGCCAGCAGATTCAACCGGCGACGGGCTCACCAGCGCAATTGATCATCGCGTCCAGCAGGCCGTGAAACCTCTGCTCATCCTGGGAAAGGGGGCCAGTGTAGCTGAGTTCGAGAGTTTGGCCTTAACCCAAGTTCGCCAGCAGTCGGATTCTGAAAATAATCTTTGAGCCGGATTTACCGCAAAACGGGGCTTCTGAGGTTCCCGAAGGCGATTGGGGGCGGTTGCGTATCAAAAGGCCAATGTAGTCAAGACACAGCCCGTTGCGGCGTGAGGTGATCGCGTCACAATGGGGGCATGTTCCTCAAGCCGTGTTATCGCACGCGACAAGGCAAGCGGCACGCCTATTGGGCGTTGGTCGAGTCGTTGCGTACGGCTCGCGGGCCGCGGCATCGCGTCGTGGCGTACCTAGGGCAGATGAACGAGTCGGCCCGGCGTGGTGTGAAGGCCGCGGCGGGCCAAGCGGGCGCGTCGACTTTGTTTGACCAAACCGGCGGGTCATGCGCCGAAGTCGACGTGCGGAAGGTTCGCGTCGAGCGGTGCCTGGACTTCGGCGGCCCGTGGCTGGGATGGGAGATCCTCAAGAAGCTCGATCTGCTGGACGTGCTGGACAAGATCATGCCTTCGGGACGCGAGGAGATCCCCTGGCCGTTGATGGCGGCGGTGCTGGTGCTCTGCCGCCTGTGCGAACCCTCCAGCGAGCTGCGTCTTGTCGAGCACCTGTACAAGCAGACGGCCCTGGCGGACCTGTTGGGCGTGCCGGCCGACAAGATCAACGAGCATCGTGTGTATCGGGCGCTGGACCACGTGGTCTTCCACAAGGAGGCGTTGCAGACCTTCCTGAAGAACCAGGTGGGCCACCTGTTCGACCTGAAGTATGACCTGCTGCTCTATGACATGACCAGCACGTACTTCGAGGGCCAGGCCAACGCCAATCCCAAGGCCCAGCGGGGCTACAGCCGCGACCATCGCGGCGATTGCAAGCAGGTGTGCATCGCGCTGGTGGTCAGCCGCGAGGGCATTCCCGTCGGCTACGAGACCTTCGCGGGCAATCGGGCCGACGTGACGACGGTCCAGGAGATCGTCCAGACGATGGAGGATCGCTACGGACGGGCCGACCGCATCTGGGTGATGGACCGCGGCATGGTCAGCCAGGACAACATGGAGTTCCTCCGCGAGGGCGGGCGGCGGTACATCGTGGGCACGCCCAAGGGCATGCTGCGTCAGTTCGAGCGACACTTGTTGTCCCAACCCTGGCAGTCGATTCGCGAAGGGTTGGAGGTTCAACTGGTGCCCTCGCCCGATGGTCAGGAGACCTACATCCTCTGCCGCAGCGCCGATCGCGGCCGGAAGGAGCAGGCGATGCATGAGCGATTCGAGCGGCGGATCGAGAAGGGCCTGCGCGAGATGGAGGAATCGTGTTGCAAGCGTAAGTACAAGCTCGTCACGGTGGCCAAACGCCTGGGCCGCCTGCTGGGTCACAACAGCCGCGCCGCGGGTCTGTTCGAGACCGACGTGGTCGTCGGCCCCGATGGCGGTGCCCGCGTGGTATGGCACAAGGCGGAGGCCTGGCGGAAGTGGGCGCAGCTCAGCGAGGGCTGCTACTTGCTGCGGAGCAACGTCAAGGACTGGTCGGCGCAGGAACTGTGGGAGGCCTACATTCAACTGACGCAAGCCGAGGCGGCCTTCCGCGTCCACAAGAGCGACCTGTCCATCCGCCCGATCTGGCACCACAAAGAGAATCGGGTCGATGCCCATATCCTGGTCTGCTTCCTGGCCTACGTGGTCTGGAAAACGCTGGGCTTGATGTGCAAGCGGGCCGGCCTGGGCGATGAACCGCGACGGGTTCTGGATGAACTGAGCCGCATCAAGGTCGTGGATGTGGTGCTGCAAACTCGCGGCGGCACAGAGATCCGCCGCCGCTGCGTCACTCGGCCTGACGATCACCAGGCGATCCTGCTGCAACACTTGGGCCTGAACCTCCCGGAATACCTGCCGTTGACCGATGAGAAGCCCACGCCGACAGAAAACAAAACCAGCGCGATGTAGTCAAGACCGAGGCCCAGATCAAACACAAATAAAGGACTTACGACAACAAGTGGCGAACTTGGGTTAGCCCGCTGCGGGCTTCGCCGCTTATAGGCCCCCGGTTTTACCGGGGGTATCACGGCATCCCTGAACCATGCAGCCCGTTTATAACGGGCTTTGATTCTTGCCTTGAGGCAGCCGAGCCATGCTCAAGCGAACAGACAAAGCCCGCCTGGGCGGGCTGCTGGCAATGGTGTTGCCAGCACACTCCCGCCGAGGCGGGGGCCTATGCACATCAAAGCCCGTAGCGGGCTGAAGAACAAGACTCGTCAGGCGCACTGACTCACCCAGAACCGCCGGAATCCGCACAACCAGAGTCCACGCCATCTGACCCGCCCCCCGGGATTCCGTGAAGAACCCCAAAAAACATGGCTGCGGCGTTTGGGGCGTTCTGGGTACTTGGGTGTTTGGGTACC
>PMZT01000067.1:17367-20904 GCA_003170085.1 Planctomycetia bacterium | reverse complement strand
GTGTAATACCCGAGCCCCGCGGCCGGGAGGTGGCACTCAATGCAATGCGTGACCACACTGCTCTTGGTCGTGAAATGTGTTGACTTAATCCAGGTCTGCGTGGCGTCCGGGTGCGCGTGGCAAGCCTGGTCGCAGAACTTGTCCGTGGAGGTGGCATCGACCCCCGCCTTGCCTCCCAGGAGAAGGGCGAAACCTATGAGGATGCCTACCCCGATGAGGCTGAGATTTCTAGGATTAAGACCAACTTTCTTGAGGCCTTCAAAGACAGAAAACATGCGTCCCTACTTAGCAGTAAACTTCTTCCCACAGCGCGGTGGTCGCGGGGGGGAGAGAGGAACAAGTCAAAAGGCAAAACGCAAAGTGCAAAACGCAGAAGTATAACCCCAACACCGCCATTCCTGGATAATTGTATTCCTTGCCGTGGCTTTGCCTTTTGCGCTTTGCGCTTTGACTTTTGACTTGTTCTTTCCGCTGCACACAACTAAGACTCATCATGGGCATTCTTCTTGGCTTTTCCTTTGGCGGTTGCGGCGGATTTGGAAAGCATCGCGCGTAACTGGTTTGATTCGTCAAGTATGTCGTTCATGCGCTCTGCCGAGATCTTCCCTGATTTGACGAGCAGACGTAGCCAATAGTTGGACTCCCGCAACTCCTTCAGGGCAATCTGCAGTTTGTGAACAAAATCATCTTTAGACTCTGCTCCCTGTGCCTCTTCGTAGTTCGCACCCGCCGACGTGCCACTCCGCAGTAGTTGGTCTGCCACACGTCGCCCGACAACCGTATTCGGCAAAGACTCGACCAGTCTGATGATTCTCGCGCCATATTCTAACAGACGGTCTGACAGATCACGCCTCTTCTCGATCATTGTCGTTCGTTCCCCGCTTTTGCCCTTTGCCTTTTGCGCTTTGCCTTTTGAATTGTTCTCGTGCATTTTCATTTCGGCCCAAGGCATGATGTTGGGAAACCGCGTGAAGAGTAGCGCTCCCATTCACTTCCCGCTTGGCGGACCCAGAAGGCCGCCACGCCCGCAAGAGATTCAGCAAGCCGGATTCCATCTGCGACTGGCATTACGGAGAGCGCGGTCGCCAGGGCGTCGGCCGTCGCCGGGTCGAACGCCACAACGGTCACGCTCGCCAGGCGATTATCGACCGGGCGGCCCGTGCGCGGGTCAAGGATGTGGCTGTACCGCTTGCCCTGGATGGTGTAGCCGCGATAGTAGTGCCCGCTGGTGCACACGCCCTTGTTCTCGACGTGAATCGCGGTGTAGAAGCGGCTGCGATCCTCCGGGTAGCGCGGGTCCTGCACGGCAACGGACCAGCGGCGGTCGCCGCCGATTTTGACGAGGTTGCGCGGCCGTTCGCCGAAGCCGCAGATATCGCCCGCGGCGGCCACGAGGCCGGCAATCGCCCCGGCCTGGGCCATGCGGTTGGCCATGCGCCCGGCGATGTAACCCTTGGCAATCGCACCGAGGTCCAGCGACATCCCCTGGGGGATGCCCACCGCGTGCATCATCATCGGCCCGAGGCCGGGTTTGCCCTGCTCCTCCGCCTTCTCTTCCGCCTTCTCTTCCTCTTCCGACGGCTCGGCCTGCGCCATCATTCCCGGCTGCATCTGGGCCATGATGATATCAACCTTATCCATGCCGATGAGGCTCCGAGCCTTGGCCAACTCATCATCGGTAGGCAGGCGGTCCTCCTTGGCGGCGCGGCGCCAGAGATCAACGAGCGGCCCGACCGTGGGGTCGAACGCCCCGCCGGTCGCCGTACTGAGCCCGCGCGCAGCTCCCAGGCACGTGGCCGTCAGCGGCAGGACCGACGTATGGAACTTGCCGGCATCGGCGTTGATGCGGGCGATGTCGGACTTGGGGTCATAGCGGTTGAGCTTCGCGGCACAAATATCCATCTCGGCCCACGCGGCCGCGAGCGCCGCCTTGGCCATCTTCTCGTTCGCCGCAACCACGCGGACGGTGACCTGGGTGTCCATCGCCTCGCGGGTCTCGACCTCCTCGACCCCGCGCGAACAGCCGCCGAGCGTGGCCATGGCGGTCGCCAGCAACAGCCAGAATCCTCCGAGAAGCCGCACTCGCGCTATCGTTCTCATCGGCCGATAGTATACCATCGTGCCCGGCGTCAGCATGCGCCGTATTTGTACTCCGCCTGGCAGGAACCTTCGCGGCTGACCATGCACGGGCCAATCGGGTGGGCCGGCGTGCAGACCTTACCGAAGAGCGGGCAGTCGTGCGGGTCGATCGCGCCACGGAGGACGTCGCCGCAACGGCAGCCGTGCTCGCTCGTCCCTTCCTCCGGCGGCGGCCACGGCAGGCCCAGCCGGGCGGCGGCGTCGAACTCGGCATAGGCGGCGCGCAGGCCCATGCCGCTCAGCGGAATCGGACCCAGGCCGCGCCATGTGGCGGCCACGGGCTCGAAGACGGCGTGAATCCGCGCCAAGGCCTCGGGGTTCCCCTCGGGCCGCACGGCGTCGGGGTAGACGTTTTCGACCCGGGCCTGGCCGGCGGCAAGTTGTTTCAGAAGGGCGGCAACGCCGCTGAGGACCTGCTCGGCCGAGAAGCCGGCCACCACGCACGGCCGCCGATACCGCCGGGCCACCGGCTCGTACGCGCGGCTGCCGATGACCACGCTGACGTGGCCGGGGCAAAGGAACCCGTCGATGCGGACCTCGCCGCCGGCCAGGAGGGCGTCCATCGCGGGCACGACCCACTTGTGACCCGAGAGGACGAGGAAGTTCTTGAGGCCCTCGCTCCGCGCCATGTCAATGGCCACGGCCGTGCCCGGCGCGGTCGTCTCGAACCCGACCGCCGCGAAAACGACCTTCTGGTCCGGGTACTTGCGGGCCAGGTCCAGCGCCTCGAGGACCGAGTAGCACACCGCCACGTGCCCGCCCGCGGCCTTCTGCCGCTCGAGGCTCGAGCGCGTGCCCGGCACGCGGACCATGTCGCCGAAGGTGCCGACGATCACGCCGGGCCGGCCCGCGAGGTCAACGAGCGCATCGATCATGCCCTGGCTGGTCACGCAGACCGGGCACCCCGGGCCGCTCACGAGCTTGACGCGCTTCGGCAGGAGGCTCCGCAGGCCCGTCCGCCGGATGGCCACGGTGTGCGTGCCGCAGATCTCCATGAGGGCCACGGGCGCCGTGCCGGGGATGGCGGAGGCGGCGTCGGCCATCTCGCGCTTCAATTGTTCGATATGAGTATTGTCCATGTACGAATCTCCAGGGGCGGAAGTCACCCGCGGCGCTAACTGTATTTTCGACGGCGCCGGCGCTGCTTCGTTGCGCGGCGGGTCGGGAGACCCACCGCGCNNGTCTCCCGACCCACCGCGCAAAGGCATGCGTAGCGCCGTGGTCCTACCCGATGCCTTCCATCTGATCGAGGAGGGCGTTGGTCTCGGCGGCGTCCTGCGGCGTGACCAAGGTAATGGCAAAGCCCGCATGGATGAGCACCCAGTCGCCGACCCCGGCCTCGGGCACGAGCGCCAACCCGGCCCGCATACGGTTCCCGCGGATATCCACGACGCCGAC
>PMZT01000067.1:8794-17357 GCA_003170085.1 Planctomycetia bacterium | reverse complement strand
CTAATACTACAACGCCACTTGGGCCTTTGCGCGGCGGGTGCGGAGACCCGCCGCGCAAAGTGGCGTTGTAGTGCTAAGTGTGCGATTTCATTTCGGCCCGCAGCCGCGCGGCCGCCACGTAGGCCTGGCCGAGGGCAATGCCGCCGTCACTCGGCGAGACCTCGCGGTGCGCGTAAACCTGGAACCCGTCGGCCTCGAGGGCCGGCGCGAGCCCGCGGACGAGCCGGTCGTTGGCAAAGCACCCGCCGGCCAGCGCAAGACGCGTGAGGCCCGACTCGCGCCGCGCCCGCTGCGCGGCTTCCCGCAGCATCGCCGCGGCGGTGGCGTGGAACCGCGCGCTCGTCTGGGGCCGCGGGCGGCCGGCCTCCACGTCGGCCACGACGCCGCGGATAACGGGGGCGGTGTCGATGACCCAGGCCCGCGACGGCGTTTCCGCGGCCATCGCAAACTCGTACGGCGCCAGGTCGTCGGGAGCCTCCCCGGCGGCGCCCTCGAGTTCCACGGCCGCCTGCCCTTCGTAGGTGCTGGACTCGCACACGTCGGCCAGGACGCTGACGGCGTCGAACAGCCTCCCCATGCCGCACGCCTGCGGCGCGTTGACGCGCTTGGCGATCAATTGGCTCCAGAACGCCCGGTCGCCGGCCGAGGTGCCGGCCATGCGGCCGACGCAATGCCGCGCAGCCTCCTCCTCGCCGTACGCCATCACCAGGAACGCCCACGCCGTGCGCACGGGATGCTCGACCGCGGCATCGCCGCCGGGCAACGCCACATAGGCCAGGTGGCCGAGCCGCGTGAACTCGGCCGCCGACGCCCTCAGGACCTCGCCGCCCCACACGGTGCCGTCGAGGCCGTAGCCCGTGCCGTCCATCGCCAGGCCGATGACCTCGCCCTCAAGGCCGTTCTCGGCCATCACGGCGGCGATGTGCGCGTGATGGTNNCGGTGGGTCAGGAGACCCACCGCGCAGCGCATCATCACTGGTGGACAAGCCACCAGTGCCACACTCCGCGCGGCGGCGTGCGTATCGGGTCGACAGGTAGGCCGGATGCAGGTCGTGGGCGATGACGGCGGGGCGGATCTCCAGGAGCCGCTCCATCTTCTCGATGGTCGCCTCGAAGTACTGGGCGGCAAGCGCGTTCTTCAGGTCGCCGATGTGCTGGCTGACGAACGCCTGCGACCCGCGGACCAGGCAGACCGCGTTCTTGAGTTCCGGCCCGACGGCAAGGATCGGCTCGGGCGATTCCACGGGCAGCACGATCGGACGCGGCGCGTAACCACGGCCGCGCCGCAGCATCAGCGGCCGCCGGCGCTGGATGAGCGTTACCGAGTCGTCGCACACCGTCTGGATCGGGCGGTTGTGCAGCAGGTACAGGTCGGCGATGCCGGCAAGGCGGCTCACGGCCTCGTCGTTCTCGCGGCAGATGGGTTCTTCGGAAAGGTTGCCGCTGGTCATAACCATGGGCGGAAAATCGTTCTCGAACAGGAGGTAGTGGAGCGGCGCGTACGGCAGCATGAAACCGAAATAGGCGCTCTGCGGCGCAATGAGGGCCGAGAGGTCGTGCCCCGCGCGCTTGCGGAGTAGAACGATCGGCCGCTCGCGCGATTCCAGGAGCGTCCGCTCGGCGTCGCCCACCTCGGCCCGCTCGGCGTCGCCCACCTCGGCCCGCTCGGCGATCGCCTCGACCGAGACCGCCATCATCGCGAAAGCCTTCTGGTCGCGGCCCTTGCGGCGGCGAAGCTCACGGACGGCCTCGTCGCTCCGGGCATCGCACGCCAGGTGGAACCCCGTGAGGCCCTTGATGGCCACGATGCGGCCGGCCAGCAGGGCGTCGCGCACAGCGCGGACCGGGTCCGGCGCAGGCACCGCCTGACCGTGGGCATCGTGCAGCGAAAGCATCGGCCCGCACACGGGGCAGGCGTTCGGCTGGGCGTGGAACCTCCGGTCGGCCGGGTTGTCGTACTCGGCCTGGCAGCGCGGGCACATCGTGAACGCCTGCATCGTGGTCTTAGGACGATCGTACGGGATATCGAGGATGATGGAGTACCGCGGGCCGCAGTTCGTGCAGTTGATGAACGGGTAGCGGAACCGGCGGTCGGCGGGGTCCATGAGCTCACGCAAACAATCGGGGCAGATGGCCATGTCGGGCGCGATCAAGGCCGAGCGCCGGCCCCCGCCCGACGGCGCGATGCCAAAGCCCATCTCGCCGGTCGCGGAAATCTCGGCCGTCTCGACCGCGGTGATCTGGGCCAGGGGCGGCGGATGGGCCTGGAGTTCCGCCAGGAAATCGTCGACGCGCGACGCCGGGCCCTCGATCTCGATGAGGACCCCCTCCGCATCGTTCAGCACCCATCCGGCCAGGCGCCGCTCGGCGGCCAGGCGATAGACGGTCGGCCGGAACCCCACGCCCTGAACGATGCCGCGAACGCGAATTCGCCGGCGCACGCTACCGTCGTCGGATACCGATTTCTCGACATGATCCGCAGCCATGCGATGTTCCCCTGGCCAAACGTCTTCCAGATTATAGGCCCGCAGCCGGCGGAAAACCATCGGACGGCAAACTTGACGTGCCTGGTATGGCAGCGCTGCTTTCCAGATTGTGCGCGGCGGGTCTCCGTACCCGCCGCGCAAATGACAATCCAGCGCTGTCGCAAATGGCAATCCAGCGATGTCATACGAGAGAAAGGGCGGCCACCGTGGGCCGCCCTTTGAGTCGATTGCGTAAGAAGGCCGGCTACCGGCGACGGCGGGCCCTCGCCATAAGCGTGGAGACCACGCCCAGACCGAACAGCGTGATCGACATCGGCTCAGGAACCACCGTGGTAGTCGTATCGCTCACGGCTGCGCCGGACGCGTTATCCATGAAGAATCCGGCCGGATAGGTGATGCCGCCGACGCCCGTGACGAGGAGCGAAACCGTTTCGTCGTCGCCGCCGGTAAGATGGTACGTGATCAGCCTGCCCGCTTGCACCTCGGCCGCCGTCTCCGTGAACGTCTTGTCATCGGTTCCGGCCAGGTTGCCCACAATCTGCAACTTGACCTCGGTGCCCGTAAAGCCGGGATCATAGAGCAGCACCGAGAAATCCATAACCCAGTTGCCGTGATTGTGGCTGGCGACGGTGTACAGGGTGGAGTAGTCCTTCGTCGTGCTGCCGCCGCCCCCACCGCCGCTGCTGCTGCCGGTGTAAGCCTGGAAATTCAGCCAGGCGGGGTTGCCCGTGGTCGGCCCGTAAGTGAACCCTGAGGTCGGCCCGCCGGCGCCGAAATGGTTGTCGGTCCCCAAGCTCCCGCTCCAGGTGAGCAGGTAGCCGGCGTGCCCGTACCCCAGGGCATAGAAATCCTGGTTCGTGGGGTTGAATGCGATGGCTTGAACCTCTTGGATCGTTGCCGCCGAAGCCATCGAGGACATCAGAACCAGGACCAAGGCCAGAATTACTGCGCACCCCAAGCCGCACACGCGCACCACGATAGAACCTCCCCTCGGCGTGAGCCGACACAATCCCCTTGCGCGCACCGACACTCCCATGTCAGCGGCGCACGGCGCCCTTTCGGGCAGTCGATAGAAACGTCCCCGGTCGGGGACAGCGAGGGAAAACGGCCCCTTGCCTATACCCAACCCCCTTATCTCCAAGCGGAGTATAGCACAGATTCCTCGAAAAGCAAAAAAGTGCATCAGGAAAAAGGGCAACTTTATGGCTCTTTTCCGCCGAAAATACAAGGTTGCCCAAAGGTTGCCCTGTGGTTGATTGACATTCGCGGCTGCGGCGCTTTATAATCGTGCGTGAATACCCTCGGGAAGGGTAACCCCCCGCCGAGGCAACCGCCCCGGCCTCAAGGGTTCACATGGACCAAGCAACGAATCCTCCGGACGAGCAAGCCGCATGGCAGAGCGACCAGTCGCCCTGCGTGTATTGCGGCCAGGTCATCAGCCGCACCGAGGAACGGTGCCCGCACTGCAAGACCTCGTTCTCCGTGGCCGTCCGCAAGGCGTCGCGCGAGATCATCGGCCCGTGGTACTACCTTGATGCGCGTAACCCCAGCGGCCGCGGCGTGACCTTCGAGGCCCTGATCAAGATGATCGAGAAGGGCCGCATCAAGGCCGACTCGATCGTGCGCGGCCCCACGACGCACCAGGACTGGATGTACGCCGCCGAGACGCCGCGCCTCGCCAAGTACCTCGCCATGTGCCCGCATTGCTTTGCCGAGGCCAAGCCCGAGGATATCTACTGCACGCGCTGCCAGTTGAACATGAACGCGCGGCCGGCCGAGCCCAGGCCGGGCGTCCCGGCGGACCTCGCCCGAGAGCCCGTGCACCGCGCCGCCTACGAACTGGAGAAGCAGTTGGCCGAGTCGGTGTCGCCCACGCAGGAGGCCCTCTCCAGCGAACCGCTCGACATCCCCGCGGTCAAACCGGCGCCGCAGCCTGAGCCCGCGCCGGCGCCCGTGGTGGCGGCCGTTGCCGAGCCGGTGGCCCCGGTGGCCGAACGGGCAACGCCCCGCCACGTCGCGGCGGCGGCGGCAGCCGAACGGCAGGCGCGGACCCCCGCCCCCGGCGCGGCCGAGCGGCCGGGCCGGTCCGTAGCGGCGTCGCACGGCATCGGCCTCTGGATCGGGCTGGGGGCGGCAGCGGTCGTTGTCATCGGCCTCGTCATTACGTGGGCCGTCATACCCCAGGACTGGAAAGATCACGCCGCCTCCTCCACCGGCACCACGGGTCAGCCGGCCAAGCCGAATGAGGCGTGGGTGAACGAGCAACTGAAAGAGGCGGGCCAGGCCGTCACGAACCATGACTACCCGCGTGCGATCCAGATCTACGAGGCCATTGCCGCCAAGACCGGCGACTCGACCTGGGACGCCCGCCGACAGGAACTCGAACAGAAGATCATCCAGGAGCGTACCGACCGCAAGAAGAAACTCGTCGAACGCCTCCAGATGGCCGAGAACATGGCCAAGAGCCGCGACTTCGACGGCGCGCTGGCCGTGCTGCGCAGCATCGGTCCGGCCGACCGGGCCTTCCTGGCGGCGCTCAAGGGGTCCGGCGGCGAGTCCGTGGGCATCAGCGTGGACGCGATGGAAAAGGCGATCCGCGACGACCAGGTCAAGTACCTGGCCCAGAAACAGCAGGAAGAGCAGCTCGCGACGGCGCTCGTGCAGGCCGGCCAGTTCGTCACCGCCAAGAAATACCAGGAGGCCGTGGACGCCTACACGCAGATCAAGGCGGCGTATCCGGCCGACCTGATCCTGAAAATCGCCAAGACCGACGTGAGCCTGATCGTCCAGGACCTCCAGGCGCGCCTCGCCGCCGCCAAAATCCCCGAGCCGCCCAAGACGCCGACCGGCCAGACGCCGGAACAGGCCGCCGGCGAGATCGCCGACCTCCTGGGCCAGGCCGCGGCCGCCGAGAAGAAAGAGAACTTCAAGCTGGCCATCCAGATCCTGGAATCCATCAAGACAAAGTATGAACAGAAGTACTGGCCCGATACGCTCGAGAAACGCATCCAGGATGCCAAGGCCAAGCAGGAAGCGCTTCAGTTCTTCGGCATGGAAGGCGCCAAGAAGGCCAAGACGCCGTAAGCCGTTCCGCGCAACACAAAAGCCTGGGCCCCTGCGGGTCCAGGCTTTTTCATTTCCGGTTAGTGCTATAGCGCTGCTTGATAGATTTAACGTTAGCCCCAAAGGGGCGTCTTTCTTAGCCCAGGGTGAAGGGCGAAGCCCGAACCCTGGGTACGCGTAGGACACTCGGCTATCAAGCCCCATCGGGGCGCCTTGGTCAGATGCATGCGTCCGCCCATCGTTCGACAAGGCGCCCCTGATGGGGCTTGGCTCTGCAGGGGGCCACGCTTACCCAGGGCTCGACTTCGTCTTCGCCCTGGGCTAAAAAAGACGCCCCTTGCGGGGCTTGTCGGTTGAAATTCTTCGCGTTGTGGTATTGGGCATTCCGGCTACGGCTTGGTTGCCGCCGGCTTGCCCGCGGACTCTGCCGCCTTCTTCGCCGCATCAACCACGTTACGCTGCACGCGGATCACCAGGAGCACCTCGTTCGGCGAGGCCGTGCGGCCTTCCCGTTCCCAGCCCCACTCCCGCCTGTCGGCCGCAACCAGCGTCGGGCGCGATTCGGCGGCTTTCAAGTTGGCGCCGGCCGAGTCATACTGCACGGTGCCGGACTCGCTACGCTTCAGGCCCTCCGCCTCACCCAACTTGGCCGCCGCAACGCCGCCACCTCCGACGCCGCCATAGGCGAGTTCCGACTTCGCCTTCTCGGCCTTCGCGGCCTCCTGCGGCACCGCGGGCTTGAAAGCCAACCCCTTTGCCGGGGCGCCCCCCGCGGCCGGCCCTGCAACGGGCGCCGGAGCCGCAGCCGTGGTGGGTGCAGTCGCAGCCGCGGCAGGTGCAGTCGCAGCGGACAAAGCGGGCGCCGCAGGTGCAGCCGACAGGTCCTTGACGGCGCCTTCGCGCTGTTTGGCCTCCACCGGCTTCTCAATGTTCTCGATGTTGGCCGGCTTCGCCGCCGTGGCAACCGCCGTCCCGCCGCTGTACATGTTGAACACAAGCACGCCGGTGCGGGCCTTGGCAAGCTCGCCGCTTTCGCTGTCATTGCGATCTTCGTTGAGTTTCCGGACCTGGGCCTGGAGCTGCGCGACGGCCCGGAACTCGTCGCTCGATTCCATGGCCACGGTCATGCCCTCGGCCGCCGCCAACTGGCTGCTGAAGCGCGACAGCGTATCTCGATCCGTGAGGACCACCCACGTATCTTCGCCATTGCTCTCGGCCAGGAAGTAGACGCCCGTTGGAGCCGGCAATTCCTTGGCCTTCTTATCGGCCACGGCGAACCCGGCATTGATCTCCAGCCGATCCGTAACGGCCCCGCCGGCGCCGACAATGCCGCCGTTCGCGGCAACCGATTTCTCCCTCTCGGACCAGCGTTCCCCGCCGCCACGGTCTGCGGCGACCGGCCGCCAGCCGTTGGCCTGGAAGAGTTGCACCAGGGCCTTGTCGGCCGCTTCGAGCGAGTCGGCCCGGATGACCAACTGGTCGGGCGCCTTGAGAAGCTGTTCGCGGGTCACCGTGCGGCCAAGCTCGCGGGCCGTGAGATTGCCCCGGGCGGCCCCGTCCACCGCCTTGCGGACCGACTCAAGCGTATTGGCCGGGCGCCCCAGGGCGACATTGCCTGCCGCGGCAGGCGCGGCCACAGGGGCCGGCGCGGCCGCGGGGGCCGGCGCGATGACAACCTTATTCTCGATGAGAGTTCCGCCATTCGCCGCGAGAGTTTTGCCGCCGGTCGGCGCGGGGGCTGCCTTGGACCGCCACTGCGTCTCACCCGTTGCCGCGGGCGGGCTGCCAGGGACGGCCATCGTGCCGAAATACGACGTGCCCGGCTTCTCAGGCCGGCGGAGGCCGTCGCCGTCCGTGTCGGTCCTCACGCCGAGGGCGCGAGACGTATCGCCCAACGTCATGGTCAGTTGCGTCGGAGCTACGGCCCTGGCATCGGCATCCTTGACGGTATCGTCGATGACCGCTTTCACCGGCTTCTTCTGCTCAATCGCGGTTCCGGCGGGCACTGCGGCCGTAGCGCCTCTGTCGAGGCCGGTGAATGCGACAGTGGCATTCGTTTCGATCTTCGCACCGTTCGGATCGCTCATCTTGTCGGCCTGCGGCTTCGCCGGTACGAGCGAGGCAAGCGAAGACTTCTTGTCTTCGGCCGCCCTCTTCATCGGGGCCACCTCGTCGTCGTTCATGTCCCAGGCCGGCGGCTTCCTATTCGCCCCGGTGACGGCCAGGTTATCCATGGCGGCGGGGGCTTCGGGAGCAGGCTCCTTCTTCAGCGCGGGCGTCTTGACTGCTGCGCCGCTACGCCGATCTTTTCCGTTCTCGGCCCGCGCGAGCGCCGCGGAAGTAGGCGCCGGCGCAGTCGCCCGGAGGTTCTGCGCGACCGCGGGCGCGGCGGGCGACGGGGCCGTCGGGGCCTCGCGCGGAGCTATGGCGTAGCTATCAGGCTTCTCTTTGGCGCTCGGCACGAAAGCCGACGGCATGGTGGTCCGCGGCGCGGAAGCCGACGGCGCGGCCGACGGCAACGCCGCCGGGGCGCTCTCGGCCTCAGGCATCGCGAACTGCATCGCCGGCAGCCCCGGCCGCCCCATGTAGGCCAGGACGCCGATGCCCACGGCCAGAAGAAGCGTCGCGGCCACCGCCAGCATGCGCGGCCACTGACGAACGCGATGGAGGGGCAACATGCGTTCCTGCGGCGGACTCTCGACGGCGGGGGTGGCGACGAGCGCCCGGCGCTCGATCTCCCGCTGCACGTCGGCCGCAATGCCTTCGGGAGCGGCGCGGGCAGGCAGGCGGCCCAGCAGATCCACGGTGGCCCGCAGAGCCTCGGAAAGGCGGCGGCACTCGGCGCACGACTGGAGGTGTGCCCGCACGGCGGCCGTCAACTCCGCCGGGAGCTCCTTGTCCAGGTACGCCGAAAGATGTTCACGAACCTCATCGCACCGCATGACCGCTCGTCCTGCCCCCCATCCCTTAAGATCGTCCGGCCGCCCCTACTACTACAGCGCCACTTTGCGCGG
>PMZT01000067.1:0-8783 GCA_003170085.1 Planctomycetia bacterium | reverse complement strand
CGCCCGGTGCAGCCGCGACTTCACGGTTCCCGTAGGTACATCCAGGATCTCGGCCATCTCCTGGTAATCGAAGTCCTGGATATCCCGCAGCACGACCACGGTCCGGTGTTCCTCGCCGAGGCTGTCGATCGCCGCCTGCACGGCCGCCTCGGTCTCGGCGCTCACGAGCGGATCGGCCGGGTCCGGGGCGCCGATGTCCGGCAGGCAGTCGACCGTGGCCGGGTCGTCCTCATCGGCCGAGGGGCTTGCCGCAGGCGCCACCCTTCTCTTTCGCCGGTGACTGAGCGTCGTGTTCACCGCAATCCGGAAAAGCCACGTGTAAAGGCTGCTTCCGCCGCGGAATCCGCCGAGGTTCTCGTACGCCTTGACGAAGGTGTCCTGAAGCAGATCCCGCGCATCTTCCGGCGAGCCGATGAGGCGGTAGATGGCGTTGTACAGGCGGTCCTGATAGCGTTCGACGACGATGCCGAACGCCGCCCCTTCGCCACCGACGACCCGAGTCACCAGTTCCTGGTCGCTCGGGCCACCGCCTTCCGAGGCGGAACTTCGTCTCGATACCGGTCTTGCCGCCACTTGTTCCAATCCATTCTATTAGACACCGCGACCGTCCGCGGGTTCCCGGAATCCGCGCGCAAACCGAAAAACGTTCCGGGACGCTCGTCTTCGGCCCGCCCGCGGGCTCCGCTACTATAAGCGTCGCACCGCTGCGCGACAAGGGGCCGCCCCTCTCGTGCTTTCATACGTCATTTCGCGGGCCGATTTTGTAAAAGGTGTGTAACGAGGCGGACTCAGGGCGACGGCGCGCGGGCTCTATAAGGGAGGGTGCCCCGCCGCGGCGGGCGAAAGCATGCTCTCGGGCCTCGAATGATCATGCTTTCGCAACGGCGCGAAAGCATGGCACCCACAAGAACACACCCACAGGAACAATGTGGACGCACCACTATCCCATGTGGGCCTTGACGAACTCCACGGCCCGGTTGGCGGCCTGCGCCACTTCCTGCGGCTTGGCCCCGTTCAGACCCTGGCCGGCGCCGGTGCGTTCGGCACGGGCACGGTCTTCACCGGCGCGGCCTTGGGAGCCACCGCGGCCCGGCCAGCGAGCGCCTTCAGCACGTACAACCGCCGCTCGCCGTCGCGGAACCAGTGGACCTCCACGCGCTGGCCGATGCGCAGGCCGGCAATGGCGGCGAGCACGTTCTTGTCGAGTTCGTCGGCCGTGCCGATCACGCGCTGGGGCATGTACCGTTCCTTGGTGCCGTCCTCGGCATTGATGACGACCCAGTCCTTGCCCTTTTCGGCCACCGCGCCGGTGACCGCGCCGCCCTCGCCGCCCGGCGGAGCGGCCCCAGGAGCCAGGGCCAGCAGGCGCATCGTGACAACGCGGATGTGGTCGTCCACGGACTTACGGATTTCCACGCGGTCGCCCACGTGTCGCTCGGTGAAGGCGTGGCACATCTCCTTGTCGAACCCGCCCACCGGCCCATAGCCGGGTCCCCCGCGATAGGCCGGCCAGTACCGGTCCGTCCGGCCCTGGTCGTCGCGGACTTCCAGGTACGCCATGCCCTTGGTGGATACATCCGTGACCGTGCCGGTGACCAGGCCGGAAGCGCCTCCCGCCGCCGCCACAACCGACAGCTTGGAGATCATGCGGAAGGTTCCCCTGGGCTGCCAGGTAATCTCCAATTCAGCACCGGGGGCCAGACCGTCGAAGAAGGCCTGGACCTTGCCGTCGATTCTGGTGCCGGGCTGGAACAGGGTGTAACGCAGAGATAGCTTCTGGCCTTCAGAGCGAACGTCCAGCCAACCTTCGCCTTTGGCCGTGAGGACCCCGTGGACGGTCTCGCCGGCGGGGGCCGCGGGCGCCGCCGGGGCGGGAGCGGGGGCGGATTGCATCTGCGCGGCCCACAGGGCGCAGCCGGCGCTCACGACCAGCAGGCACAGCACGATGCGAATCATCCAGGATTGTCCAGGCATGTTATCTGCTCCCTCACTTCTCGAGATCGTTCAGGACCACGCGAAAGCCGAAGTAGCTGAAGCCGTACTCGGGCATGATCCTGTCGCGGGCGGCGGACCGGCAACCGAGCGGGGGCGCGAACCAGCCGCCGCCGCGCAGCACGCGGTGCGCCCCGTCGGCCGGACCTTGCGGGTCGGCCTTCGGCGACTTCGCGTAGTAGCCCCTATCGTACCAGTCGGAGCACCATTGAGAAGCATTGCCGGGCATGTCATACAGCCCGAAGGCGTTCGGCTTGAACTTGCCTACGGGCGAGGTATGCGCAAAACCGTCGTCCCAGGCGAGGTACGACCATCGGTCGCCCATGACCTTCTTGGCGGCCTGGTCGGCGGCATTGCACCAGCCTTTCCCGCCGTCGGGGGCGTCGCCCCACGGATAGGCGGTCGCGGCTCCGGCCCGGCAGGCGTACTCCCACTGGGCCTCGGTCGGCAGGGCGACGGTCCGGCCCGTTTTCGTGCCCAGCCAGGCGCAGTAGGCCGCGGCATCGTTGTGGCTGATGCAGACGGCCGGGTGATCGTCGGTTTGTTCAAATCCCGGCTTTTTCCAGGACGCCCCGGCTACCTTGTCCCATGCTGAACCATCCCACACCACGGCCCCGGCGCTCTTCTCGGCATCGGTCTGGTAGCCGTCGTCGGCCGCGAAGGCGGCGAACTGCCCTCGCGTGACAGGACACGCCGCCATGAAGAATGGCTTGGTGAGGGTGATTTCGTGCTGAGGGTCCTCGTCGCTCTGGGCCTGGTCGCCCAGGACGCCCGCCTTGCCGGATTCCCGCTTGAGGATCTCCAGTTCCTTCGGACTGCTGCCCATCAGGAACCGACCGGCCGGCACCAGGACCAGTTTCATCGCCGTCTTGCCGCCGACGTTCAGGAGAAGAAGCTTGTGGACGTCAAGGGCCTTGGCCGTCTCGTCCTGCCTTCTGACCGCCTCCCTGGCGTCGAAGGGCCAGGCGGCATAGACTTCGGCCGATTTCGCCGCCGGTGGCGACGCCGGCCCCGCCCCCGCGTTCGTCGCGGGCGCGCCTTTGTCCGCAGCCTGGAGCGCCAGTGCGAGGGGCAGGATGAGCAGCAGACTCAAGGGCCTGATCGCGAGCATGGGTTCCCCCGCTTCTGAGGAAGCACGCCTGCTTTCTACAACAACGCCCCGCCCGTTGCAAGGTGCAACCACGCTCGGCGGTAATGCCCAGTCCAAGGTGTTTGGAGGGTGGCATGCCCACGCCGCTGTTTGCGTGGGCATGTTCTCCCCCGGTTGCACAGCATGCCCACGCAACGGACGGCCCGCCACGGCGGGCAGGCTGTGGGCATGCCACCCGGCGCTAGGGCGCGGCCTTGCGGAACCACAGGCGCGAGCGGTATCATGCCATCGAGGCCACACGAGAAGAGGAACGACCATGGGCACCGAACGCCGAGGCATCGCCGCCGCCGGAAACTGGATTATCGACCACATCTACATTTGCGATCGCTGGCCCCGCGAGGAAACGCTCGCCAACATCC
This sequence comes from Planctomycetia bacterium, assembly GCA_003170085.1. Lineage (GTDB taxonomy): Bacteria > Planctomycetota > Phycisphaerae > FEN-1346 > FEN-1346 > FEN-1346. The sequence continues at coordinate 5,282 of PMZT01000067.1, read as the reverse complement.
TCGAAGAGGGCCGCGGCACCGGCGGCGCGCCGTACAACTGCCTGGTCGACGTGGCCCGGTTCGGCACCCCGCCGGGCGGCGAGCCGATTCCGATGGAGGCGATCGGCCTGACGGGCGACGACGCCGACGGCGCGTTCATCCGCCGCAACATGGAGACGCTGGGCGTCGAGACCTCGGCCCTCACCTCGACCCGCGCCGCCCCCACGCCCCACACGCTCGTTTGCGTCGTCAAGGAAACCGGCCGCCGCACGTTCTTCCACAATCGCGGCGCCAACGCCCTGCTGGGGCCGGAGCACGTGCCGGTGGACCGGATCAAGGCCCGCCTCATCCACTTCGGGTACCTTCTGCTCCTCGACCGCTTCGACGAGCCGGACGACGAGTACGGCACGGTGGCGGCGCGGCTGCTGGCGCGGCTGCAGGCGGCGGGCATCGAGACCTCGATCGACGTCGTCAGCGAAGACGGCCAGCGGTTTCCGCGGGTCGTCAAGCCCGCCCTGCGCCATGCGGATTACGCCATCCTCAACGAGCTCGAGGCCGGCCGCACCACCGGCCACGACCTCAAGCCCGGCGACCGGCCCGACCCGAAGGCGATCCGGGCCTCGGCCGAGGCGCTGCTGGGGCTGGGCGTGCGCAAACTCGTGTGCATTCACATGCCCGAGGGCGGCTACGTGCTGACCTCCGACCGGCGCGAGTTCTGGCAACCGTCGCTCCAGTTGCCCGACGGCTACATCCGCGGCGGGGCCGGCGCCGGCGATGCGTTCTGCTCCGGCATGTTGTATGGCATTCACGAACGCTGGGATCTGAAACGGAGCCTGGAACTCGCCGTGTGCGCCGCCGCCGTGTGCCTGTCGGACCCCACTTGCACCGCGGCGGCGTGCTCGCTTGCCGAAACGCTGAAATTGACGAAGAATTACCCGCTTCGGCCGCCGATATTCTAGGGGTGCGTCAACGTTGTACTCGCGGGTGCCACTTTTGCGCGGTGGGTCTCCGTACCCGCCGCGCAACGTGCCAAGGAGTGCGGAATGTTCAGATCGTTCGCAACCGTGCTGGCTGCGCTCGTCGGGCTTGGCGTGGCGTGGCCGTGCGCAGCGGTCGAAGAGAACCTGCAGCTTCCGACGTCTCCGTTCGGCGTCTTCAACGACCGCCCGCTCATCGGCAGCGGCGGCACCGCCGGACCCGCCGGCAGCAGCGCCAGGATTGTAGCCGAAGTGCCGGCCCCCTTCCGGCCGATCATGGCGTTTCCGCTGGGCGTGTTCGAGGACGTCGGCATGCTCGGCGCCAAGGCCGAGAACTTCAAGGTGATGATCGACATCTGCCAGGCCCGCGGACTCGACAGCGTCTGGTTCAACGGCGGCTCGGCGCCCCGTGACGCCGACATGTTCGCCGCCAGCGACGCAGCCGGGTTCGACGTCTACTTCCTCTCCGCCTACCAATTCCCGAAAGGGATGTTCAATTACCAGTTGCCGGTGCCCATGATGGATGCCAAGTTCATGGCCAAGGCCGTGGTCGGCCGGCTCAAGGACCATCCGAGCCTGAAGGGCTATGTCCTGCCCAACTCCTCAGGCCAGGGGTTCAAGGGGCACCTGGCCACCCTGGCGCGGGCCTTCCACGACCTCGACCCGATACGCCCGGTCTTCTCGGTGCTCTACGGCGTCGATGACGCGGGGCCCGTCTTCGAGGCAGCCAGGCCGGATGTCTTCGCCATCAATGTATACCCCTGCGGCGGGGGCAACGAGGTGGGCGATTTCACGCTGACCGGTTTCGGCCGCTATGATATGGATTTCGTGCAGTATGTCCGCGCGGTGACCAAGAACAAGCCGGCCGACGTGCCGCTCTGGTTCATCCTCCAGGCGCACAAGTCGGGCGAGCCCGGCCAATCGTACGCCCTGCGCGAGCCCACGCCCGCCGAGGTGCGGCTCCAGAACTGGCTGGCCGTGGGCGAGGGGGCCAAGGGAATCTTCTGGTTCATCTACAGCTCCAGCTCGCAGTACGGATGGCGGGGCCTGCGCGATAACCCGCCGCTCTTCGCCGAGGTCGGGAAGCTGGCCAAGCGTGTCGGGCCACTGAGGCCGCTCCTCATGGACCTGCGGAAGTCGGCCGACTTCGTCAAGGCCGAGGGCGAGAAGGCACCCTACGCCGGCACCCTCATCAGCCCCAGCGGCAAACATACCTGCGCCGTGGTGGCCAACACCGACTGCAAGAACCCGCGGAAGATCACGATCTCGTGCCCGACCCCGGGCGCCCAGTTCAAGGACCTAGAAACGGGCGAAATGATCCCGACCGGCACCGCCGTGCCCTTCCTCGCGGGCGACGGCAAGATATTTGAAGTGATTTTCCCGCCGGGGATGTGACCGGCCGGTGTCCTATGGCTGGGTGGCATGCCCACGCCGCTGTTTGCGTGGGCATGTTCNNGGACGGCGTGGGCATGCCACCCTTCGGAACGGCGATTGCCAGAAAGTGTTGGCACACCCGTGACCGCCGCACCTGTCCGCCCTCACCCATGCGGCAGAATGACCACCTTGAGGTGCTGACCGCCGGGCGTCGACATCAGCGCGAACCCCTTCGGCGTTTCCTCCAGCGGCAGCCGGTGCGTGATCATGTCGGCCACCGGCACCCGCCGCGCAGCAATCAGTTGGAGCGCCACCGTGGCATCATGCGGCGAGTTGCCGTAGGAAGGTTTCAGGGTCACGTCGTTCCGCCAGAAATCGTTCAGGGGCACCGGCAGTTCGACGCCGGGATCGGTCGTGGCGAAGCAAAGCACCGTGCCGCCGCGATCGACCGACGCAATCGCCTGCTTGAAGGCGGCGAGCGCCCCGGCGCAAACGATGACCAGGTCGGCCGGCCGGCCGCCGTTGGCCTCGCGGACGCGCTGCGGCACGTCGTCGCGGGCGTCGAAAACGGCATCGGCGCCGAAACGCCGGGCCAGGTTCAGCCGGAACTCGGCGATATCGGTCGCAACGATCCGCCCGGCGCCCAGGGCCTTGGCCAGCGCGATGTGCAGAATCCCCGCGATCCCCGCCCCAAGCACCGCCACCGTCTGCCCCGGCCGCAGGTTGGCCGAGCGCTGCCCGCGGACGACGCACGCCAGCGGCTCGACGAACGACCCTTCCTCAAACGTGATGGCGTCGGGCAGCGGGAAGACGCCGCGGTCGGTCTGAATCGGCGGAATGCGAACGTACTCGCAGAAACCGCCGGGGCTGAAGTTCGTCGTGTGCAGCGTCTCGCACGCCGTGTGGTACCCCGCCAGGCAGTAATGGCAGGTGTTGCATGGGACGTGGTGCGACACGGCGACGCGCTGGCCCACGCGGTAGCGGGTGACGCCGTCGCCCACGGCGGCGATCTCGCCGGCCACCTCGTGCCCCAGCACGATCGGCGCCTTCTTCATGCGATACCACTCGAGCACGTCGGACCCGCAGATGCCCGACGCGAGGATCTTGACGAGCAGTTCGCCGGGGCCGATCTGGGGCACCGGCCGCTCCTCAAGGCGGACATCGCTGTTGCGATAGTAAACGGCGGCGCGCTGCGTCGTGGGAATCGTGGTCATCCTAAGCTCCAGCCGGTTTGAAACTTTCTCAGAACAGCCTTTGTTTGTGGCAGTCGCCGCGGCGACCCCTCGGCTGTGCTTTTCGGTTCATTCGCACGCCCGCGCCACCGTGCGCGGCGGGTCTCCGCACCCGCCGCGATGAAGCTTAAGTGGCGCCGAATTATTAGAAGCTCTTTCGTCCCCAGTTCAAGGCCCGTTAAGCAACCGCCCCCGCTGTGGCAGGGGCGGCGCTCCAGTTCGGCCGCCGGCCCGGTAGGGCGCAGCAGCGTTTTTGGCAGATCAAGCCTGACCCTTCTCCGGCCGCACCACCTCGTATCCGCGCTCGATGAGCCAGTGATGGAACTCAAACGTCGTGTGAATGCAATCGACCTTGCAAACGCTGCGCACCTCTTCGGCCTCCTGCGAGCCCGCCGTACTGAGGTCAAGCTGCTTCTGAATCGGGCAACCGATGGCCTTGCAATACTCGCGACGCTGATAGTCGATGTAACCGGGAATAGCCATGACCAAGCTCCTTGCCGCGCTGCCGCCTGACCACCGGGCCGCAATGGCGTCTCAATAATAGACCCCGCCCCGGCCAGGGTCCACAAAAAATGCGGCGGGGCGTAACGGGTCAGTTACGTGCGCCGGGTGGCATGCCCACAGCCTGCCCGCCGTGGCGGGCCGCTGTTTGCGTGGGCATGTTCTGCCCCGGTCGAACAACATGCCCGCGCAGGGATCGTAAGCACAAGTAACTGCGGCACTCTTACCGCCCTGCGGGCAGGCTGCCGAGCCAGGCGATGTGCTTTTCGAAGGGGCCGCCGGCCAAGGCGTTCACGAAACGTTTGTCGGCGCTCACGAGAACCGTCTTCGTCTTGACCGCGAGCGCCAGGTACAGGCAGTCGTACACCGTCCGCTTCGTCCGAAGGGCCAGTTCCAGGGCGGGTTCGACCAGGCCGCCGGACGGCGAGATTCTTAAGGGGAGACGCAGGCAATCGACCAGAAGTTGGCGGGCCTCGGTCTCGTCGATTTCCCGGCGGCCGTAGCGCTTCCAGATCACGTTGGCCACCTCGGCCATCACGAGGTCCGGCGCGTGCAATTCCCCGCCCGACACCAGCAGCGCCCGCGCTGCCGCCGCATGGTCCTCCTGGAAGAAGGCCGCGGCAACCACGCTGGCATCGACCACGCAGGGGTTCATCGGCCGCGGTCCTTGCGGATCAGGCCCACGCTGTTTGCCAGCCGCCGCCCCGCGAATCGGTCTTTCCAGGCGTCGAGCATGGCGGCCACCTCGTCGGCCCCCGCTCCGGCGGCCTGCTCGAGCGCCAGGTGCGCCTCCCGCTGGAGCGACCGCCCGTGCCGCCGCGCGCGGGCCTTCAGACGCTTCAGGGTCTGACCGTCCAACCCGCGAATCAGGATATCAGGCATGGCAAACCCTCCTTGCGGCCGCCGTCCGACCGGTATCATAATGATAGCATCAGGTGGGTCGCGCGGCAAGAAGAATTCCGGCGTAGGGGCGGCCCCCCCCGTTATGTTTATCAGCCCCAACGGGGCGACGGCATGTAGCCGCGGGTGGAGCTCAGCCCGCTGCAANNGGCGGGGATGGGGCGGCGGAAGTTTCGGCATACGAGAAGGATACGTGCTCCTTCGATAGCGCGACATCTCCTTCGCCCCTCTGGGGCGAAAAGGGGATAAAAACATGAAACGATTTCTGAGCGTTCCACTTTCCACGGGTTGCGCGGCGGGCCGCAGCGCGGCCGCGCCG
>PMZT01000273.1 GCA_003170085.1 Planctomycetia bacterium | reverse complement strand
GTCGTCAACATCGCGCCCGACCGGCTCTTCCACATGAAGGAGCAATTTGTCGACGACCTGTCCTTCTGGCGGGCCGGCAACGAGTTCATGCGGGCCCTCGACTACGACCGCGCCATCGGGGCGTACCGCAAGGCCCTCGAACTGAACCCGAAGAACGTCCGTGCCCATGTCAACCTCGCCACGGCCCTGACCGCGACCCAGCATCCAGACGAGGCATTCGACCACCTCACGAAGGCCGTGGAACTCGATCCCGCCTATCCCGAAGCGCATTACGCCCTCGGCAACCTTTTCCTCCGCCAAGACAAGCCCGCGGAGGCCCTGGACCATTTCATCCTGGCGATTCGCGCGGACCCCAACTACGCCGACGCCCTTGGCAAAGCGGGGGCGATGCTGCTCATGATCGGCCGTCACGCGGAGGCCGCGGCATTGCTCGGCAAAGCCAGCCGCCTCATGCCGGACGATCCGGGCATGCACTTCAATCTCGCCCAGGCCCTCCTCAAACTCGGAAGGCCGGCCGAAGCGATCCCGCACTACGAAGACGCGTTGCGACTGCGGCCGCAAGGCACGGGCGCGCTCAACAACCTGGCCATCGCGCTGGCCGATGCGGGGCGGGGCGACGAGGCCATCCGCCGCCTGACCGAGGCTGTGACCGCGAAACCCGGCGCCCGCATGTTTTTTACGCTCGCTAATCTCCTGACGGCCGCCGGCAAGCCCGAGCAGGCCGCGGCGCGCCTTCGCCAGGCCTTGGACCAGGCACGGGTTGAGGGCAATGAGCCGCTACGGATGATGATCGAGGCCCAGATGAAGGCCCCGCCGCCGCCGATCCAGGGCAGCCCCGGCCTCAACCTCAACGGCATGCCCCGGAAGTAGCCGCGCGGCCTCCTGACGTCTTCCGTAGAATATCGTTTCGCGCACGCGCCGCCGCAGGGGCCGAGAAGGAGACCGACGTGGCCAAACTCATCACCAAGTCGTGCATGCCGAAATCAGGTTACCGGCAGGTCGTGCCGCTGGCGAAGCGCCCGCTCGAGTACCTCGGCTTCGGCCTCGCCCATCTTGCGGCCGGCCAGGCGTGGAAGTTCGACACCGGCTGCGCCGAGTGGACGATCGTGATCCTCTCGGGCTCGATCCGCGCGTACGGCCCGGACGGCGAGTTGACGGCCTCGCCGCTGGGCGTCCGCAAGAACGTCTTCGCCGGCAAGGCCGCGGCCGTATACCTGCCGCCGAAATTCAAGGGCCGGATCGTGGCCGTGACGGCCGCCGAACTCGCCGTCTGCCAGTCGCTGGCCGAGAAGGGCTGCGAGCCCACCATCATCCGGCCCGACGACGTGCGGACCAAGACCGTCGGCGTCCACAACTGGCAACGCGAAGTCCATGACATCGTTGACCTGCGCCTGCCGGCCGGGCGGCTCCTCGTGGGCGAGACGATCAACCCGACCGGCGGCTGGTCGTCCTACCCGCCGCACCGGCACGACGAGGACCGCCTGCCGCTGGAGGCGAGCCTCGAAGAAGTGTACTTCTTCCAGGTCAACCCGCCGCAGGGCTTCGGGTTCCAGCGCATCTACACCGACGACCGCGGCCTCGACGAATCGTACGCCGTCGAGAACGGCGACACGGTCGTCCTGCCGCGCGGGTACCACCCCGTGGCGGCCGCGCCGGGGTACCAGGTATATTACCTGTGGCTGATGGCCGGGACGGGCCGCGTGATGTGCCCGTTTGACGACCCCCAGCACGCGTGGATCAAGGGCGTCGAGACGGTGGTGCGTGAAGTTCAGCCCGGCCGGTAATGGCCCGGCGCTTCCGGGCGGGGCTGGGAAAAGCGGGCGTCGGGCGATTCAAAGGATTGACGCATGCAAACACAAACGATTGGTAAGAGCGACCTCACGTCCACCCGCCTCGCGTACGGCTGCATGCGAATCGCCGGCGGATGGGATCCCGCCAAGGTGACCGCCGAGGACCACGCCCGCGGCCGGCGGGCCGTCATCGCCGCGTGGGAGGCCGGGTATCGCCTCTTCGACCACGCCGACATTTACTGCCGCGGCATGTGCGAAACGATCTACGGCGAGGCCGTACGCGAGATGCCCGAGCTGCGCAAGGGCGCGCTGGTCGCCACGAAGTGCGGGGTGCGGTTCGCCGGTGATCCCCACCCCGATTCGCCGCAGCGGTATGACTTTGCGGCCGAGCATATCCTGCGATCGGCCGAGGGATCGCTCAAGCGCCTGGGCGTCGAGCGGATCGACCTTTACCAGCTCCACCGCCCCGATTTTCTGATGGACCCCGACGAGGTGGCCGGCGCGTTCAAGAAGCTCCACCGCCAGGGCAAGGTCCGCTGGTTCGGCGTCTCGAATTTCGCCCCGTCGATGCTGACGGCCCTCGCGTCGCGGCGGGCGCAGCCGCTCGTGGCGAACCAGGTCGAAATCCACCTGGGGCGGCTCGATTGTTTCACCGACGGCACGCTTCACCAGTGCCTGGCCGGGCAGATCACGCCGCTTTCTTGGAGCCCACTGGGGCGCGGCCTTTTCGCCACCGGCGGCAAGGTTGATCCGATGAACCCGAAGCGCGAGGGCCTCGAGGCGCTCCTGAAACTCCTCGACGCGACCGCCGCCAAGTATGGCATCTCGCGCACGGCCCTGGCGCTGGCGTGGCTGATGCGGCACCCGTCGCACATCATCCCGATCGTGGGCTCGACCGACCCCGAGCACATCCGTGACGCTGCGCGGGCCGATGACGTGCAGATGGACCGCGAGGACTGGTATCGCATCCTGGTGGCCGCAAGGATGGAACGACTGCCGTAAGGTGATCTCGCCCGGGCCATTAGCATTACAACGAGACATTGCGCGGCGGGTCGGGAGACCCACCGCGCACAATCATAAGGTATGTTGTCGGATTACATGCCCGGCGTTTTCGACGAAGCCGGGTTCGCGGGCTGGATCGGCGCCGGTTGCGGCGGCGACTGGAGCCTGTAGGGTGCGTGCTGGCACGCACCATTTCAATGCAATCCGCGTGCGTGCAAGCACGCACCCTACGGACTACAGCGCAACTTTGCGCGGCGGGTCGGGAGACCCACCGCGCACAATCATAAGGTATGTTGTCGTATTACATGCCCGGCGTTTTCGACGAAGCCGGATTCGCGGGCTGAATCGGCGCCGGTTGCGGGGGCGACTGGAGTTTCGGCGCGGGCTTTGTCACGCTATCCGGCCACGGCGACTTCGGCGCCGCCGAGAACAGCGAATCCGCCGCCGGAGGCACCTCCGTCCGAAACCGTTCGATCACGTTGACCGACACGTTCTGCTTGTCGCCCATCATGTTGGTGGCCGACACGAGGTACGGCGTCTCGACGGCGAAGTACAGCCAGTCGTCGCGCCGCTCCTTCGTTACGATCCGGCCCTGCCGCGCAAACGCCACGTAGTTGTCGTAAGGGATCGTCTTGACGGCCGTGATGCGTGGCACGCCCTTGAACGGCGTGTTGGCGTCGAACGCCTCGAAGTTGGTGTCGCGCCACTCGGGCACGCCCAGAAACGGCTTGTCCGGCCCGCAACCGGCCGCAACGACCGTTGCGATAGCCAGTGCTGCCACGAGCGAGAATATCCGCACCGAAACCTCCTTGGACCGGCCCACGCCGCCCTGAAAAGCCCCCGGCATGCCGGGGGATATCACTGCCGGTAAATTATCCCCCGGCGGTGCCGGGGGCTTACCCGGTGAACCCCGTGCATCAGGTCAGCTTTTCGCTCGCGATCGGAATCTTCTTCAGGGCATAGGCCACTTCGCGCGTGTAATCGCCGTAGCAGGTCATCCAGTGGAAGCCCGGCATGTTCAGGGCGACCTTCTCGTCCGGACATTTGTAAGCGACGTCGATCTGCGAGCGGCAGATGGGCAGGAAGGGGGCGTCGACGATCTCGCCCTCCAGAAGCGAGAAGTGCTCCATCTTGAAGTCGGAGATGATGTTGGTGACCTTCTGCCCCTTACGCATCTCGACCTTGGGCGCGGCCCCATAGTCCGACTCGAAGTGCGTGACCAGCCGCACGGCCTCCATCGATTTGCCGTCCATCTTCCGCGGCGCGGTGCAGTGCGCCAGCGTGATCACGCCCTGATGTGGGTACGTCGGGTCGTTGAGGAACATCGGGTGGCCGGTGATGCCCGTAATCAGGATCCCCGACGGGATCACCACGAAGTCCGACTCGCAGAACGCCAGGAACCCGGCGTCGTTCAGCAGCGAGAGGGTCATGCAGGCCGTCGTCTGGGCCAGCGGCATGATCGTGCCCATGCAGTTGTTGACCGTGATGGCCCGGCAGCCGGCCTTGGCCATGATACCGCGGAAGACCTGTTCGAGGAGGAACGCGTTCTCGACGTAGACCTTCTCGGTCTCAAGCTTGACGCCCCAGTCGCCCAGGTACTTCTTGGCGCGTTCCTGGGCCAGGGCGACCGCCGTGGCGTCGGCCCGCGCCGCCTTGATCAACTCGCCCAGTTCCGGGTACGTCACGGTCTGGATATCGAGCTTGAACTTTTCGCGCGCCAGGTCCGGCGCCTTGGGCGTGGACCAGCCGGCCGGTCCGCCGATGGCCACGATCTTCGTGCCCACGGCGTTCTTCAGGCCGCAGAGCGACCGCAGCCGCCACGCGAGTTCGTCAAGCGAGTCGACCACGACGTCGCCATTGTCGACAGTCTTGACGCCCAGAAAATCGGTGTGCTGACGCAGGTAGCGCGGGCTGATGATCTCGTACCAGAGCGACACGGGGCCCGACCTGTGGCGGAGGAAGAAGACGACGTTCTTGCCCGACTTGACGACGGCGTCGAGGATGCCCTGCCCGCCGCCGGCGGCGTAGTGGAGGACCACGTCGCACGCCTCGGCCTCGATCGCCTTGGCCACGTCGTCGGCGCTGCGGACGGGCGAGGCCGGGAGGAACTTCACCGGAAAATCGGCCCCGGCCAGAACCTTGGCAAGCTCCGCGTTGATGTGGGCCAGTTCTTTGTCGGCGTCGGCCTGCGTGTGGACGCCGCCCCAACTGCGCCAACTCGTCTGCGGGCGCCGCTGCGGAAGGTCGAAGGAGAGGACCGGCTTGACGAGGATCGGCACGCGGACGGCCGCCGGCGCGAGGCTCTCGCTTGCGGCGCGCAGGCTCGACCACGCCAGGCCCGTCAGGGCGAGGCCGCCGAGGGCGACGCCCCCGGTCTTCAGGAGGTCGCGGCGGGTGATGCCGTCACTGCTGCACCCGCAGCAACGGGGCGGACACGGCTGAGACATGGGCGTTTCTGGCGTGGTCATCGTTGCATCTCCTTAGGGCTATAGGATCCGTGCATGATACACCGTATCGAGATAACCCGCCGCTCCCGCGGCAGGCTCGAAACACAAAGTATCGAAACAAAACATCGGGCCGAACGAAACGGCCCTTACGCCTTGAGTTCGGGCACATCGACCCAGCGGCGCGCGTGCCACGACTCGGTGCCCTTCTCGGCCAGTTGCACGCCCTTGGCGCCCTCGAGCAGCGTCCACGGGAACGGCTCGTTCTTGACGACGTGCCGCAGGAACAGTTCCCACTGGACCTTGAACGCATTGTCGTAGGTGCGCTGGTTCGGCATCTTCGTCCAGCCGTCCCAGAAGTTGATCGGGTTGTCGACGTCGGGGTTCCACACCGGCCTCGGCGTAGCCCCCGCCGGCTGGATGAAGCACTCGCGCAGGCCCGCGACGGCCGAGCCCTTGGTCCCATCGACCTGGATCACCAGGAGGTCGTCGCGCCGCACGCGGACGCACCACGACGAGTTGAAGTGCGCCAGAAGCCCGCCCTCGAGCTCGAACGTCGCGTACGCCGCATCGTCGGCCGTGCACGGGTACGGCTTGCCGGCCTCGTCCCACCGCTGCTTGATGTGCGTGGCGGCAACGCACGAGACCGCCCGGACCTTGCCGAGGATGTGGTCGAGCACGTACCGCCAGTGCGCGAACATATCGAAAATGATGCCGCCGCCGTCTTCCTTGCGATAGTTCCACGACGGCCGCTGGCAGGGCGCGTAATCGCCCTCGAAGACCCAGTAGCCGAACTCGCCGCGCACCGCGATGAGTTCGCCGAAGAACCCGGTATCGACGAGCGTCTTGAGCTTCATCAGCCCCGGCAGCCACAGCTTGTCCTGCACGACGCCGTGCTTGACGCCCGCCTTCTTCGCCCGCGCGTACATGTCGTAGGCGTCGTCGAGCGTGAGCGCGGTCGGCTTCTCGCAATAGATGTGCTTGCCCGCATCGATCGCCTTGCGGACGTTCTCCGGCCTGAGGCCCGTCGCGAGCGCGTCGAAGTAGATGCCGATCGACGGATCCTTCAGCGCCGCATCCAGGTCCATCGTCCATTTCGTGATGCCGTACTTCTCGGCCAGGGCCGAGAGCTTGGCGGCATTGCGGCCCAGGAGGACCGGCTCGGGCATGATCGTTTCGGAGTCGCTCAGGCGCACCCCGCCCTGCTGGCGGATGGCCAGGAGCGACCGCACCAGGTGCTGGTTCGTTCCCATGCGGCCCGTGACGCCGTTCATCAGGATACCGACGCGGTGGGTTTGCATCGCTGGTTTCGTTGCCTCCTGTGATTATGAGAGCGACCCGACTCTTCCGCCTTTGCCAAGGCTTCGGCGGACAGGCCCGCGCCGGGCTTGAAAAACAACTTACGGCTTGGGTTTCTCGGTGCATTGCGGACGGGCGCCGGCCGGCAGCGGCGGGGCCTCGACGCCCGCGCGCGGCAGCGTGCCCGCGAGTTCCTGGCGCCAGTGGGCCACGTCGCCCGCGGGGCCGTAGCAGTAGAGCATCCGGGCCGGCGTCGAGCCGATGTTCGTCATCTGGTGGAACACGCCCGGCGGAATGAAGACCGCCTGCCCCGCCGTGAGGATCTGGCGCTCGGTGCCCAGGCACATCTCGGCCCGGCCCTCGATGAGGAAGTAAACCTCTTCCTGCTCCTGGTTGTGCCACGGAACCTGGCCGCCGTCGGGGTCGAGGGTGACGTGGCCGATGGCAAAGTTTTTCGCCTGGATCGGCGCCGCGCCGCCCACGAGGTTCTGCGTCAGCCGTCGCGCCGGGTAGCGGCGCCCTTCGATCTTCGCAAGGTCGGAGAGGATCACGGTTGCCCCTTCATGGCACTTGGGCGTTGTGTGGCGCCATTCTGGCCAGAGGCCGCGCCCGCGTCAATCCCTTTTCGCCCGTTGCCAGAAATGTCGCGTTCGGATACAGTGCTCTGAACATGAAACGAAAGCGACCGATCTTGCGAAGCATGCGGCCGATATTACCGCGCGGCGGGTCGGGAGACCCTCCGCGCAAAGTCCGAAGTCTTGTTGGCCTATCAGCCGCCCTGCTCTTCGCGCTGTTTGTTGCCGCGACCGCGCGGGCCGATGACTGGCCGCAATGGCGCGGCGTCAACCGCGACGGCAGGTCCGCCGAGAAGGGGCTCCTCAAGCAGTGGCCCGAGAAAGGGCCGAAGCTGCTCTGGACCGCCGAGGGGATCGGCACGGGTTGGTCGTCGCCGGCCGCGGCGGGCGGGCTCCTGTACGTCACCGGCGTCGTGGACGAGAAGGAGTTCCTTTTCGCCTGCGACCTTGACGGCCACATCGTGTGGCGTGAAATCTGCGGCCCGGCGTGGACGAAGACTCACCCCGGCTCGCGCTACACGCCCACCGTGGATGGCAAGCTCGTCTTCGTCCTCGGCTCCAAGGGCGTCCTCGCGTGCTTCGAGGCCAGAAACGGCGCGAAGACGTGGGCGGTCGACCTCGTCGAGAAGTTCAAGGTCAACCCGCTGCCGCTCTGGGGCTTTGCCGAGGCCCCGCTCATCGCCGACGAGCTCGTCCTCTGCACCCCCGGCGGCCGCGAGGCCACGGTGGCCGCCCTCAGCAAGCGCAGCGGCGAGACCGCGTGGACCGCCCACATCGGCGGCGACACGAGCGCCTACAGTTCGCCCCTCCTCGTGGCCACGGGCACCGCGCGGCAGGCCGTCGTGCTGACGAGCGGCCACGTGGTCGGCATCGACGCCGCCGCGGGCAAGGTGCTCTGGCACCACACGTTCATGAACCTGTACCGCGACCACTGCAATACGCCGCTCTACCATGACGGGCGGATCTACTGCGCCGCGGGATATGGCTGTGGCGTGATGGAACTCAAACTCTCAGCCGACGGCAAGAACGCGGTGGCCGAGTGGGGCAACACGCGCCTCGACCCCCTGCACGGCGGCGTGGTGCTCGTTGACGGGCACCTCTACGGCAGCGGCGACCGCAGCGCCGCGTGGGTGTGCCTGAACGCCGCCACCGGCGACGTGACGTACGAGGACCGCGGGATCGGCCAAGGCTCGGTCATCTACGCCGACGGCCTGCTGTACTGCCGCGGCTACAACGGGACCGTCGCCCTCGTGAGGCCCGACCCGAAGGGGTACGACGTGGTCTCGTCGTTCAAGCTGCCGCGGGGCGAAGGCGAGCACTGGGCCCACCCCGTGATCTCGAACGGGCGGCTCTACCTGCGACACGGCAACGCCCTGCTGGCGTATGACATCCGGGCGCCCGAGCCGCCGGGTAAGAAGAAGGACTCGGCCGCGGGCCAGAAGACCGCCGGTGAAAACGGCGTGACCGTGACGGCGCCAGTGATCGAGAAACCCGCGACCGCGCCGGGCACCTCGGCAACGCCCCCGCCCGGCGACCAGCCGGCCGTGCCTGGCAAGACGACGCCCAAGCCGCGCGCCGCAACCCCGTCGCCGCCGGCGCCGACAACCCCGCCGGCGCCGACAGCGCCACCGATGAATTGAGCCAACGCCCGTAGTAGTGCGTCAACGCTATTCTTGTGGGCGAATTTTCCAATTTGAGCGCCGAGGGTGCCAAGCTCGACGTAACCGCCATGACCACACTGGACCAGGTCCAGGCCGACGCCATCGGCTGCCACATCATCACCGTGACGTACGACATCCTGAAAAAGCTGCCGCTCGTGGGGAAGGACCTTGGCGCGTACTCGCTTGAAACGGGGAAGATGTGCCGCGATGACGCGCTCAAGTCGGGCTACACGCTGCAACCGGAGCCCTAATGCCAGCCTTCAGCGCACAAGAGCATCAGGTCTTCGTGCGGGAAGACCGGGTCCGCCACGGGGACGGGCACCTGGGAGAGGCGTGTGGCGTGGGATTGGATCACGTAGGCCGTCTGCCGGAGCCAGATCTGGACGTAGGCCCCCTCCGACCATCCCGCCGGGCTGTTGGGCGCCGGGGCAAGGTCCCCCGGTTCCTCGCCCGGCCGAAGCAACGGCATGCCACCCATGCTCACCAACCATACCCGGTGACCGGACTGGAGCGTCTTGGCCATTCGTTCAAGGATGGGCTTGATCGCCTCGGGCTGCATCATCTTCTGCTTGAACGAAACGTAGCTCTGAAAACGGTATTGATCCAGTTCCGGCAGCGTGGTCCACGGCGCCGAGCCCGTGTAGTACCGCGCAAAGGCGGCGCCGACATAGTGAGGACTGACCACGATGTAGTCGTCTTTCTCGGCCAGCGACCGGACCCTCCCGGCTACAAGATCGCAGTTGGTCCACCGCATGTGGGCGGAAGCCCACGCGCCGCTCCAAGTCATCGCGATCAGCGCGATTACAAAACCCAGGCGGACGAGCCGGCCGGCGAGGCCGCCGGAGACGAACAACGCCACGCCGACGTCGGCCAGCACGGCCACCACGCCCATGACGGGAATGTAATACCACACCTGGGTCGCCACCGAGAGAAACTGGAGATACACGAAGAAGCAGACCGACCCCGCCACCAGCGAAGCGAGGGCGTACAGGGCCAGGTCCTTCCGCTCAGGCGGCTGATCCGTGGCGGAGGGGTTGGCCCGATAGCCGCACGTGACAAGGCCCACCAGGCCCACCGCCAGCCAGATCCATAGCATCGCCTCGCCATAGGGAAGCGCGCACTCCGCCGCATCGGCAAACTTGAGAAGCAGCCAGGGCGTGTTGATGGGCACCTTGACAAGCGCCGTCCACTCCGAACTCCTTTGGAACATAGGCACATACGGCAGCACTGAAATGGCGGCCGCCACGCCGATGCCGAGAATGATGCCGAGGGTCTTCCACTGGCGACGGCGCAGGCACACGGCGGCGGCGCCCGCGCAACTGGCCAGAAGCATGAAGGCGTTGACGTAGACCGCCTGAACCGCCAGGACGGCCACCAGGGCCGTCAGCAGGATCCTCCCTCGCGTCGGCTTCTGAATCAACTCCCACAGAAGACCCATCACGACGAACATCAGCAGGACGCCGAGGATATAAGCGCGTACGCCCCACGCGAAGCGGAGAACGGTCGGGCTCAGACCGAACAGCACCAGCGTGATCAGCGGAACCCGGCAGCCCAGCCGCCGCCCGGTCCACCAGATCGCCCCGATGAGACCCAGCCCGATGAGGAAAGGCAGGACCCGCAGCATGGCGTCGGAGTCGCCCAGCCCCAGGGCCATCCATCCCCGGAGCAGCACATGAAAGAGGCTGGGAAAGGAGTCGCCGCAGTTCATCTTCAGCATTTCCCACAGCGTCGGACTTTCGACGACGCGCAGGGTGCTGATCTCATCGCGCCACAACGGTCCGGCGTGCAGCATCATTGTGGCCTGGAGGACGATCAGCCCCGCGGTGACCAGCAGGGCGACGCCCAGTTCGACCATCCCCATCACACTGCCGTCGGTCAGGTGGAGTAAACGGCTTTCGGATGGAGTGGGCGAATCGCCGCCGGATGAAAGCGCGCCCGGCCGGGTCTGAGGATGGCGCTCGGAGGATGATGAAGCGGTTTTGGCCATGTTCGATGATTTATATCGGCTTTTGCCCGCGGCGGCAAACGGTTTTTCCCCGGAGTTTTCCGGGGCTCCCAGCGCCGGCCCGGAACGAGTATTGACGGCGCCTCCGCCGAATTCTATACTTCGAGGGTATCTTCGAAGCCTTCCGGAAAAAACCGGCGGCCTCGGAAACGCTGCAGGCCGGCACGGAAACAGCCGATAGCACGCATCGGGGCTCTCAAGAAGGACCGGCCGGGTGGGCGTACAGCGGTCGCGGGAGCCTCGCTCCGGGACCCAGGCGGCACGAGAAGGTGGCGCTATGCAAGCAATCATACTGTGTGGCGGGCTGGGGACCCGGCTCCGCGAGGAAACGGAATTCCGTCCCAAGCCCATGGTCGAGATCGGCGGCCACCCGATCCTGTGGCATATCATGAAGATCTATGCATACTATGGAATCACGGAGTTCATCCTCTGCCTGGGATACAAGGCCCGCGTCATCAAGGAGTACTTCCTCAACTACAAGGCCATCAGTTCGGATTTCACGATTGAATTAGACGGGGTCAATACGGTTCATTACCACGGACCGGACCAGCCGGAGGCCGGCTGGAAGGTCACCCTGGCCTTCACGGGCGAACACGCCGGCACCGGGGCGCGGATCAGGCGCGCGGCCAAGTACCTCAAGAAGAAGCCGCAGACCTTCGCCGTCACGTACGGCGATGGCGTGGGGAACATCAACCTGCGGGAAAGCCTGAAGTTCCACAAGTCCCACGGGAAGTTGGCCACGGTCACCGGGGTGCGCCCGCCCAGCCGGTTCGGCGACATCCAGAAAGACGGGGCGCGGGTCGTTGCCTTCAACGAAAAACCGCAGAGCGGCCAGGGCTTGATCAACGGCGGCTTCTTCTTCTTCGAGCCCGGCTTCCTCGACTACATCGACGACAACGAGGACTGTGCCCTGGAAGACCGGCCGCTGACCCGGTGCACACGGGACGGCCAACTCTGCGTCTATGAGCACACCGATTACTGGCAGTGCATGGACACCTACCGCGACATGGAGTTGCTCGAACGCCAGTGGGCCGGCGGAAACGCGCCCTGGAAGATCTGGAAATGATCTCGCCTCCGCCCGAAGAAGTGCTCGCCGGCCGTTCGGTGTTCGTGACCGGCCACACGGGGTTCATGGGGTCTTGGCTGGTCCTCTGGCTGACCCGGTTGAAAGCGCGCGTGACCGGCTATGCCCTGAAGCCGCCGACCGACCCCAGCCATTTCGTGGTCTCTGAGGTTGGGACCCTGCTGCAGCGACACCACGGGGACGACGTCCGCCGCGCCGACGCGTTGGCGGCAGCGCTGGCCGAGGCCCGTCCGGACGTGATCTTCCATCTGGCCGCCCAGCCGCTGGTTCGCGAGAGTTACCGCATCCCGCGCGAGACGTTCGAGGTCAACGTCATCGGCACCGCCAATCTGCTGGACGCCGTCCGGGCGCTCTCGCGGCCTTGTGCGGTCATCGTCGTGACCAGCGACAAGTGCTACGAGAACCGGGAACAGGTTCAGGGCTATCGCGAAACGGATCCCCTGGGCGGCTTCGATCCTTACAGCGCCAGCAAGGGAGCCACCGAACTCCTGGTGTCCTCGTACCGGCGCTCGTTCTTTGATCCGTCGAAACTCGCGGAGCACGGCGTCGGCGTGGCCACGGTCCGCGCGGGCAACGTCATCGGCGGCGGAGACTGGGCCAAGGATCGCATCGTCACCGACCTGGTCCGGCACCTGGCCGCCGGCGAACCCGTGTCCATCCGCAACCCCAAGGCCGTCCGGCCCTGGCAGCACGTCCTGGAACCGCTCTCGGGATGCATCGCCTTGGCGACGAGGATGCTGACGTTGGCGGGTGCCCCCTGGTGCAGCGGCTGGAACTTCGGCCCTCGTCCCGACGACGAGGCCACCGTGGGCGAGTTGGTCGAGCGGTTTTGCCAGGCGTGGGGCGGCGGCACGTGGAAGGATGTCAGCGACCCTTCGCAGCCCCACGAAGCGGGTCTCCTGCGGCTGTGTATCGACAAGGCGGTTACCCAACTGGGCTGGCAGCCGCGATGGCATCTGTCGCAAGGCATCGCGCGAACGGCCGGCTGGTATCGCCGCTACTATTCGAACCCCGCGGCCTCCATGCGTGAGGCCTCGCTGGAGGACCTTCAGGCCTACCTACAGACCGAGCCGGAGTGATTCCGATGACCTCGAAGCATCCGCCCTCGAATGCTTCCAACGCTTCTGAGCAGGAACTCCAGGCCGAGATCCTGCGGCTGGTGGCCGAACTCTATCGCAAGCGGCAGGCCGGCGCGAAACCGTTCCAGCCGGGAACAAGCCCCATTCCGTACGGGGGCAGGGTTTTCGACGAAAAGGAGATGCAGGCCGCCGTCAGGGCCTGCCTGGATTTCTGGTTGACCCTGGGACCTGAGGGGGAGGCTTTCGAGAAGGAACTGGGCGCGTTCCTGGGCATCCGGCACGTGTGCCTGGTGAACTCGGGGTCGAGTGCCAACTTGCTGGCGTTCGCGTCCCTTCTGAGCCCGAAACTGGAGCGGCCGCTCCGGCCGGGCGACGAGGTGATCACGGTGGCCGCCGCCTTCCCGACGACGGTCAACCCGATCCTCCAGTATGGGTGCATTCCGGTCTTTGTGGACGTCGACTGCCGTACCATGAACATTGACGTTTCGCGCCTGGAAGATGCCGTGAGCCCGAAAACCCGGGCGGTGTTCCTGGCGCACACCCTGGGCAACCCCTTCGACCTCAACTCGGTGCTGGCCTTCTGCAAGGCCCACGAACTGTACCTGATCGAGGATAACTGCGATGCCCTGGGAAGCCGGTACCAAGGCAAGTGGACGGGCACGTTCGGGCATCTGGGGACGTCGAGTTTCTATCCGCCGCACCACATCACGATGGGCGAAGGCGGCGCGGTCTACACCCAGGATCCTCGGTTGGACCTGATCGTCGAAAGCCTCCGTGACTGGGGCCGCGACTGCCGGTGTCCGTCCGGCAAGGACAACGTCTGCGGCAAGCGTTTTGCCTGGACGTGGGACAAACTGCCCCACGGGTACGACCATAAGTACGTATACAGCCATATCGGCTACAATCTCAAACCGACGGACATCCAGGCCGCCATCGGGCGCGAGCAACTCAAGAAACTCCCCTCGTTTATCGAGGCCCGCCGGCGGAACTGGAGGCTGATCCGCGACGGGTTGGCCGACCTCGAAGGCCAATGGCGCTTCATGGAGCCGACGCCGGGCAGTGACCCCAGTTGGTTCGGCTTCATGATGGTCATGAAGCAACCGGATCATGACCGGCTCACGGCCCTCTGCCGCACGCTGGAGACCAGGAAAGTCGGCAATCGCCGTCTCTTTGCCGGCAACCTGCTGTGGCAGCCCGCCTACCGAGACATTCCCCACCGCGTGGTGGGGGATTTGAAGAACACGGAGGCCATCGCGCTGGGCGGTCTGTTCGTGGGCGTCTTCCCAGGCTTGACGGAGGAGATGGTCCAGGCCCAGGTGTCCCTCCTGCGGGAGACTGCCGGGACCGTCTGATCCTGGGCTCAGGAATGGACGATGCTGCTTCCCGCGGCGTTGATGGAGAACAGCACCTCGTAGTAGCCGGTGAGCGCCTGTCGGACCGCCGCCTGGCGTTCCTCGGGCACGAAGAAGAGCATGAACCCTCCGCCGCCCGCGCCCAGGAGTTTGCCGCCGAGCGCCCCGGCCGCCATCGCCGCCTCATACATCTGGTCGATGCGCGTGTCGCTGACGCCGGGGTCCAGGGTGCGTTTTTCCTGCCAGGTCGCTTTCAGGAGCGTCCCGAACTCGCTCAGGGGCGCGTTGCCGGTCAGGAGGCCGTGGGCCTGATCGACGAGGTCGCGCATCCGCTTCAGCGTGGGCTTGATGCGAGCAAGGTTCTTGAGCTTGCTCGACTCGACGTCGGCCGAGCGGCGCTTGATGCCCGTGAAGAACAGGAGCAGCGAGTTGTCAAGCTCGCTCAGCCGGGCCTTGGGCAGCGAGATGCGGTTGACGACGATGTGGTCGAGGCTGGCGAACTCCACGAGGTTCAGCCCGCCGTAGGTCGCGAAAACCTGGTCCTGGCACCCAACGGGTTCCTTCAGCACGTCACGCTCAATGTGAATCGCCAGCCGCGCAAGCTCCTGCCGCGCAATGAACCGGCCCTGGAAGGCCATCAAGGCGTTGATGAGGCCCACGGTGAAGCTCGATGAGGAGCCGAGGCCGGAGAACGACGGCAGGTCGGCCGTGAGGTCGATTTCGATGTCGCGCTGAATCTCGAAGTACCTGAGGATCTCGCGGAACGGCCCGTGCTGGATCTCGTCGACCGTGCGGACGCACTCGAGCTTGCTGTAGGCCAGCCGGATGGCGTAGTCGAACAGCGCCGAGGGGAACGGCGAGACCAGGTGGTAGATGTGCTTGTCGATGGCCGTGCCAAGGACGGCACCGCCGTGCTCTTCGAAGAACTCCGGCCAGTCCGTGCCGCCGCCGAAGAAGCTGACCCGCAGGGGCGTCTTGCAGATGATCACGTCCACCCTTGCCTTTCTCTCACCCGCCTAGGGGTTCCGCACCAGGACCGTCACCTGGCACGAGGGAGTCACGTAAAGCCGATAGTGGTCCCGCAGGAAAATCATGAGCTCCTGCGGCATGAACGTGGAATCGACGAACCCGGCCTCGGTGGTCCAGAAGAAACAGAGGCGAGGATTCCATCGCTCGAACTCCGCCACCGCCTGATCGATCTTCTCCTGCGGCATCTCCCCGGTTCCCGGCCACCAAAGCAGGAGCCCCCTGCGCGGGATCTTGTTGAACGCGGCGTAGCCGAACTCGATCCTTGGCCCGAAGAAGACCGAGGATTTCAGTTCCTCGTCGCTGACGTTGGTGAGGCCCACGACCGACGGATTTCGCAGCACTTTGCTGATGTCGTTCAAGACCGCGGCCAACCGGGGACCCACGATCATTCCCTCGAAGAAGGGGGGGGCCGAAAGGGGTTTGCCCAGGGTCACGTCTTCATAGAACATGCCCGCGCCGATGGTGCGAACGCGCCACCTTTCGGCGGTGACCGCGATGCCCCAGATACCCACATACGTTATGCCCGCCAGCAACCAGGCCTGAGAAAGGGACCTCACCCATCGCTTGCGCGATCCGGAGGACACAAAGCCACCCGAGGCTGCCGGGCCCACGACCGGCGCTGCCGCGGCGTCCTCCGCGCGACCCTCGGTTGCTCCGCTCGCCGGCGTCGGACAAGGACCCTGCGCCGCATCCGGATTCGGCTGGGCCGTCTGCGCCTGGAGCCTGGCGGGATTGAAGATCGTAAGGAGTATTCCCGTCAGGAGCAACGGCGTCTCATTCATGACGTGGTCGTGGTTGGTCGCCTTGGTCCAGAGGGCCGTGACAAGGGCAATCACCGCGACGGCCAGGACCCTTTTCGCACCCGGCGCCTGGAAGGAAACCTTCGGCCGGCTCAGCAGGCAGAACACCCACGCGCCGAGAATCGGAAGAAGCATCAGGTAGGTGGGCACATATTCATACCAGTCGCCGAAAAAGCACGACCTGTAGAACTCCAGGTTGGTGATCCGTCCGCTCCCGCCGAGGACCGATTGAATCATCACCCAAGGATCGATCCGGGCCCAATAGAGGAGCCCGGCCGAAAGCACGAGGGCAAGCAGGCCGCAGACCAGCGTGGATCGCCATGTTCTCCGGCTGGTGACGAGCGTAAGGAAGACCGCAGGGAGAAGCACGCCCGCCGTATTGGCCTTCTGCCACGACAGAATGGTCGTGGCCAGGACCAGGGCGACGGCCGCAACGATCGACTTGGGACGGCAGAGCACGGCACAAGCCGAGGCCACGAAGATCGCGGCGGATACAGAGGTCGCCTGATTATGGCCCCACGAACTCAAAGGCAGGAAAGTCACCGCCTGGGTGACCATGGCCAAGGCAAAGCACCACACCAGGCCCCATTGGAGGAGACGCAACACCGCATAATGCAAGATCAACATAAGCACGGCCACGATGGCGGTCAGGAGCACCAGCGAACTCCACTTGCAGCCGAACACACAAAAAGCCACCCCCGGCGGCACGAACAGCGCCGGATGCGCCACGGTCACGAGGTCCTTGTACGGGGTCTCGCCCAGGAAAAGCCTCCACCCCGCTTGGACAAAGGCGCTGGCATCCATGCCCCCGAACTGGATCATCCCGAAGTGCCGAATGGCACAAAAGAGGGCAACGGCCGCTGCGCCCAACCCGAGAATCGACATCACCCGCTGCCCCACAACGGACGATCGCATGGGGCGCGGGCTCTCGCTCTGGCTGGTCACCGCGTCCTCCCTTCCCCATTCACCGGCCGGCGGCCGGTGGCGGACACGGCCCAACCGTGGCCGCCCAAGCCGCCCGCCCCGCAAGAAGAGCCGCCCTGGGCGCGCCGCCGCTCCTACTTGCGGTAGCTCTCCTTGAGTCGAAACAGGCCCCAGCCCGCCCGGAGGGCCTCCAACGGATAGCGGTGCATCGGCAGGCCGCGGCTGAGGCCATGCTTGCGTATGCGATGTAAGATATAGACCTGTTTGATATCGTAGTTCTGAAGTTCGCAGCGCAGCAGCATCTCGGCGTTCAAGAGCGTTGGCATGATGGTCGTCTTGTCGATCACGTCGGCCACCACCTCCCGTTTCATCAGTCGGAAGGCGGAATTGATGTCCAGATAGTGCACCTCGAACAGGAAGGAGGCCAGCTTGTTGAAGCACATGGAGCTGAGCCGCCGGAGAAGGGGGTCCTTCCTCCCGAGTTTGGCGCCGTGGATCACGTCATAATGATCGATGTGTTTCGTCAACTTCCAGAAGTCGGCGGCCAGGTACTGGCCGTCGGAATCGGTGAAAAAAATGAGCGGGCATTTCGCTTCGTGATACAGCCGCCGCGCCGCCGCCGCGAACCCGTCCTTACGGTCGTGGTACATCACGCGGATGAACGGGTACTTGGCGCACATCCGGGCCAGGATCTCACGCGTGCCGTCGGTGCTGGCCGCCTCGTCGAAGAGGAACTCCGAGCCGGGGGGCAGATACCGGAAAACGTCCCGCACCCATTCCTCGATCACGTCCTCGATGATGTCCGCTTCGTTGCAGACCGGCATCAGGACGGACACCGGTTGCGCCAAGATCCTGGTCTCGCCCATGGGTCCTCGCTTCAGTCCGCCCGCCGCGCGCTTGCGCCCGTACGCACTGCCTTCCTGTATTCGTCCGACTTCACCCCGGGAGAACAGCCAAATTATAGAAACCCCTCCCGCGGGTGTGCCAGTGTTTTATGGCAGGGTGGCATGCNNGCGTGGGCATGCCACCCGCCGGAAGAGCCGTTGCCAGAAAGTGTTGGCACACCCCAGGCCCGACGCCGTGGGGTTCAACTGGAGAGGCAAACGCCGCTTCGCCGATACTAAGGGGCAACAGGAAGGGCATGCACCGGTCGGCTCGACACCGGCCGGCCGCGCCGCTTGAATGCCACGGGCGCAAACGGTAGAATGGGCTGGGTCAGGAAGCCCTCGCCTTAGACATCAATCGCGCAGGGGTGAATAGCCTCCGGCTACAGGCGGACACGACATGAGAATCTTCGTCACGGGCGGTGCCGGCTACATCGGCTCGGTCCTCGTTCCCACGCTCTTGGCGCAGGGACATACCGTCACGGTGCTCGACAGCTTCGTGTTCCGCCAGAACAGCCTGGCCGACTGCTGCGCGAGCGACCGGTTCGACGTCAGCCGCGGCGACAGCCGCGATGAGCGGACGCTGACGAAGGCGCTGGCCGGCGCGGACGTCATCATCCCGCTGGCGGCGCTGGTCGGGGCGCCCCTGTGCGACCGCGACACGGTGGCCGCCCGCTCGGTGAACCTCGACGCCATCCGCCTGCTCTGCCGCCTGGCCGGCCGCGAGCAGCGGATCCTCTTCCCGACCACCAACTCCGGCTACGGCATCGGCGAGAAGGACAAGCCCTGCACCGAGGAGTCGCCGCTGACGCCGCTCTCGCTCTACGGCGTGACGAAGGTCGAGGCCGAGCGTGCCGTGCTCGAGCGCGGCAACGGCATCACGTTCCGCCTGGCGACGGTCTTCGGCATGTCGCCGCGGATGCGGATCGACCTCCTGGTGAACGATTTCGTGTACCGCGCCGTGACCGACCGCGCGGTGATCATCTTTGAGGGGCACTTCAAGCGCAACTTCATCCACATCCGCGACGTGGCCCGGGCGTTCCTCCACGCGATGGACCATTTCGACGCGATGAAGAACCAGGCGTACAACGTGGGCCTGAGCGATGCCAACCTCTCGAAACTGGAGCTCTGCGCCGAGATCAAGAAGCAGGTTCCCGGTTTCGTCTTCATCGAGGCGCCCATCGGCGAGGACGCCGACAAGCGCGACTACGTCGTCTCGAACGCCAAGATCGAGCGGACCGGGTTCAAGCCGGCCCACTCGCTCGCCGCCGGGATTCGCGAGCTGATCAAGGGGTACACCATCCTGCGCAACAACCAGTACTCGAACGTCTGAAGCCCTCGCTGGGGAAGTCATGGCGAGGGCGCTTTTCTTGTGGAGCCTCTCGCCCGTCTCCTCGGCTGTCTACGGTGTCAACGGCATCCGTTCCAAGAGACTGAGCGTAGGGCGTACACTCAGGCGGGCGCTGGGCAACACGAAAGCGATGCCGGCCGTCAGGCAGAATTGAGCAGGCGCAAAACCGACGCATGGCCATACAGGTAAGCCAGGTACGGGTTGTCATTCTGGCCGGCGGCCAGGGAACCCGCGTACGCCACCTGCTGCCAGACCTGCCGAAGCCGATGGCCCCGGCCTGCGGACGGCCGTTCGTGGAATGGGTGGTCCGGTTCCTGGCGAAACAGGGCTGCCGCCGGTTTGCCGTGTCCACCGGCTACAAGGCCGAGTCGATCAAGCGGCACTTTGCGGCATCGCCCGTGCCGGGCGTCGAGATCGCGTGCGTAGCCGAGCCCGAGCCGCTCGGAACCGCCGGCGGCGTGCGTCACGTGCTCAGGATGCTGGACGCACGGGAAGAGGCGTTCCTCGTCTCGAACGGCGATTCGCTGCTGGTGGCCGACCTGCGGCCGGCGCTCGCGGCGCTCGAGGGCGCCTGCGACGGGGTGATTATCGGACGGCCCATGGCCGACGCCTCGCGCTACGGCACGCTCCGGCTGGGCGATGGCGGGCGGCTCCTGGAGTTCGAGGAGAAGCGGCCGGGCGCGGGCGTCATCAACTCGGGGTTGTACGTGCTGACGCGGCGCATGATCGCGGCGTTTCCGAACCGCTCGCCGCTCAGCCTGGAGCGAGAGGTCTTCCCGGCGCTGGTGGCCGCGGGGTATGATTTCCGCGTGCCCGTGGCCGAGGGGCCGTTCCTCGACATCGGGACCGAGGCGGACCTGAAACTGGCGGACGCCTTCATCGCCGCGAACAAGGACTCGTTTCTATGATCTGCCGCGTATGCGATTCGACCGACCTCGTGCCGGCCCTCGACCTGGGGATGCACCCCTGGTGCAACCACTTCCTGCGGACCGAGGAGGTTGGCCACGAGCCGTTCTACCCGTTGCGGGTCGTCCACTGCCAGGGGTGCGGCACCGCGCAGCTCAACTTCACGGTGCCCAAGGAGACGATGTTCGGCGACCACACGTACCTGTCGGGCATCACGCGGTCACTGGGCGAGCATTTCGGCGGGGTGGCCCGCGAGGTGGACCAGAAGTTCTTCGCCCAGACGCCGGTCAAGTCGGTACTCGACATCGGCTCGAACGACGGCACGCAGCTCAAGCACTTCCAGGCGCTCGGGTACGACGTCCTGGGCGTCGAGTCCTCAACGACCACGGCTCGCATCGCCAACGAAGCGGGCGTGCCGACGCTCCACGCGTTCTTCAACCTCGACACGGCCCGGAAGATCGGCCGGAAGTTCCACGTCATCAACGCCGCCGGCGTATTCTTCCACCTCGAAGAGCTGCACTCCGTGACCGACGGCATCCGCGAGGCCCTGCGCGACGACGGCGTGTTCGTCGTCCAGTTCCTTTACATGAAACGGATCGTCGAGAACGGCGCCTTCGACCAGATCTACCACGAGCACCTCCTCTACTACAACCTGAACACGATCGAGGTGCTCCTGGCGCGGCACGGCCTGGCGATGTTCGACGCGTACCTGGCGCCGATCCACGGCGGGTCGATCGTCGGCTGGGTCACGCACCGCGGCCGGTGCGAGCCGACCGAGCGCCTGCGGGCGATGCGCCAGGCCGAGGTCGACGCCCGCAGCAACGAGCTCTCGACCTACCGCGAGTTCGCCGAGCGCGTGAGGCAGATGAAGGAGTGGAACATCGAGTACCTCGGACGCGCCAAGCGCGAGGGCAAGGTCGTCTTCGGCCTCGGCGCGCCGGCCAAGGGCAACACGCTCCTCAACTACTTCGGCGTCGGCACGCAGTACCTCACGTATCTCGTGGAGCGGAACGAACTCCGACGCGGCCTGTTTTCGCCGGGCATGCACATCCCGATCGTCATCGAGCGCGAACTCGCGGAAGTGCCCGACCTCTATTACGTGCTGGCCTGGAACTTCAAGAAAGAGATCCTGGCCCGCAACAAGGCCCTGCTCGACCGGGGCGTGGAGTTCTTCTTCCCGGTCGATCCGAAGGACTAGCCGGAGCGCAGACCCATGAACGTGTTGGTGACGGGCGGCTCGGGGTTTCTCGGCACGCACCTGTGCGGCGAACTTCGTGCGCGCGGGTACACGGTGGTTGCGCCCGGCTCAAAGACCGCCGACCTCCGCGCCCCCCGGTCGCTCGAGCGGTTCAACGACCTCCGCTACGACCGCATCTTCCACCTGGCGGCGTGGACGCAGGCGGGCGACTTCTGCCTGTACCACCCCGGCGAGCAGTGGATCATCAACCAGCAGATCAATACGAACGTCCTGGCGTGGTGGCACTCCGATCAGCCGCAGGCCAAGCTCATCGCCATCGGCACGAGCTGCGCCTACGACCCCCAGAGGGAGGCCGTCGAAGAGAACTACCTTGCGGGCGTGCCCACCGAGAGCCTCTTCACGTACGCCATGACGAAGCGGATGCTGTACGCCGGCCTCCTGGCCCTCTCGAAGCAGTTCGGCCTGCGGTATCTCCAAGTGGTGCCGTCGACGATCTACGGGCCGGGCTACCACACCGACGGGCGGCAGATGCATTTCATTTTCGACCTCATCCGCAAGATCCTCCGCGGACAACGCTACGGCGACCCGGTGGTCTTGTGGGGCGACGGCCGCCAGGTGCGTGAGCTCGTCTACATCGACGACTTCCTCCGGACGATGCTTGCGCTGGCCGACACGGTCGAGAACGAGAACGTCAACATCGGCTCGGGCGAAGGGCTGACCATCCGCCACTTCGCCCAGACCATCGCCGACCTCGTGGGCTACGACTTCGCGAAGATCCAGTTCGACACCACGCGGTACGTTGGCGCTCTGTATAAGTGCCTTGGCATCCGGAAGCTGCGGGCGCTCGTGCCCGATTATGCCCCCCTCCCCTTGGAAGACGGGCTGAAGAGAACCATCGCGTGGTGCACCGAGCACATGGACCGCGTTGCCGATGGATGACCGCCCTGCGCCGGCGCTTCTACGGAGGACGGACCCGATGACCAAGCCGCAGAAAACGACAGCCGCACCGGCGCCGCCGCAGACCCGATCATCGGCCACTGGGGTAGCCCAGCTCCTGATCTATGCGGCGCTCCTGGGCCTGGCCGCCTACGGTATCTTTGAGTGGCCCTACAAGTTTCCGCAGGCGGAACCCGTCTGGTCCGAGTCGTACGCCATGGGCTTCAACAACCGGGTCTCGCTGCTGGCGACGCTTGCAGCCCTTTCGGGCTTATGCCTTGCCCACCTCCTGTTCTCGAAGACCGCGCTCGCCCCGGGCACGTTGGTCCGCACGTTTGCGGAGGCCCCGGCGGCGGGGGCCGCTCGCATGAGCAAGGTGCCGCTGGTCACCTTCATCACCATCTACGCCGTTCTCACGCTCATCCTGTACTGGCTGATCCCGCTGGATACCTACGGCGAAGGCCGGTACTTCCTCAGACGCGCGGAACTGGTGGGCCGGTACGGCCTGCACGCGTACCGCGACTTCGAGTTCACCTACGGTCCCGCCCTGGTTTACGTGCCGGCGCTGTTCTACTGGATCGTGGGGCACCTGGGCGGCTCTCTGGAGCTGTCGTACGCGCTTTCGTACATTGCCCTCTGTGCGGCAGGGCTGTGGGCGCTCTTCTACTTCGTCGACCACCTCAACGTGGAGGTCCCCTACCGCGTGTTCTTGTTCTCGCTCATGGCCCTGGTGTTCTACAACGTGACGATGGGAGCACAGTATACGGCCCTTCGGTACGTCATGCCGTACGCCTTGATCCTGGTGCTTCATGAGTATCTGGGGTCGCGTAAGGGTCCTCGCGACCGGCGCTTCTGGATTCAGTCGGCGCTGATCGTGATAGGATTACCGCTCGCGGTATTCAGCGTATCGCCGGAGGTCGGCCTCGTCTATTTCCTGGCGCAGACGCTGTACGTCGGATACCTCGCCTGGACGTCGGACAGGCGTTTCCTGCTGCTTGCAGGGGCGGGCCTCCTGTCGTTACCCGCGTGCATCCTGTTCTTCACATACGAGTACTTTGCCTCGATTCTTTTTTTCACGGCCGGGGCGTCCATCTTCCCGGTGGTTCCGGCGGGCTTCGTCGTGCTTTACCTGCTCAGCGTTTTCTGCCTGATCCCCGTGCTGGCAAACACGGTGGTGCGCGGCGAGCGGGACGGCCACAAGCCGCTCGTGCTGGCGCTGGCAGCCATGAGCGTGGGGCTGATACCGGGCGCCCTCGGACGGTGCGACCCCGGGCATGTCATCTGGTACGGCTGCGGCGCCTTGCTGCTGACGATGACCCTGCTCATCCGGTTCCGGCCGAAGCTGTTCCAGGTCTACGCCATCCTCTTCGTGCTCTTCTGCCTGGTGGGCAAGACGGCTTCGGAGGTCTACCTGTACCGGAACGAACTCATGCCCGTACACTATGCCCTCGTGACCGGCCACGTGATACCCGACCCTGGTCTTCCGCCGGCGGTCGATAAGTTGGGGCTCGCCGAGTTCGACTCTGTGATGACGCCCCTGGAAGTGGACTGGAACCTGGAGCGGTACCTGCGCGAGCGCGGCAAACTGGCCCACGAGTATTACCTGTGGGGATGCAATGTGTACACGGCCGAGAGCGTTGAACGGAAAATCCAGGACATCCGAAAGGCGAAGCGACTGCTGGTTCCCGCCTGGGTCCTGAACTTCGCGAACCCGCAGGCCGTTGAGGCCGCGCTCGATTCCCCCCAGCAAAGAGCGCAAGCGGAACAATCCACGAACGACCTGCTGGGAATGCTGTTGCTCTATCCGGTGAACTACGAAATGAAGAACCGGCCGTACGAGCCTCGCTGGAAGATCGCGGCGTACATCGCCGCCCACTTCAAGCCCGTGCGCACGGGCGAGGGGTACGCCGTCATGGAGCCGAAATGATGAGCCGGACCGCCTTTCCGAACGAAATGGAACAGACACCGTGACCCTTCCCGCCACAGACTTGGATCACATACTGGCGCATACCGCGGGCCAGTGGGAGGACCTGCGGGGCGGGCGTCTTTTCGTCACCGGCGGAACGGGGTTCGTCGGCTGCTGGCTGCTCGAGAGCTTCGTGAAGGCCAACGAGGCGCTCGGCCTGGGCGCGCAGGCCGTCGTGCTCACGCGCAACCCCGAGGCGTTTGCCGGCAAGGCCCCGCACCTGGCGGGCCATCCGGCCGTCCGGCTGCACACCGGAGATGTGCGGACGTTCGAGTTCCCCGAGGGCGAGTTCTCGCACATCATCCATGCGGCCACCGAGGCCAGCGCCAAGCAGGCCACCGAGGACCCTCTCGGGATGTTCGACACGATCGTCGAGGGCACGCGGCGAACGCTCGACTTCGCGGTGCGGCGCGGCACGCGGAAGCTCCTGCTCACGAGTTCCGGCGCGGTCTACGGACGCCAGCCGCACGATCTGTCGCATATCGGCGAAGGGTTCACAGGCGGACCCGATCCGGCTGACCCGAAGTCGGTCTACGGCGAAGGCAAGCGCGCCGCGGAGCTCCTCTGCACGCTGTATGCGGCGCGGCAGGGCCTGGCGTGCAAGATCGCCCGGTGTTTTGCGTTCGTGGGGCCATACTTGCCGCTGGACATCCACTTTGCAGTGGGTAATTTCATTGGCGATGCCTTGGCGAACCGGCCGATTCTTGTCAAAGGCGACGGAACGTCCCTGCGCTCGTACCTGTACGCCGCCGATATGGCCATCTGGCTGTGGACGATCCTGCTGGCCGGCCAGTCGTGCCGTGCCTACAATGTGGGGTCTGAGCGGGCGATCTCGATCGCCGATCTGGCCAGGACGGTGGCGGCGGCCGTGGTCCCGCCGCCGGAGATCCGCATCCTCGGTAAGGCCGTGCCGGGCCGGCCGGCGGAACGGTACGTGCCATCGACACGGTCGGCCCGAACGGAACTGGGCCTGGAAGAGCGCATCGACCTGGCCGACGCCGTCCGGCGCACCCTCGCGTGGCATCGAGGGCGGGCGGCAAGGGGTTAAGGTCGTCGGGTTCGGATGCAGCAGAGGAATCCTGGTGTGACCAAAGTATCCGATTATGTCTGGAACCACCTGGCCGACCGCGGCGTGCGACATGTGTTCGTGGTGACCGGCGGCGGGGCGATGCACCTGAATGATTCTCTCGGCCAATGCCGACGCATCCAGTACATCTGCAACCACCACGAACAGGCCTGCGCCATGGCAGCCGAGGGGTATGCCCGTGCCGGCGGCGGCATCGGCGTCATCAACGTGACCACGGGGCCGGGCGGCATCAATGCGATCAACGGCGTGTTCGGCGCCTGGACGGACTCCATTCCGATGCTGGTCGTTTCCGGACAGGTCAAACGCGAAACCTGCATGGGCTGCCACGAGGTTCCCGGCCTGCGACAGCTCGGCGATCAGGAGGCCGACCTCGTCGGCATGGTCAAAGGCATCACCAAGTACGCCGTGCTTGTGACCGAACCGGAGTCCATCGCCTATCATCTCGATAAGGCTCTGCACTTGGCCACCTCCGGACGTGGCGGCCCCTGCTGGATCGACATTCCCGTGGATGTGCAGGCGGCCCGAATCGATGAATCTCGCCTGCGGCCGTACGACCCGGAGCCCGACCGGCCCCGGTGGGACCTCGCCAACGTGGCGGCCCAATGTCGCGAGATCGTCGCGCGATTGCAGAAAGCAGCGCGCCCCGTCGTCCTGGTTGGCACAGGCCTCCGGCTGGCTGGCGCGATGGATTCTTTCGAGCGGGTCATCCGCCCACTGGGGGTTCCCGTCACGACGGCCTGGACGGCGCATGACTTGATGGACTCCGAAGACCCGCTTTATGCCGGACGCCCTGGAACCCTCGGCGACCGGGCAGGCAACTTTGCGGTTCAGAATTCGGACCTGCTCCTGGTCATCGGGTGTCGTTTGAACATCCGCCAGGTCAGTTACAATTGGCCGTCCTTTGCCCGCCACGCTTTCAAGATCCAGGTGGACGTGGATCCGGCGGAGTTCCAGAAGCCGACCGTGCGCCCGGACATGGCCGTCTTATGCGACGCTGGAGTTTTCCTGGAAGAACTCGGCCGCCAACTCGCTCCCGTCGGAAACCCGCTCCGCCACGGCGGATCTTCGCCCTGGCGGGCCGACGCCGGCCGACATGCCGCTTGGCTGGCCTGGTGTAAAGAGCGGGTGGCCCGCTACCCGGTGCTCCAGCCCGGCCATCAACGACCGGACCGGCCGTTGAACCCGTACCATTTCGTACACGAGCTTTTCAATCGCCTCGGGCCGGATGATGTGGTGGTCTGCGGCGACGGCACGGCGTGCGTGGTGCCGTTCCAGGCAGGGCGTATCCGGAAGGGCCTGCGGATGTTCACCAACTCCGGCGCCGCCTCGATGGGCTACGACCTGCCGGCGGCCATCGGCGCCGCCGTGGCGCGCGAAGGCCGGCGCGTCATCTGCCTGGCCGGCGACGGCAGCGTCCAGATGAACCTCCAGGAACTCCAGACGGTCGTGCATCATCGGTGGCCGATCAAACTTTTCGTCCTGAATAACGGCGGTTATCTTTCCATCCGCACCACGCAACAGAACTTCTTCGGGCGCGTGGTCGGCGAAAGCCCCGCCAGCGGCGTCTCGTTTCCCGACCCGGTCAGAATTGCCCAGGCGTACGGCCTGGCGGCCCGCCGCATCGACCGGCAGGAGTGCGGCCCGGCCCTCGATGAAGTGCTCTCGCTGCCGGGACCGGTCGTGACGGAGGTGGTGCTGGATCCCAAGCAGGAGTTCGAGCCCCGGCTGAGCTCCCGGACGTTGCCCGACGGCCGGATCGTCTCGGCCGCACTGGAAGACATGTACCCGTTCCTGGACCGGGAAGAGCTTCAATCGAACATGATCGCCCCGATAATCCCGCATGAAAAGCCGTAAGGGCTGTCGATAATAGACTCAGGAATGAACCTCTGGCACAAGGAGAACACATCCCATGAATCTCTTGGAACGGAAGATGGCCGACGCCTTGAAGGACCTCCGCGAGAACCACCATGTCGTCGGCATCAAGGCGGAGTTTGAGGCCGAAGGGACGCGCCTGGAAGAGGCGCTGCGCCTCAAAGAGGTGTGCATGAAAGCCGGTCTGGGCTTGACGATCAAGATCGGCGGTTGCGAGGCCCTTCGCGACATGTACGAGTGCAAAGTCATCGGCGTGGAGCGCGTGGTAGCCCCCATGGTGGAGAGTGCTTACGCGCTTCATAAGTACCTGGCGGCCACCAAACTGGCCTTCCCGCCGGACGACCGCGACCAGATCGCCTTCTTCATCAACATCGAGACCATTCAGGCCTGCAACGTGTTTGACGAAATGCTGGCCCTTCCGGAAATCGGCCTGCTCAACGGCATCGTGTTGGGCCGGGTGGACCTCACCGGTTCGATGGGGCTGACCCGCGAAGACATCAACAGCCCCAAGGTGCTGGCGCTCACGCGCGAGATCTTCCTGAAATCCAAGGCCCGGTCGCTGGAGAACGTGATCGGCGGCGGCGTGTCGGCTCATTCGCTGCCGTTCTTCCGCGATCTGCCCAAGGGCACCATCAACCGCTATGAAACGCGCAAGGTCATCTTTCAGTGCCCGGAGGCCCTTAGCCCCAACGCCGACAAGGGCATCCTGAAGGCGGTGGGATTCGAACTGCTCTGGCTGAAGAACAAACGCGACTTTTACAAGATCATCTCCATCGAGGATGACCAGCGTATTGCGATGCTCGAATCGCGGTACAAGGCTTCCATCGAGTCCGCCGGAGGGAAGTACGAATGAAGTCGCGGGTGGCTCTCATCACGGGCGCCTCGCGCGGCATCGGGGCCGCCATAGCCGCGCGATTCCGGCAGGACGGCGCCCGCGTGCTGACGCCTACCCGGGCGGAACTGGACTTGCTTTCCGACGAGTCGGTCGACTCGTTCCTCTCTCAGTTGAACACCGACGTGGACGTGCTGGTCCACTGTGCGGGGATCAACGTGCTGGGCGGGGGAACCGAGTTCTCCGATGAAGACCTGCACGCCATGCTCCAAGTCAACCTGACGGCGCCCCTGCGCCTGACCCGAACGCTCGCCCGCGGCATGATGGCGCGGCGGTACGGCCGCATCGTGAACATCAGTTCCATTTGGAGCGTGGTCGCCAAGCCCCGGCGGGCGGTCTACTCGGCCACCAAGGCCGCCCTCAACGGGCTGACGCGCGCCCTGGCGGTCGAACTGGCGCCCTACCAGGTGCTGGTCAACGCGGTGGCGCCGGGATACACCGACACGGAGTTGACGCGCCGCAACAACCCGCCGGCGGAACTCGAGGCGATCGCCCAAACCATCCCGCTCCGGCGGATGGCACGGCCCGCCGAGGTGGCCGAGGTGGTGGGGTTCCTCGGCTCGGAGCACAATAGTTACATGACCGGCCAAGTGGTGATTGTGGATGGGGGTTACTCATGCCTCTGATGAACATCCACTCGCTCCTGCGCGATTATGCCGTTGAGTGGTCCGATGCCCCGGACTTCGTGTCGCGCCTGGAGGCTTCGCCCCACCGCCTCGTCGTGGTGGACGAGAACGTCTGGAAGTGCCATGCCGAGGGCTGCCTCGCCGGCATGGACCGCAACTTCGTTGAAGTATTCGCCGTGTCCGAGGAACGCAAGAACCTGGCGGGGGTCGAGGCGCTGTACGACCTCCTCATAGGCCGTTCCGCCAAACGCAACCTCGCCCTGGTCTCCATCGGCGGCGGCATCCTTCAGGATCTGACCGGTTTCGTGGCGTCCACGCTGTACCGCGGCATCCCGTGGGTCTTCGTGCCCACGACGTTGCTGGCCCAGGCCGACAGTTGCATCGGCAGCAAGACCTCCCTCAACTACAAGGGCTTCAAGAACCTCCTGGGCACCTTCTACCCGCCCAAGGCGGTCTACCTGTATCCCGCCTTCGTGCTCACGCAGAAGGAGACCGATTACGCCAGCGGGCTGGGCGAGGTGATCAAGCTGCACATGATGGGCGGACCGGAGAAAACGCGCGAACTGGCCCGCCTCCTGCCCCTTCTGAAGGCGCGCGATTTACCCGCCCTGGGAACGGCCATCCGGAACTCCCTCGAGATCAAGTACGCGTACTTCGCCGCCGACGAATTCGACACCGGCCGGCGCAACCTGCTGAACTTCGGACACTGTTTCGGCCACGCGCTGGAGGCCACCTCGGCCTTCCGGATTCCTCATGGCCAGGCCGTCGTGCTGGGGATGCTGCTGGCCAACGAGGTGGCCTGTCGCCGGGGCCTCCTCTCGGCCGCGGTGAAGGAAAGACTCTCCCGCGAACTGCTCAGGCCAAGCCTGTGCGTCCGCCCACGGCACGAAGAGTGGGACTCGCAGGCCCTCGTCGAGGCCCTGGGGAAAGACAAGAAGCGCACCGGCAGCGGCCTGGCCCTGGTCATGATGAAGGACGATTTCGATCTGATCAAGGTGGACGACCTTACCCCCGATGAAGTGCGCTCGGCCCTGCGGTCACTTGAAGGCGACCTGGTAGAGCGGCCGTAGCGATTGATCCCGGGACAAGGGCGGAACTCTTGCCGCGATAGGACCCAGAGATCTATGACCGGATCGAATACAAAACGGATCAGCATCGTCACGGCCTGCTACAACGAGGAAGAGAACGTCCGCGAGGTCTATGCGCGGGTGAAGCAGGTCTTTGAAGCGCTGCCCCAGTACGCCTACGAGCACCTCTTCATCGACAACGCTTCGACGGACCGGACGGTGCCTATCCTCAAGGAGATCGCCGCCCAAGACAAGCGCGTCAAGATCATCGTCAACGCCCGGAACTTCGGCCACATCCGCTCGCCATTTCACGGCCTGCTCCAGGCCGGCGGCGACGCCGTCATCTCCATTGTCGCCGACCTCCAGGACCCGCCCGACATGATCGCCGAGTTCCTCCGGAAATGGGAAGAGGGCTACAAGGTCGTCGTCGGCGTCAAGAAGGGCAGCGACGAGGCCAAGCCGATGTATCTGGTCCGCAAGCTGTATTACCACTTCATCGCGGGCCTTTCCGAGGTCCGCCTCATCAAGAATTTCACCGGCTTCGGCCTTTACGACCGCCAGGTCATCGAGATCCTTCGCCACATCGGCGACCCCTACCCGTACTTCCGCGGCCTCATCTGCGACATCGGNNTACGACATGGCCATGCTCGGCATGACCAATCACTCGAAGGTGCCGCTGCGCCTGGCCACGATGGCGGGCTTCCTGATGGGCCTGGCGAGCCTCTTCATCGGCCTGGCGTATCTTGTCTACAAGCTCATTTACTGGAACGAGTTCTCGGTGGGCATCGCACCCCTGGTGATCGGCCTGTTCCTGTTCGCTTCGGTCCAGTTGTTCTTCCTCGGCATCGTGGGCGAGTACGTCGGCGCCATCCATACCCAGGTGCTTCGCCGGCCGCTGGTGGTCGAGAAAGAACGGATCAACTTCGATCCGTCCGAGTAATCCTCCCCTGCGGCCACGCCGATGGGCTCACAGCCGGCGGGGTAGGTACCAAGATAAGACGTGGGCCGGTGGAATTCAGGTCCGGACTTTGGGCAGGCAGGAATTCTACCTCGGCCCCCGCCNNGGGGCGCCGTCATCTCTTCTTCGGTTCCAGGACGCGGCCGACGATCTGCCGGATACGCCCCAGGGCCGACTTCGAGCACACCAACGTGCCGCCGTCGCCCTGGACCACCACGCAGTCCGCCAGGCCCGCGACAACGATCGGGCGGCCGGGCGTGCCGATGACGATCGCGCTGGAAACTTCGTCAAGAAAGACGTCGCCACGCACATGGTTGCCGCGGTCATCGGCCGCAATGAACTGCTCGGTCGCCAGCCAGCCTCCGATGTCGTTCCAGGCAAACGCCGCCGGCACGCACCAGACGTCGTCGGCCTTCTCCATGATACCGTAGTCGATCGAAACCGGGTTGATCTGTTGGAAGACCTCCAGCACCCGCCGCGGGAACGCCGCTTCGCCCAGCGCCGCGGCGGCGCCCGCAAGTTCCTTGTATGTCTCGGGCAGGTGCCGCTTGGCCGCCTCCAGCAGCGTACGGGCCCGCCAGATGAACATGCCGCTGTTCC
>PMZT01000222.1 GCA_003170085.1 Planctomycetia bacterium | reverse complement strand
CTGTGCCACAAACAAAGGCCGTTCCGAGATAGTTTCCAAGCGGCGCTGTAGCATTACTTGTGCATCGCGCTCACGATGGCCGAGACGGCCTCGGGCATGCCCTTGCGAATCATCATGACCGCGATGGCCGCCAGAATGAGACTCGCCACCTTGGCCACGGCCTGCGACCCGGCGCGGCCGAGGATCCGCGTGAGAGCGTCGGCGCTCAGGAACACGGCCCCCGCGATGGCGATATTGAGGATAATCGCCACGACGGTCACCCACGTGCCGTAAATATCGACAAGGATGAGCGACATGGTAAGCGTGGCCGGGCCGACGATGAGCGGCGTGCCCAGCGGCACGGCACCGATCGTCTGGAGGGCGTAGCGCGACCCCTTGGACTGGCTCACGAGGTCGAGAACGGCGATCACGAAGAGCATCACGCCGCCGGCGACCTCGAAATCCCCCACCGTAATGCCCATCAGGCCGAAGACCCACTTGCCGAAGAAGATGAACGCCACCGCCACCAGGAGGGCCGTGATGAGCGATTGGCCGATGATGCGCTTCCGGGCCGGCCGGTCGATCCCCTCCGTCAGGCCCACGAAGAGCGGCAACACGCCGATGGCGTCGACCGAAACGAATATCGGCACGAAGGCCTTGAAGAAGTTATCGAGGAGTTCCGGCATTTCCAATCCGGCCACGGCGGTTCCTTTCGCATCGCAGGGCCTGGCGCCCCCGGACGGCCGGGGCGCGGTCATGGCCTCAATCAATACGATAACCGCTGCCGCGGCTGTACGCCAGAGGGTGAGCATCGTGTGTTTCGCTTGCCACGGCGCCTTCACGGCATTATCCTGCACGGTGTAATACTACAACGCCACTTGGCAGATTGGCGGTCAGCCCCAGAGGGGCGTCTTTCTTAGCCCAGGGTGATGGGCGAAGCCCGAACCCTGGGTACGCATACGAAAGCGCGTTAATCAAGCCCCATCGGGGCGCCTTGGGCAGATGCGTCCGTGTGCCAATCGTGCGGCAAGACGCCCCTGCCGGGGCTTGACCCTGCCGGGGGCCACGCTTACCCAGGGCTCGACCAAAGTCTTCGCCCTGGGCTAAGAAAAACGCCCCTACGGGGCTTGTCGGTTGAAATTCATAGCGTTGTAGGTTAGCACGCGGAATCGCAAACCATGCTGCACTACATCCTACGGCGGCTGCTGTACTTCATCCCCACGCTGCTCGCCATTTACACCGTGGCGTTCCTGCTGATGCACGCGGCGCCGGGCAGCCCGTTTGTCCAGGAGAAGGGCCTGCCGCCGGAGGTCCTGGCGTCGCGCATGGCCGAGTTCCATCTCGACAAGCCGCTCTGGCAGCAGTACCTCCTGTACGGGTGGGACATCGTGTCGCTGCGCGGCCACTCCTCGATCAAGTACCCCAACCGAAACGTGATCCACGACATCCTGGCCCCCGCGTTTCCGGTGAGCCTGACGCTGGGCATCTGTGCCCTGGCGATCGCCCTGGTCGTGGGCACGGCCGCCGGGGTCGCGAGTGCCGCCCGCCCGCGGTCGCTGA
Source organism: Planctomycetia bacterium (assembly GCA_003170085.1). Taxonomy (GTDB): domain Bacteria; phylum Planctomycetota; class Phycisphaerae; order FEN-1346; family FEN-1346; genus FEN-1346. Next base: position 4,956 of record PMZT01000222.1, on the reverse strand, counting down.
CCGATTACGGGGCGATGGTCGGGGCGATGATCGGCATCAGCCAGCCGTCGTTCGTCATCGCGAGCGTGCTGCTGGCGGTCTTCGCCCTCTGCCTGCGATGGCTGCCGGTGGGCGGTTGGGGCAGCCCCAGCCAGATCGTCCTGCCGGCGATCGCGCTGGCGGCGCTGCCGGCGGCGTACATCGCGCGGCTGGTGCGCACGGGAATGCTCGAGGTCCTCTCGGCCGATTTCATCCGGACCGCGCGGGCCAAGGGTCTGCCCGAGCACTCCGTCCTGCTGGACCACGCCCTCCGCAACGCCTGGCTGCCCGTGCTGGGGTACCTGGGGCCGGCGGCCGCCTCGATCTTCACTGGCTCGTTCGTGGTCGAGAAGATCTTTGCCATTCCCGGCGTGGGGACGCACTTCGTCGATTCCGCCCTCCACCGCGACCACCCGCTCATCCTGGCCACGGTGCTGCTGTACGCGGTGCTGCTGGTCGTGTTCAACCTGGCGGTGGACCTGGGGTACGCGTGGCTCGATCCGAGGATCAGGTATGAGTAACTCGGCCGAAATCCCGCAGCCCGCCGGCCCGGCCGATGCGCTCCGCCCGGCGCTCTCGCCGATGGCGCTGGCGCTGCGCCGCTTCCGCCGCAACCGCCTGGCGATGGCGGGCCTCGCGCTCCTGGCCATCGTCGTGGCGTCGAGCCTCGCCGGAATCGCGTGGAACCATGTAGCCGTGATGCGCGGCCAGCCGGAACCGTATCGCACGCCGCAGCCGGGCATCCACCCGCAGCCGCCGAGCCTCGAGTTTCCCTTCGGCACGGACCCGCTGGGCCGGGACCTCCTCGCGCGAACGCTGATCGGCGGCGGCATCTCGATCGGTGTGGGCCTGGCGGCCGCAACCGTCAGCATTCTCATCGGCACGTTCTGGGGCATCACCAGCGGCTACGCCGGCCGCGGCCTCGATACGGTCATGATGCGCATCGTCGATGTCATGTATGGCCTGCCCTACATCCTGCTCGTGATCCTGCTGCTGGTCCTCTTTGCCGAGCAAACGATCTGGCTGCGCATGGTCGTGCTGTTCATGGCGATCGGCGGCGTGTCGTGGCTGACGATGGCCCGCGTGGTGCGTGGGCAGGTGCTGTCGCTGCGCGAGGCCGAGTTCGTGCAGGCGGCCCGGGCGCTGGGGTCCGGCGCCCCGCGGATCATCGTCAAGGAGATGCTGCCGAACCTGACCGGGCCGATCCTCGTCTGTGCCACGCTGACCGTGCCGCTGGCGATCCTCCAGGAATCCTTCCTCTCGTTCCTCGGCCTTGGCGTGCCGCCGCCGCTGGCCTCGTGGGGCACGCTGGCCAGCGACGCCATCGAGGCCCTCAACCCCGTGCGCGTGTACTGGTGGCTGCTGGTGATGCCCTGCTCATTCCTGGGCGCCACGCTGCTCGGCCTCAACTTCGTCGGCGACGGCCTCCGCGACGCATTCGACCCGAGGGCGCGGTAAGGCTACGGCGTCGAGCAGGCCACGGCACCAGCCGTAGCCGTGCCGATGTGGCGACCGCTGGGCGGCGCATAACCTTGAATTGATAACCTTGGGTCGATAGCATGGACACGTGAACAGAACGCCCGGCAACGGGCCGGGCACCCATAACACGCGCCGGACTTCCACCAAGGGGGGCTTGCCATGACGACCGAAGAAGGCCGGGAGAACCAGGGCGGTACACAAGGAGGAAGACAAGTGACACAAGGCGAAAAGGGCGGCTGGCGGCGACTAACGCTGGGTATCGTGCTGATTTCAGTAGCGATGGCCGTCGCGGTTGGGACGATCATGTACTATGAACGCGGGTATCCGTACTCTGAATCGGGCAAAATAGTCATAGGTGCCTTTATGTTTGGCGTCACTGGGCTGAGCGGTCTCGTATGTGCGGTCTTGGGTATAGTGCGACTCCTGGCCAGAAGAAAAGGAACCTGACATGACTACCGAAGAACGCTTAGAGAACCTGGAGCGGGAACTGACCCGCGCGAAGCGCCGCAACCGCTGGCTGCTGCTCGCCGTGGGCCTGGTGCTTGCCGTGTGTATTCTGGCCGGAACCTTCAGGCCGGCAACGGCAGGAGCGCCGGCCGGCGAGGCCGGCGGGGTCGCCGTCAAGGAGATCCACGCGGGCAAGTTTGTTCTTGAGGATGCGAATGGCAAGACGCGCGCGATGCTATGCATGGGCACAGGCGGGCCGGAGTTGATCCTGTGGGACGAGGCGGGCCAGCACCGCGCCGCGCTGACCGTGAGCAAGGACGGGCCGGGGCTGTTCCTTTACGACGCGGCGGGCAAGCCCCGTGTGAACGTGGGCGTGGGCAAGGACGGGCCGACGCTGGCCCTGTACGACGCAGCCGGCAAGGTCCGCGCCGGCCTAGGCGCCCTCAAGTCCGGGCCGGGGCTAAGCCTGTACGACGAGGCGGGTAATCCCCGCGAGGTGCTGTTCGTGGCCACAGAGGGGCCGGGCCTGAACCTGTTCGACGAGAAAGGCAAGATGCGCGGGATTCTGTCCGTGGACAAGGAAGGGCCGTCGCTGAAACTGTACAATGCAGCGGGCAAGGGCGGCGTGGCGCTGGACGTGCGCAAGGACGGGCAGGGGCTGGCCCTGTTCGACGCAGCGGGCAAGGTCCGCGCCAGCCTATGCGCGCTCAAGTCCGGGCCGTCGCTAAGCCTGTACGACGAGAACGATAAGACACTCTGGACTGCCCCGCCTGATACCGTTAAGCCGCTCTGGAGTGCTCCGCCTGATGCCGTTAATCCGGAACCGAAAGGGTAGGTCATGGCGAACGACCCAGCCAGCAATGCTCATGCGCTTCGTTCTATCGCGGACGCCCTAAACAAGTGGGGAAAACTCCCTGAAACCGATTCGCCGGAGACCCGCGAGGCCGCACGAACCGTCCTTGGCCTAACGACTCGCTACCTCAACATCGTGATGGAGGCGAGTAACGCTTGGGGTTGCCACCAATCCGTTAAAACTGCCCTGGAATGGCTTCGAACCGCTGCCGCCGAAGCCGGGCGCACGGACTTGGGCGGGTATTGGAGCTGGTGGCACGAACTCGCGCAGCGGCATCTACCGGGCAACGTGAGCTTGGCCGACGAACTCGAACGCTGGGCGGCCGAACTTGAGAAGGTTCGCCTTGAAGCCAAGGGCGGCAAGAAGCGGCGGCAGCGGGCCGCAGACCTTCCGGCATCTACGAAGGAGTATGATGCCTTCCTATGCCACGCTTCAGAAGACAAGGACGCTGCCGTGAGGCCGTTCGCCCAGTTGATGCAGGAGCACGGGATGAAGCCGTGGTTGGACGAGGGCGAGGTGGTGTGGGGTGACACCCTTGTCAAGAAGATTCAGGATGGGTTGGTCCGTTCACGGTTCGTCGTTGTATTCCTCAGCAACGACTTCCTGAGGAAGAAGAACTGGACCGAGACCGAACTCAATACAGCCCTATCGATGGAGATCGGGGGAAAGTCATTTGTCCTTCCCGTCCTCCTGGGAATAACGCATGAAGAGTTGCAGGCCAAGTATCCGCTCGTCTCAGCAAAGTTCTATAAGGTGATCCCGGACTACGACCCGGCACGGCCCGTGCCAGCCGAAAGGCTTCGCGCGCTCGTCGAGGAATTGAAGCTCCGGATTGGCAGAGGCTGACACATGGTATTCCGGGGAGTACACCGATCGGTATGGAATCTAAGGAAGACGCGGATTCCGAGGGTAAAAGGAGAGTTCCGAAAACATCCGCCTTGACCTACCGCATAGGATGCCGTATATTTATGAGGACGATGAACCGCAAGGCGCAAAAAGCCCTGGCCGACATCCGGCGATGCGTTGCCACCGGGCGCTGGCGTGTGCTGGCTCATTTTACCCGCCGCATGGATGAACGCGGCCTGTTCTGGCCGGACATTCTGTCCGTCCTCACATCTCCGGCAGCCGTGCTGGACGACGGCCCGGACGATTTCGGCCGCCCCAAGTGGAAGCTGGCCGGCCGGGCGACGGACGGGCTGAAATTGGAAATCGTGTGTGCGCTGGACACCGACGCGGCGGGCCGCGTTACCGTGTTCATCACCGTCTACTGGAAATGAGGTGAAGCCATGACCTTGACCGCAAAGAAGGCTCCGTATCGGCGCGGGCGGGCGCGACGGCCGGCATTGGACGCGCCCGGCCTGCCCTATACGATGAAGCTGGCCGAGGGCCGGACCGTGTTCGTGGAAGTGCCCGGCCGCATGGCCACGAGCGACCGCGGGGGCGAAACGGCCTTCACCCCCGAAGGCGTCCGATTCCTGGACCACGTGCGGGCGCTGGCCATGAACCTGGAAGGCACGCCCAGCCCCGCCTTCATCACCGCCCTGCGCCAAGCGGCCGGCATGACCCAGGAAGAACTCGGCAGACGCATCGGGCGGCACAAGCTGTCGGTGGCGCGGTGGGAGTGGGGCACGCTTCATCCCGACGCCGAAGCGCTAGAGCGGCTTCGAGAATTCTTTAGGGAACTCAAGGCAAGCGGCGTGGTCCTGCCGGGATAAGACCATTGTGGCACAGCCGCCCCCGGCTGTGCCAGCACACCCGAGGGCGGGTGTGCCACATAGCCCAGGCGGTTCTCATCCACGTTCTTAGGTTTTGCGCAGCGGGTGCGGAGACCCGCCGCGCAAGTGTGCAAGGGCCGCGACGGTGAAGTGCCCAAGGAAAACGCGGATGTTCGAGGGAAACTTGGAGGCGGCGGTGGGATTCGAACCCACGAAATATGCCGGTTTTGCAAACCGGTGCCTTGAACCGCTTGGCTACGCCGCCCCTGAAAAAACCGTTCCAGCGGAAAGTCCGAAGTCCCAGGGTGAAGCCGGAACCCCGTGCCCTCCGCTTGTCCGAGGCCAGACCTTGGGATTCTAGCGGCCCGACGCGCGACTTTCAAGCGTTTTGACGCCGACCGCGTTTTACAGAGTGTGACCGCGGATTCTGGCAGGTGGTTCCTT
>PMZT01000282.1:3530-5091 GCA_003170085.1 Planctomycetia bacterium | reverse complement strand
ATCGTCATGCTCGAGAACATCGTCCGCCACATGGAGATGGGCAAGCCCCGTTTGCAGGCTGCCCTCGACGGGGCCAAGGAGGTCGGGTTCACGATCCTCTCGATGACGCTGTCGCTGGCGGCGGTGTTCATTCCGGTGCTCTTCATGGGCGGCATCGTGGGCCGGCTGTTCCGCGAGTTTGCCGTTACGATCGGCGCGGCGGTGCTCGTCTCGGGCTTCGTCTCGCTGACGCTGACGCCGATGCTCTCGAGCCGGTTCCTCAAGGACCCGGCGCACGTCCACCACGGCCACATCTACATGGCTTCAGAGGCCGTGTTCAACCTCATGCTCAAAGTCTACGACTGGACGTTGAGCCTGGCCCTGAAGTACCGGCTGGCGACGGTGGTGATCTCTCTGGGGATTCTCGTCGGCACGGGGATCCTGTTCTACATCATGCCCAAGGGCTTCCTGCCCATAGAAGACCGCGACCAGATCATGGTCAGCACGGAGGGCGCCCAGGGCATCTCCTACAAGTCGCTGTTCGAGCACCAGCAGGTGCTGGCCTCCATCATCCAGCAAGACCCGAACGTTCTCAGGTTCATGTCGAGCTGCGGCGCCGGCGGCTCGTCGCTCGGTAACCAGGGCCGCATGTTCGTCATTCTGAAGCCGCGCAGCGAGCGCACCCTGGGCGTCGAGCAGGTCGTCCAGGTTCTTCGCCCGAAGCTTGCCGCGGTTCCGGGCATGACGGCTTTTCCGCGAGTGCCCGAGGCGATTACCATCGGCGGCCGTTTCTCCAAGGCCCAGTACCAGTACACCCTCTCAAGCCCCGATACCGGTGAGTTGTACCGTAACGCCACGGCGCTTTTGGAGAAGATCAAGACGGTGCCGGGCGTCCAGGACGTCACGAGCGACATGCTGCTCGCGAACCCGCAGCTCAACGTGAATATCGATCGCGACCAGGCCTCGGCCAAGGGCGTCACGGCCTACCAGATCGAGCGGGCCCTGTCGGACTCCTACGGCTCCACGCAGGTCTCGACCATCCTGGCCCCGAACAATCAGTACCAGGTCATTCTGGAGTTGCTGCCCGAGTACCAGGAGAACCCCGAGGTCGTCCGGTGGCTCTACATCCGCTCGTCGCAGGGCCAACTCGTGCCCATCAATTCCGTGGCCGACCTCAAGGAAGGCACCGGCCCGATGGTGATCAACCACTCCGGCCAGCTCCCGTCGGCGACGATCATGTTCAACCTGGCGCCGGGGTACTCGCTGGGGCCGACGGTGGATCAGATCAACGCCTTGGCCCGCGAGATGCTTCCGCCCACCATCAGCACGGGTTTCCAGGGGACGGCCCAGGCCTTCCAGACGTCGCTGAAGGGCATGAACATCCTCCTGCTGGTGGCGATCCTGGTGATTTACATGGTGCTGGGCATCCTCTATGAGAACTTCTACCACCCGCTGACGATCCTGACGGCCCTGCCGTTCGCCGGGTTCGGGGCGCTGCTGACCCTGTATATCTTCAACGTGGACCTCTCGCTGTATGCATACGTCGGCATCATCATGCTGATCGGCCTGGTGAAGAAGAACG
>PMZT01000282.1:0-3523 GCA_003170085.1 Planctomycetia bacterium | reverse complement strand
TCCGGCCGATCATGATGACCACCATGTGCGCCCTCATGGCCGGCCTGCCGATCGCCCTGGGCTTCGGCGCCGGCGGCGAGGCGCGGCGGCCGCTCGGCCTGGCGGTCGTCGGCGGGCTTATCTTCTCGCAGAGCCTCACGCTCTTCGTGACGCCGGTCTTCTACGTGTACATGGAGAAGTTCCAGGACTTCATGCGGCACCTCCGCGAGCACAAGGGCGCGGTGATCTGGTTCGTCATCAGCCTGCTCGCGGCCGCAAGCGCCGGCGGTTACGCGTACTGGTACTTCTCCATCGCCCAGCATTAGCGGTGCGTCAACATTGTTTTTGTGGGTGCCCTGCTTTCGCCCGCCGCGGCGGGAAAGCAGGGTCGTTCGAGGCCCAAGAACATGCTTTCGCCCGCCGCGGGTGTGCCACCCTTGGCCGGCAACAATGGGTCCGGTCGGTTGCTTTGACACCGTTTAGATTCTATACTGTAGTTGCCGCTCGGGGGGGGGTGGCGGAACCCACACTGTGCAAAGACCCGCGGAGACGGTGTGCTGCGCGCTGGCGGCCCTGTGGGCCAAGGTGGTCGAGCGCCGCGACGCCCTGGTCTCGCTCCGCCAGGAACGCGACTTCCTCAGCCGCATCATGGAAACGAGCCCCGCGGGCATCCTGCGTCTGGACCGCGAGGGCCGAATCGTCTTCGCCAACGCCCGGGCCGAGGCGATCCTCGGACGGACCCGAGAAGAGCTTCTCTCGCTGGGCTACGATTCGCCGGACCTCGGGATCGCCAATCGCGACGGCCAGCCCCTGGCCGCCAAGGAGCGCCTCTTTGCCGACATGATGGCCCGCGGGCGCCCTGTGGCCGACGTCCGCGTCTCGGTCGAGCGGCCCGACGGCAGGCGCGTGGAACTGCGCATCAGCGGTGCGCCGTTGCGCGACGCCGACGGCGCGACCGCGGGGTTCGTGTTCACGCTCGAAGATGTGACGGAAGGCGTGCGGGCGGAGCACGAGCTCGAGCGCCTGGCCACGTTCCCCGAGATGAATCCCAGCCCCGTGGTCGAGGTCGGCTTGGACGGCGCGATCCGTTACGCCAATCCGGAGGCGGTACGCCGGTTCCCCGATCTTGCGGAAAAGGGCATGGACCACGCGCTGCTCGCCGGCGTGAAGGCGAACATACAGCGTTTCCGCGGCGGCGACAGGCAGGTTCTGATGTTGGAAATCGGCATCGGCGATGCCTTCTTCGCGCAGGCCGTGCACCTGGTGCCGCATACGGATTCCGTGCGGGTGTATTCGGTGGACGTGACCGAGCGGCACCGCGCCGAAGAGGCCGTTCGCGAGAGCGAGGCCCGCTACCGTACGCTGACCAGGAACTTCCCGAACGGTGCGGTGATTCTGTTCGACCGCGAGCTCCGATACACGCTCGCCGACGGCACGGGCCTGGCGGCGGCCGGCCTGTCCAAGGAGAAGGTGGAAGGGAGAACCCTGTGGGAGGTCTCCCCGCCGGAGGCGAGTGTCCTCCTTGAGCCCCGCTATCGCGAAGCCCTGGCCGGCTCCGCGAGCGTGTTCGAAGTGACGCGGCAGGGCCGGACCCACGAGATTCACGTTCTGCCGATTCGCGACGACCAGGGCAACGTGGTGGCGGGCATGTCGGTTTCCCAGGACATCACCGCGCGCAAGCAGGCCCAGGAGGCGCTGGAGGAGAGCCGCCGCTTCGCTCAGCGAATCGTGGACACGGATCCGCTGCTGGTCTACATTTACGACCTGGCCGAGCAGCGTAACGCCTACGCGAACCGTGAAATCAGCGCCACCCTGGGCTATACGCCCGAGGAGGTCCAGGAGATGGGCCCCCTGGTGATGGCCCAGTTGGTGCATCCGGAGGATGCCGCCGCAGTGGCCGAGCATCATCGCAAGATGGCCGACGTGCAGGACGGGGAGATTCGGGAGATCGAATACCGGATGCGGCACAAATCGGGCGAATGGTGCTGGCTCCGGTCCCGCGACACGCTGTTCTTGCGGGGGGCCGACGGCTCGGCCCGGCAGATCCTCGGTTCGGCCGAGGACATCACGGCGCAGAAGAAGGCCGAGGCCCTGGTCGCCAACTATCAGAAGCGCCTGCGGTCGCTGACCTCCCGCCTGGTCCTGAGCGAAGAGCGCGAGCGCCGCCGCATCGCCGTTTTTCTGCACGACCAGATCGGTCAGACACTGGCGCTGGCCCGCATACGGGCACAGGCGCTCAAGGCCGTCCTGCCGCAGGCCTCCGACGTCGCCCTGGTGGCCGAAGTGCGCAGCCTCATCGACCAGGCCATTCAGGATACGCGTTCGCTGACGTTCGACCTGAGCCCGCCGATCCTCTACGAGTTGGGTTTCGCCCCCGCGCTGGAATGGCTGCTCGACGGCATTCAGAAGCAGCACGGCATCCGCACGGCCATCGAGGGCGATGCCGCGACCTGGCCGATCGCCGAAGACGTCCGCGTGGTGCTCTTCCTGGCGGTGCGCGAAGTGCTCATGAACGTCGTCAAGCACGCCGGGGCGCAGTCGGTCAGGGTGGTGACGAGCGCCGCGGGCGATTCCCTTACCGTGCGGGTGACGGACGACGGAGCGGGCTTCGACGCGATCGCGGCCTGCGCCCCGGGGAGCCCGTCCGCCGGGTTCGGCCTGTTCAACATCCGCGAACGCCTGGAGCATCTGGGCGGACGGCTTGACATCGAGTCTTCGCCCGGGCAGGGGACGCGGGTGACGCTGGTGGCGCCGCTGAAAAAGAACAATGGGCCCAAGAGGGGAGTCCAAGGGTGAGCATTCGCATTCTTCTGGCCGACGATCACGGGATCATCCGGGAAGGCCTTAGGGCACTGCTGGCCAAGCAGAACGGCATGGAAGTCGTGGCCGAGGCCGACAACGGGCGCAGCGCCGTCCAGCTTGCCAAAAAACTGCACCCCACCGTGGCGGTCATCGACGTGAGCATGCCCGACCTGAACGGCTTCGAGGCGACGCGCCAGATCGTGGCGTCGGTGCCGGGCGTCAAGGTGCTGGCGCTCTCAATGCATTCCGATAAGCGCTACGTCTCGGAGATGCTCAAGGCCGGCGCCTCGGGGTATCTGCTGAAGGACTGCGCCTTCGAGGAAGTTAGCCATGCCATTGCCGCCGTTCTCCGCGGCGAGGTCTACCTGAGCCCGCGCATCGTCGGCGTGGTGATCGCGGATTACCTGAACCAGTCGGCCGGGCAGGAAACCACCCCCGACGCGGCCCTCTCGGCGCGCGAACGCGAAGTGCTCCAACTCATTGCCGAGGGCCGCACGACCAAGCAGATTGCGGTCTCGCTCAACGTAAGCCCCAAGACCATCGAGACCCACCGCCACCAGATTATGGAAAAGCTCGACATGCACAGCGTGGCCGAGCTGACCAAGTACGCCATTCGCCAGGGCCTGACGTCGCTTGACGAGTAGCCCCGGCTGCACACCGGCCTGGGTTTTCCCCTTCTTGGTCCTTCCGGGTGTGGCCGTTTTTTCTGGCAGTTGCCGTTTGCCTTCGTAGGGGCGGCCCC
>PMZT01000050.1:404-12731 GCA_003170085.1 Planctomycetia bacterium | reverse complement strand
CGGCCGCCCACGCCGCGGCCGCTGCCCCCGTTCTCAAGCACTCCGACGCGGCCTTCATGTATGCCGCCGACGAGGCCGCGTACAAGGCCTATGGTGCCACGTTCGTGGCGTGGGGCGGGACGGAGAAGGCCGAGGATGTCAGGAAGCTCCACGACCTCGGCGTCCGCTGCACAGGCTCGATGTGGTGCCTNNACATCGAGGGCAACCCGATCGAGGTCCCGTGGCTTTTCGACCATACCTACCAGGGTCAGAAAACGTGGTTCGGCTGCACGAACCATCCGGCGTTTCGCGAGCATTGCCGCAGCGAGGTCCGCCGCGTTATGGCGGGCGGGGCCGACGGCCTGCACGTTGACGATCACCTGGGCGTGGCGCAGCCGGCCACGGCGTTCGGCGGCGGGCTGTGCGACTACTGCATCGCGGCCTTCCGCGAGTACCTCAGGAAGAACGCCACGCCCGAGGAGCTGGCGAAGGCGGGCGTCTCGGACCTCGCGACGTTCGACTTCCGCGACCTCATCCGCAAATCGGCGACGACCCGGGCCGAGTACCTGAAGGTCCGCCGCAAGATCCCGCTCATGGACAAGTTCGACCGGTTCCACCTGGAGGCCGCCGCCGATTTCGTGCGCGAGTTGGGCGAGGTGGGCGCCCAGGCGGCCGGGCACCCGATCCTCCTGTCGGCCAACGCGTGGCTGGTCGAGGAGCGGCATCGCATCGTCGCAAAGTACCTGACGCACATCGTGTGCGAGGCCGAGTTCCACGCCGAAAAGGGCACGGGGGACCTCGCGCGCGTGCTGCCCGACTTCGAGCAGGCCCAGGCCTTCGGCAAGCCCTGCCTGGTCACGGCCGGCGGCTGGGATTACGCGTTCGTCAAGGCCAACCAAGCCGAGGACCTCGTGCGGTTCTGGATCGCCCTGACCTACGCCCACGGCGAGTGGTTCATGGTGCCGCACCCGAAACGCCAGTGGTGCTTCACCAAGGAACTGGGCACGCACTGGTACGCGGCGCCGGTCGAGGCGTACGCGCCCATGTATCAATTCATCAAGAATAACGCCCAGTGGTTCGACGATTTCGAGACGGCCGACGCGCGCGGCCTCAAGGCCCCGGCCACGGTGCTCGTGACCGCGCGGCGGAAGGGGACGAGCGGCCCCGTTGTGCTGCACCTCGTGAATCGCGATTACGACGCCGCGGCGAAGCGCCTGCGGCCGCAGAAGGACGTGACGATCGGGAGCCTTCCCGCCGGGATCGGGGCGGGGCAGCAGGTGCAGCTTCTGAGCTACGATGCCGAGCCGCTGAAGGCCGTGCTCGGGACCGAGGGCGGCGCTATGCAACTCAAGGTGCCGGAACTTCGCGTGTGGACCGTCGCGGTGATCGAGTAGACGTACTTACAGCCGGATTGTGATCGTCTTGCCGCCGATGAAGAGGTCGACCGAGCGGGGGCGGACGGCGATCACCTTGGCCCCGTCAATCGTGTCCCCCACCTCAACCACGCGGCCGTTGATGACGGCCATCCCGCCGTTGGCCTTACCGACGATCGAGGTGACCGTGAACTGCGGCTCCGCGGGCGGCGGCGCGGCAGCGGGCTCCGGCTCGGGCGCCGGGGACGCTTTCGGAGCGGCGACGTCGGGCGTCGCCGGTGTGGCGCCGGGCGCCGTCGCGGCAACGGTCGAGGCAAGCGCCGCGGCCGCCTTGGCCTTGCTCGGGTCAAGGAAGAGGCTCACCGCGCCGGCTACCGCCTGGGCGAGTTCCGGCGGCTTGGCGTCAAAGGAGATGCCCGACCCGGCCGAGGAACCTTGCGCTGGCCCCGGCGCTGGCTTCGTTGCCACCTGTGTTGCCGTCGCCAACGGCGCGGTTGATGCCGCCGGCGGTTTCTCGGTCACAGGTTTCGCCGCCGCCGCGACCGGCGTGCCATCGGTCTTCCGTTCGCCGGCGGGCGCCGCCGCGGCCTGCCGGGGCGCCGTCGCCTGAAGGAGTGCCAGCGCCGCGTCGTCGGCCGACGGGCCGAGATGGGTGATCAGAAACGCGCCGCCGGCGATCGCCGCGGCGACCAGGGCGCCGGCAAGGATCACGTTCTGGGCCGTCAGATACGACCGGGCCGGGGCGGCGGGCGCGGGCGCCGCGGGGGCCGGAACGGGCGGCAGGGCAATATCCTGCGGGGCGGCCCCGTGCTTTTCGGCGTCGGCGCGCTTCAAGGCTTCGTTGATGAGGCTCATTCCTTCACCAGTTCCAGTTCAGAGGCGGCCAGCCGGGCCAGGCGGCGGTCAATGACACCCGTCTGATAGACATATCCTGCCAACAGGGCCTTGTCGCCGATGGCGTTGATCAGGCGCGGTGTGCCCTGGCTGTAGCGGAAGATCTCGCCCACGGCCTCCTCGTCGAAACGGACCACGGGGGCGTCGGAGTCCTCGGAGGCCACGGCCATCCGGTGCCGCAGGTACGCCGCGGTGTCGCGCTGGTCCAGCCGCGCCAGGTGGAACCGCACGGTGATCCGCTGCGCGAGTTGCCGCAGGTCCGGCCGCGCGAGCTTCGTGCGGAGCTCCGGCTGGCCCAGCAGGCAGATCTGGAGGAGCTTCTGCCGCTCGGTCTCGAGGTTCGAGAGCAGCCGCACCTGCTCCAGACTCTCGATCGACATGTTCTGGGCTTCGTCAATGATGAGCACGGCGTCCTGCCCGGCCGCGTTCACCTTCAGCAGGAACCGGTTCAGCTCGTTGAGGCATCCCAGGCGGTCGCGCCGCTTCGTGGCCACGCCGAATTCGTCGAGGATCGCCCGGAGGAGCTGCGTGTCGGTCAGGACGGGGTTCAGGATCAGGGCCGTGTGGAAGGCGTCGCCCAGCTCGCGCAGGAGCGCCCGGCAGAGCGTGGTCTTGCCCGTGCCCACCTCGCCCGTCAGGCAGATGAACCCTTTGCGCTGGCGGATGCCGTACAGCAGGTGGTTCAGCGCCTCGCGATGCTGGGCCGTCATGTAGAGAAAGCGCGGATCGGGCGTGATATTGAAAGGGTCCTCGCGCAGGTGGAAGAAGTCGCGGTACATTCCCCGGTCTCCACGCGGGCCGCTGCGCCGCTCGCTGCGCACCTTCCGGCCCGTCGTTGCTCTCATGGGTAATGTCGGCCTGCCGGGGCGGGGGACTTCATTCAAACTCGGCGACGGGGGCTACAGGGCCGCTCTCCTCACGCGCGAACCGCGCAGCGGCCTATTTACAATCGCCCGATTTTCTCTAGATTGGTGTGCGGGAATCCCAGGAACACCACGTCGCGAAAGGAGGGTTTCAATGGCCCAGGAATTTCTCGGGCAGGACCCCTGGCGGGTCTTCCGCATCATGGCCGAGTTCGTTGACGGGTTCGAGATGATGGCCCAGGTGCCGCCGGGGATCAGCGTGTTCGGCTCGGCCCGGTCTCGCCCCGGGCAGGTGTATTATGAGAAGGCCAAGGAGGTCGGGCGTCTGATCGCCGAGACCGGCTTCTCGGTCATCACGGGCGGCGGGCCGGGCATCATGGAGGGCGCCAACAAGGGCGCCAAGGAGGCCGGCGGCGAGAGTGTCGGACTCAACATCATCCTGCCGTTCGAGCAGGTCGCCAACCCGTACCTCACGAAGGTCATCAACTTCCGCTACTTCTTCGTCCGCAAGGTCATGTTCTCGAAGTACGCCGTGGGCCTCATCTTCTTCCCCGGCGGCTACGGCACGATGGACGAGTTCTACGACACGATCACCCTGATCCAGACGGGCAAGATCCACCGGCTGCCGGTGGCGCTGGTGGGGTCGGACTTCTGGGGCGGGCAGATGAAGTGGGTCCGCGAGACGATGCTCGATAAGTTCGACCACATCTCGGCCGAGGACCTCGACCTGATGATCGTGACCGACGAGCCGGCCGACGCCGTGCGGCACATCTGCGAGAATCTCTCGAGCCGCGACCGCGAACCGGTTCCCGAATTCGAGAAGTGGGACACGCCGGAAGGCAAGGTCATGCCGTAAAGGAGAGGGCGAAGGGATAGAGGGCGACGGCTTTTCGCAGTCCGCGCGGCGCGCGCAGCGGGTTTAAGAAGTGATCGTCGGAACCAAGGAATCTTCGAGGAGGCGTCCATGAAGAAGTCAGGCATTTCGAGGCGGCAATTCCTGGGCGGCGCTGTGGCGGCGGCCGGGCTGACGGTCGTGCCGCGCTACGTCCTGGGCGGGGCGAAAGGCCCGGCGCCGAGCGACAAGATCAACATCGCCGGCATTGGCATCGGCGGCCAGGGCCACGGCGACATCAAGAACGTCGCCGCCGGCAACAACCTCGTTGCCCTGGCCGACGTGGATTGGAACAAGGCCGGGAAAGTCTTCGACGAGTTCCCCGACGCCAAGAAGTTCAAAGACTTCCGCAAGATGTTCGACGAGATGGAGAAGTCCATCGACGCCGTCGTCATCGCCACGCCCGATCACACGCACTCCGTGGCGGCCATGGCGGCGATCAAACGCAAGAAACACGTCTACTGCGAGAAGCCGCTCGCGCACAGCGTCGCCGAGGTCCGCGCGCTCACGATGGCCGCAAAGCAGTACGACGTGGTCACGCAACTGGGCAACCAGGGCCACTCGTCGGATTCGATCCGGTTGCTCTGCGAGTGGATCTGGGACGGCGCCATCGGCAAGGTCGAGAAGATCGATTGCGGCTGTTCGGCCGTCAACTCCGGCCTCGATGCGCTCGAGAAGACGCGGACCGAGCGGCCGCCCGTTCCGGAGTCGCTCGACTGGGACCTCTGGCTTGGCCCGGCCCAGCAGCGGCCGTACCATCCGGCGTACCATCCGTACCAGTGGCGCGGCTGGGTGCCGTTCGGCAACGGCACGATCGGCGATTGGACCTGCCACGTGATCGACCCGGTGTTCTGGGCGTTCGACCTGGGGGCGCCCAAGTCCATCCAGGCGCAGGTGAAGGACTGGGACTTCAAGACCCAGGGCGACGCGTTCCCCAAGGGCGACATCATCACCTACGAGTTCGCCGCCAACGCCAAGCGCGGGCCTATCACGCTCACCTGGTACAGCGGCACGCAGAAGATTCCGCGGCCGAAGGAGCTGGAGGCCGACGCCAAGCATTACGACACGGGCGCGGTGGTCTACGGCGACAAGGGGGTCATCCATTATGGTTCGCACGGGGCCGGCGGCGTGCGGATGATTCCCGAGACGGCCATGAAGGCGTACAAGCTGCCCGAGAAGACGATCCCGCGCGTCCGCGGCCACCACGCCGACTGGGTTGACGCCATCCGCGGCGGTCGCAAGGCCGGCTCGGACTTCTCGTACGGCGGGCCGCTGACCGAGATTGCCGTGCTCGGCGTCATCGCCATCAAGATGGCGCCGCAGAAGCTTGAGTGGGACTCCAAGGCCATGAAGTTCACCAACTGCCCCGCGGCGAATGCGTTCGTCGCGCCGCAGTTCCGCGCGGGCTGGACGCTGTAAGGGAGATGGAACCCAGGGAATCTTCGAGGAGAAGTCCATGAAGAAGCCGAAATTGACGCGTCGTGAGTTCATGGGGGCGGCGGGCGCGGCCGCCACGTTCCTCATCGTGCCGCGCAGCATGCTCGGAGGCACGGCCGAAAATGCGCCGAGCAACAAGCTGAACATTGCCAGCATCGGCATCAGTGGCATGGGTGCCGGCGACGTCAACGACGTCAGCAACGGCAACAACATGGTGGCCCTGTGCGATGTCGATGAGAGGCATGCGGCCAAGACGTTCGATCGGTTCCCGAATGTCAAGAAGTACAAGGACTTCCGCAAGATGTTTGACGAGATGGAGAAGTCGATCGATGCCGTGACCGTCTCGACGCCCGACCACTTCCACGCCGTGGCGGCCATGGCGGCCATCAAGCGCAAGAAGCACGTTTACTGCCAGAAGCCCCTGGCCCATTCGGTCGGCGAGGTCCGGGCGCTCACGATGGCCGCGAAGCAGTACGACGTGGTCACGCAACTGGGCAATCAGGGCCACTCGACCGAGTCTTGCCGCCTCTTGGTCGAGTGGATCCGCGACGGCGCCATCGGCAACGTCACGAAGATCGATTGCGGCTGCTCAGCCGTCAACTCGGGCCTCGACCGCTTGGAGGCCGTCCGCACGGAGCGGCCCGAAGTCCCGGCCACGCTCGACTGGGACCTCTGGCTCGGCCCGACGCCGCAGCGGCCGTACCATCCGGCGTACCTGCCGGGCGCGTGGCGCGGCTGGGTGCCGTTCGGCAACGGCACGATCGGCGACTGGACCTGCCACGTGATCGACCCCGTGTTCTGGGCCCTCGACCTGGGCGCCCCCAAGACCGTGCAGGCCCAGGCCAAAAATTGGGATTCAAAGACGCAGGGCGACGCCTACCCCAAGGGCGACATCATCACGTTCGAGTTCCCCGCCAAGGCCGGCCGCGGCCCCGTCACGCTCACGTGGTACAGCGGCACCGAGAAGATTCCGGCGGCCAAGGAACTCGAGGAAGGCCGCAAACCGGTCGATACCGGCGCGTTCGTCTACGGCGACAAGGGCGTCATTATGTACGGCTCGCATGGGGCCGGCGGCGTCCGCATCATTCCCGAGAAGGCGATGAAGGCCTACAAGCTGCCCGATAAGACGATCCCGCGGGCCAAGGAACATCATCAGGACTGGCTCGACGCCATCCGCACCGGTCGCAAGTCCGGGTCGGATTTCTCGTACGGCGGCCCTCTGAGCGAGATCGCCATGCTCGGCGTCATCGCCCTCAAGATGCTGGGCCGGAAGCTCGAGTGGGACGCCCCGGCCATGAAGTTCACGAATTGCCCCGAGGCGAACCCGTACGTCACCCCGGCGTACCGCGCGGGCTGGACGCTCTGAGAGCTGCGAGCGCCGGGTGGCATGCCCACGCCGTCCGTTGCGTGGGCATGCTGTGCGACCGGGGCAACACATGCCCACGCAAACAGCGGCGTGGGCATGCCACCCATATAATCCGCACGTTTCACATATCTATGATAATCGTCACCGGCCCGTCGTTCGTGAGTCGCACGTCCATGCGGGCGCCGAAAACGCCCTTGCCCACCGCGAGGCCAAGGGAGGCCAGGGCCTGGCAGAACGTCTCGTAGAGCGCGTTGGCCTTGTCGGGCGGCGCCGCGTCGGTGAAGCTCGGGCGGTTGCCCTTTCGCGTGTCGGCCAGGAGCGTGAACTGGCTCACAACCAGCACCCCGCCGCTGACGTCCTCGACCGAGAGGTTCATCTTTCCCGCGGCGTCCCCGAAGATCCGCAGCTTGGCGATCTTGGCGGCCATCGCCCGCGCGGTCTCCTCTGTGTCGGCGTGCCCGACGCCCAGCAACACGAGCAGGCCCCTGCCGACGGCGCCCGTCACCGCGCCATCGACGGTCACACTTGCCTCGGCAACGCGCTGGATCACCGCTCGCATGGCCTGCCGCCTCCTATAGGTTAAACGCACGGAACCAGAGTTCCAGGCACACGAGGGCCCACAGCCGCTCGCCGTGGTCGGCGCAGCCGCCGGTGTGCGCTGCGATCATCTCCTCAACGGCCTCGCGCGCGAAAAGCCCGCGCCCGAGCGTGCCCGGGTCGAGCAGGATCCCGCGCATCCACTCGGCGTGTGCGCCCGCCAGCCACCGGCCGACAGGAACGCCGAAGCCCATCTTACCACGAGCCAGGACGCTCTGGGGCAGCGACGGGATGGCGGACGCAGCAGCGCGCGGGCCGCCTGCCGCGAACAGTTCCCGAAGAATCACTTTGCCGACGGGTGGCCCGAAGACCCGCGATTTCCACTTGAGGTCCACCGGCATCCGCCGCGCGAGTTCCACCACGCGATGATCGAGCAGCGGGCTCCGCACTTCCAAGCCGTGCCGCATCGACGCGATGTCGACCTTGGCAAGACAATCGTTCGGCAGGTAGTCGACCAGGTCGAGTGCCATCGCGCGGTCGACCCACGGCCGGCCGTCGAGGCCCGCGAGGGCGGCCTCCCACCGCGCCAGCGGATCATCGGCGAGGGCATCGGCGGCGAAGTCGGGCGTAAGGAGCGAGACGGCCCCCCCACGACCGCCGGGGGCGGGCAACGTCGCCGCGCCGCCTGGCGCCGGGCCGCCGGGGCCGTATTCAAACAGCGAGCGCCACGCCAGATACCGCCTGCGCGGCTCAAGGTCGAGGGCCGTCAGGAACCGTTGCGCGGCGTTCCAGCGGCTCTTGCGATCGGCGTGCGGCCGCATCCGCCGCCCGAGCGCCGCCAGGAGCCGCCGCAGGCCCGGCCCCATCCGCTCACTCATCATCATAGCGGCATGACGCGGATATCCGCCGAACGACTCATCGCCGCCGTCGCCCGACAGGGCCACCGTAATTTCGCGCCGCGCCTCGCGCGCCAGGTAGTACACCGCGATGGACGACGAGTCGGCGAACGGTTCGCCGTGCCGCGCCACGAGTTCCGGCAGGGCCTCCACGCACCGCGGCTCGACGGCCACCTCGGTGTGCCGGGTGCCGAACCGCTCGGCCACCGCGCGGGCATAGGCCGACTCGTCCCAGCCGCCCTCGGCGAAGCGCACCGTGAACGTCCGGAGCGGGCCGGAGACCTGCCCCGCGGCCAGCGCCGTGACGGCCGACGAATCGAGCCCGCCCGACAGGAGCACCCCCAGCGGCACGTCGGCGACGAGTTGCGACCGCACGGCCTCCGCCAACGCCGCCCCCAGCCGCTCGCGCCACTCCGCCGCCGAGGTCGCCGTGTCGGCCGGCCCGCGCGGGATGTCCCAGTAGCGCGTCGGTCCCTCGATGCGGCCGGTCGTGGCGTCGAACTCCAGGTAGTGCGCCGGCTCGAGTTTCCGGATGCCCGCAAAGCCTGTCAGCGGCGCGGGGACGTAGCCAAACCTGAGAAACGCGCCGATTGCGCGGCGGTCGATGGTACGCGGCACTTCGGGGCACTCGAGGAGCGCCGCCGGCTCGCTCGCAAAGGCAAGGCCCTGCGGCCCGTGCCACCAGTAGAGCGGCTTTTGGCCGAGGCGGTCGCGGGCCAGCAGGAGGCGCCGCCGCCGGGCGTCCCAGAGCGCGATGGCGAACATCCCGAGCAGCCGACCGAACATCGCCGGCCCCTCGTCCTCGTACAAGTGGACGAGGACCTCGGTGTCGCCGCCGGTCCGGAGCGTGTGACCGCGGGCCGCCAACTCGCTACGCAGCTCGTGGAAGTTGTAGATCTCGCCGTTGAACGCGACGCGGACCGTGCCGTCCTCGTTGGCGAGCGGCTGGCGGCTGCCGGCCGGGTCGATGACGGCCAGGCGGCGGACGGCCAGGCCGGCGGAGCCCTGTGGCACAGCAGCCCCGCGTTCGGTGCTCTCGATCCAGACGCCTTCCTGATCCGGGCCGCGGTGGATCAGCCGCGCAGCCATGCGGCCGAGGACCTGGGGGTCCACGGCCCGGCCGTCCGACCTGAAGATGCCCGCGATGCCACACATGGGGTTGCTCCCCGTGCGAGTCTAGTGCTCAGTCAGCCATCAATAGATGAAAATTAGGGGGCTCTTTGCCGATGGGATAGTCATGACCCAGGCAAGGAGGCCCGCCATGAAGAAGAAGTATATCGTGACGCTGACAGAAGAGGAACGGTCCATGTTGCGGGAGATGGTTTCTCGCGGCAAGGCAGCCGCTCGCAAGTTGATGCACGCGAGGATTCTCCTGAAGGCCGACGCCGGCGAGGGCGGCCCGGCGTGGCACGATGAGGCCATCGCCGAGGGTTTAGACGTTGGCAGAGCGACAGTCGAGCGGGTGCGAAAGGAGTTTGTCGAAGACGGCCTGGAGGCGGCGTTGGAACGTCGCAAGCCCCGCCGCCAGTACGCACGGAAGCGGGCAAATTGCGGATTGCGGATTGACCCGCAAAGGACGATAATACCGGGCGTTACGCCGCGAAATTTGCGGGAAGCGCGTCGGATAGAGGAGTTCCCCGATGAAACGCATACTACTTGTGATCGCCGCCGCATTCGCCCTTGCCCTCGTCGCGGGGTGTAAGAGCGACGCGCCGCCCGCCGGCGCCAAGAAGGTCCGCATCGGCCTCATTTACAAGGCCACGACCAACCCGTTTTTCCAGGCGATGGAGCAGGGCGCCCGCGACAAGGCCAAGGAAATGGGCGTGGCCATCGAGGTCAACGGCATCGAGTCCGAAAGCGACGCCGACAAGCAGGCCGACCTCGTCCGGATCATGCTCAACCGTGGCGTCGATGCGATCGTGATCGCCCCGGCGTCGAGCGTCGGCATCGTGACGCCGCTCATGCGTGCCCAGCAGGCCAAGATCCCGGTCATCAACATCGATAACCGCATCAGCAAGGAAGAGGCCGCCAAGCAGGGCCTCAAGCCGGCCACGTTCATCGGGCCTGACAATGCCGACGGTGCGAAGAAGGTGGCGGCCTGCGCCTGTAAGCTCATCAAGAAGAAGGCGGGCGAGGGCAAGACGGCCAAGGTGCTCATCCTGCGGGGCATCGACGGCGTCGAAAATGCCGAGGCCCGCCGCGCGGGCTTCGAGGCCGCGTGCAAAGAGGCCGGCGTCGAGATCGCCGCCAGCCAGTCGGCCGAGTGGGACACTGCCAAGGCCCAGACCGCCACGGCCGCCATGCTCTCGGCCAACCCCGACGTCCTGGGTATCCTGTGCGCGAACGACAAGATGGCCCTTGGCGCGATTGCCGCCGTGAAGAGCCGCGGCAAGATCGGCGAGATCATCATCGTGGGCTACGACAACATCGACCTCGCGCGCGACGCGATCAAGCGGGGCGAGATGCAGGCCACCGTCGAGCAAAACCCGGCGATGATGGGCGCGCTGGGCGTCGAGTCGGCCGTCAAGGCCCTGAACGGGGCCTCACTGCCCGAGGTCACGCCCGTGCCCACGCAACTCATCACGGCCGACGATCTCACGGGCGCGAAGCCGGCGGAGACCAAGGCCAACTCCAGCGACAAATCGCCGCCCCGTTCCTCGGGCGGTGGCTGACGCTAGAGCACTCGCCGCGGGCGTGGCGCCCGCGAAACCATAGTCGTTGACTCGCCCTGCTCTTCGCCCTAAGATGTCGCGCTAAGGATGAGGTCGGATTGTGCGCCGAGTGCCCCGTCCTCCGAGGAATGCCATGAAAACCACCGCCAGCGCCGAGGCCCTGCAACGGGCCGAAGCCCTGATGCCGGGCGGCGTGTCGAGCCCGGTCCGGGCCTACCGCGCGGTGGGCGGGAAGGCGCTCTTCATCGCCTCGGGCGCGGGGTCCAGGATCCGCGACATCGACGGAAACTCGTTCACCGATTACGTGATGAGCTGGGGTCCGCTCATCCTCGGCCACGCCCCTCCGAAGGTCGTGGCGGCCGTGGCGCAGGCCCTTGCGGCCGGCGCATCGTTCGGCGCCCCGACGCTCCGCGAGATCGAGCTGGCGGAGCGCGTCGTCGCCGCCATGCCGCACGTGGAGCAGCTTCGGTTCGTCAATTCGGGCACCGAGGCCACGATGAGCGCCATACGGCTGGCCCGCGCCGCCACCGGCCGCCCCGGCATCCTCAAGTTCGCGGGCTGCTATCACGGCCACGTTGATGCGCTCCTGGTGGAGGCCGGATCGGGCGCGATGACTTTCGGAAAGCCCTCGAGCCCCGGCGTGCCGGAGGAAGTGACGCGGCACACGCACCTGGCCGCCTTCAACGATCTCAAGTCCGCTGCAAAAGTTTGCGAGGCCCATGCGGGCCAGATCGCCGCCGTCATCGTCGAGCCGGTCGCCGGCAACATGGGCGTCGTGCCGTCGGAGCCGGGGTTCCTTGAGGGCCTGCGGGCGCTGTGCGACAAGCACGGCATGCTCCTCATTTTCGACGAGGTGATGACCGGNNCTCATGCAGCAGGTCAGCCCGGTCGGGCCGGTGTACCAGGCGGGGACACTTTCCGGAAATCCGCTGGCGATGGCCGCCGGAATTGCTACGCTGGACGCTTTGGCCGAGCCCGGAACGTACGAAACGCTGGAGTCGCGGTCGCGCCGGCTGGAAGAAGGCTTGGCCCAGGCGGCCCGCGAGGCGGGCGTGGCGGCGCGGGTGCAGAGGGTCGGCTCGATGCTGACGCTCTTCTTTGCGCCCGGACCGGTCAGGAACTATGCCGATGCCTGCCGGTGTGACACGGCGGCGTTTGCCCGGTTTTTCCACGGGATGCTCGAGCGCGGCATCTTCCTGCCGCCGAGCCAGTTCGAGGCGTGGTTCGTCAGCCTCGCGCACTCGGACGACGACATCGCGCGCACCGTTGACGCGGCCCGCGAGGCGCTGCGGGCAGGCTAAGGCAACGGTGCAACGTGTGACTTTGCGCGGTGGGTCTCCCGACCCACCGCGCCGAAACGCGGCATGTTCGCGAAGCCGAGCGGCAGCCGGCGCTGCGGGTCGGGAGACCCGCCGCGC
>PMZT01000050.1:0-365 GCA_003170085.1 Planctomycetia bacterium | reverse complement strand
CCGAACCCGAGCGCCCAGCCGTTCGTCACGGCCTTGAAGACAGTGCGATTCTTCTCCGTCCTTTTCTTCTGGGTGGCGATGGTCTCGGTGGCGGCGTACGCCGTGGCGTTCGTGCTCATGGAGTGGGTGGGCCTGTACGACGCCCCGCCCCTGGCGGTGCAGCCGCCGTCGGAGGCCAAGGCCCCGGCCGAGCCGGGCACGCCGGCCGAGCCGGCCGAAAAGGCGTCGGAGAAGTCGGCGGCGACCGAGAAGTCCGGCGAGAAATCGTCGGAGCCGGCCGAGCCGCTGCCCGGCCATCGCCCGGCGCTCTCGCCCGAAAAATCGGCGAAGCCGAAGACGTCCGCCGAGAAGTCCGGCGCCCAGGG
>PMZT01000207.1 GCA_003170085.1 Planctomycetia bacterium | reverse complement strand
CCGCGGCGATCTCCGCCGGCACGCGCGCCGCCCGTAGCGGGCCGAAGCTCATCTCGATCACGCCCGCATTGCCGTCGCGCCGGCCAAGGCGGCCCGGCAGAAGGTTTGTGGTGCCCAGGAACCCCGCCACCCAGGCCGAGGGCGGATCGAGGTACAGGTCGCGCGGCCGGCCGAGGGCCACGATACGGCCGTCGCGGACGACGGCCAGGCGGTCGGCCATCGCCAGCGCCTCGTCCTGGTCGTGCGTGACGTACACGCTGGTGACGCCCGCAGAGCGCTGGATGCGGCGGATTTCGGTCCGCATCTGCAGGCGCAGCTTCGCGTCGAGGTTCGAGAGCGGTTCGTCGAGCAGCAGGAAGTCCGGGTCGATCACGAGCGCCCGCGCCAGGGCCACGCGCTGCTGCTGGCCGCCGGAAAGTTGCGTGGGCTTCCGCTTGGCGTACTCGGCCATCTGGACGACCGCGAGCATCTCGAGCGCCCGCCGGCGCCGCTCGGCCCGCCCTACGCCGCGCACCGCCAGCCCGAACGCCAGGTTCTCCTGCACGGTCATGTGCGGCCAGAGGGCGTAATTCTGGAAGACCATTCCGCATCGCCGCTGGTGCGGGGGCAGGCGGGTGACGTCCTTATCGGCGAAGAAGACCCGCCCGCCGTCAGGCTCGTAGAAGCCGGCCACGATCCGCAGGAGCGTCGTCTTGCCGCAACCCGACGGGCCGAGCAGGAAAAACAGCTCTCCCGGCTCCACCACGAGCGAAACGTCGCTCACGGCCGTGACGGGGCCGAAACGCTTCGTGATGTGCTCCAGCCGCAGTGGAATCATGATCGTTCTTGTCGAAGTGACCACTTCGAACCTATTGCACCGGAGAAAGCAGCAGGGCATGGGAGAAAGGCGTCCTGGACCACGATGGTTCACCTTTCGTTCGGCTTGGCGGCTACTCTCAGGCCTTCTTCAGAAAGGCTGTCAATTCAGCGCAAGCATCCCGCAGTGATGGCAGGTCGTCGGATCGCATATCATTCGGGCAACGCTGTGCAAACGCCTGCGCAGCCGGCGCGCACTGCCGCTCATCGCCGCGGAAACGAGGATAACGGGTTGTCTCGTCTACTTGAACCCCGAGGAGCGAATGAATCCAGGTTTCGATATTGCGGCGAGGAACAACCACGCCGATTCGCTCATCGGGTTGCCGTCTCCCTTGCCCGGCTGCTTGCAGAGCGTCATCAAGTTCTTCTTTGCGGGCCGCAACAGACGCATCATCGGCGTCCAGCATAGAAATTACGCCTGCGGCAAGATGCGGCCTGGCACGCATTGCTGCCACCTCGGCAACGTGCTGTGTCCGAACAAACTGCTTGGCATCGCCTTGTCCGCTGGGAGACTGTCTGAAGTAAATCTTGTGAGGCTTGGTCTTCTTGGCCTTAAGGAAACGGTACAAGAAGCATCTCTGCTGAATATCCTCGCAGCACACGATTACTTGCGTATATGAGCTAGGCATGCAACCACCCCCTGGCCACGAGTTCGGACACGGGTAGCCCGGTATCGTCATTGGTGACATTCTGGCAGCGTGTAGGGCCGCCTCCCGTACGGTCGAGCCAGCGGCCGTATCCCAGGGCCAACGTGTCGACGAGTTGCGGGTGATGCGAGACCAGAATCGCTTGACAGTGGCCTGATTGCGCTCGGTCGATAAGGGCATCCATCCAAGGCTGAACTTCGCGCAGCGCGAGAAAGTTCTCCGGTTCGTCCAGGCAGAACGTTGTGTCGGCATTTGCACCTTCAAGCAAGGAATAAAGCACGATGAGTTGCCGTTGTCCGTCGGAAATCTCGTCAAAACGGCACTCGTACGGGCTGGCGGGTGACTCCTGTGAGCCCGCGGGCCGGAACCTGACTTTCAGGATCTTGGCGTCTTCTCCGTCTGCGAGAAGGCTGAGCCCATCGTATCCCGAGAGAACTTCTTCGAGGATTGGCCGAAGACGCGTTGCGAACTCTAAGTCCAGGCTGGTCACATGGCGCAACCAACTCACGAAATTCGCCGCGTTGGCATCGAGTAGGGACGCCTCTCGTTCCGAACGCGCTGTCATTGCGAAGGGGTCGAAACGGCAAACGTGGACCGAACTCAGCACCTTCTTAAACCGCGTGAGAAGCTGATTGTCATTCCTTGGTGCGATGCGGGCCACGCCGGACCGTGTCCAATCGGTCAACAGTTCGGGGCCTTGTGAGGCGTTGTCGCGATACAGTTGCGCGTGGAGTTGGCCGGCATCCAACCTGGACGCGAACAACCGCTGACCATTACAATTCAATAGCTCAGACTGAACGCGGCATCGTTGTTGCGAGGGGTCCTGGTCGATCTCAAGACCGTACACGTAAGTCTGCTCTTGGTCGCACAAGGTCAGTTCGAACGTCTGGACGGGCCGCGTCTGCCACCGTGTAAGCGTTGAAGTCGGGAATAACTCATTCGTACTGCCTTCGTCACACACGAACTGTCTCAGTCGGCGAATGACATCAAAGACACTGGTCTTCCCTGCTCCGTTTGGCCCGAGCAATAGGGTCAATGGCCCGAATTCGATATTGAAGTTGACCAGTGTGCGGAAGTTGTCGACAAACAGGTGTTTCAACATGGCCGCCTCCTTGCCTTCGGAAACGATGCTGGCTTATTCGCAGAGTCTAGAGCGGTTTGCCGACATCATCAAGTTTATTTCGCTGTGGCGGGTCGCCTGTCGCGGCGGGGGCGTTGCAAATGGTACGGCGAGTCAGGCCTTCGACCACTCGATTGACGTTCACCCCGCCAAGCCCGATAATCGGTGAGGTACTTAAGGATACGCACGACATGCCGCCTCGCCCGAAAAGCCTTGAGGTCTGGACGTACCAGATTCCGATGCGGGTGCGCTTCGAGCACGCCCGGGCCGGCCGGTCCACCAGCACCGGAATCCTCGTCCGCCTGGAACTCGACGATGAGTCGGTCGGGTGGGGCGAGGGCATCCCGCGCGATTATGTGACCGGCGAGACGGTCGAGACCGCCGTCAAGATCATCCGCAAGACCTACGCGGCCCGCCTCCTGACCAATGCGCCGCTGGCTACGCAGCCGGTGGAAGAGCGCGGCATCGTGCACAACGCCGCCTGGTGCGCGTGCGAGCTGGCGTACCTCGACGCCCTCGGCAACTCGCGCGGCGACCGCGTTGCAGACATGCTGGCCGGCCAACTGGGCCTGAAGCCGCGGCGGCTCCTGAAACGAGTGAGCGCGATCCTCTCGGCGGGGCCGGTACACAAGGTCCGCCACATGTTGCGCGTTATGCGGGTGCTGGCGTTTCGCGATTACAAGCTCAAGGTGGGTGCCGACGCCGATCAGGATGCGGCGAACCTGGCCGAGTGTTACCGGCAGCTTGGCCGGGGTCTGCGGCGGAAGCGCGGCCCCACGCGCCGGACGCTGCGCGTGGACGCCAACGGCGCCTGGGACCTCGAGGAGGCCGTCCGCCGCGCGCCCGTCCTGACGAAGTACGGCGTCATCGCCGTTGAGCAGCCGCTGGCCAAGGGCAACGAGGCGGCGCTGGCCGATCTGCGGCGCCGCACCAGCGTGCCGATCATGCTCGACGAGAGTCTGCTGACGCTCCGCCAAGCCGAGGGCCTGGTGCGCGGCGGGCAGGTGGACCTCTTCAACATCCGCGTCTCGAAGAACGGCGGCCTCGTGCAAAGCCTGCGGCTGGCCCAACTGGCCGACCGCATGGGGCTGGATTTTCAGCTTGGGTGCATGGTGGGCGAAACGGGCATCCTGAGCGCCGCCGGCCGGATCTTCCTGGAACTCTGCGGCCGCAAGGTCCGCTTTGCCGAGGGATCGTACGGGCGATTCCTGCTGAGGTCCGACATCACGCGCGAGCGGCTCTCGTTTGGCTACGGCGGCTTCGTGCGGGCGATGACAGGCCCGGGCCTGGGTGTGCATGTGTCTCCGCAGAAGGTTCGGCGCGTGGCCAAGTGTGCCCTTAAGATCGAGTTCTAGGACGACAGCGTAACGTGTGACTTTGCGCGGCGGGTGCTTTGAGAATTGCGCGGCGGGTCTCCGCACCCGCCGCGCGGGCACACGGGTAGGGGAGTCAGATGTCCAGTCGCCGCAGGAAAACGAAGATCAAGAAACCGCGGTTCCCACGGGCGAAGTGGGCGCCCGGCCAGGCGCCGCGCATCGAGCCGCCCGAAAAGGGCCGAGGGTCCTACGACCGCGCCGAGGTTCGCAAGGAAACACGTCAGGATACGCGCGATCTGCCCGAAGAATCCTAGATTGACAGCGCTACTCTTGCGTATTGTGCAGCGGGTCGTCTGGCCAACCGTGCCACAAGAAATGGTACATTGTGCCCGGAAAGCACCCGTGGGGCAATTACCTCGTTCCTTCCTTAAAGTTCCTGAGCAGTTTGTCGATGTCTTCGCATTCCGCCTTACCAGAAGCCTTGCGAAAGCATTCCCTCAGTGCATCGAGTCTTAGGGCTAGTTGAACTTCGCCCAATGAAGCGGCCACTAATGCGGTGACATCAATGCCTCGATGCATATAATCCCAGTAGGCGGCGATCATTTCTTCAATTCGCGGTGTGCCGCACATGCCACAAAGATGGTACCGTTGGGGATCACCGCCATACATCTCTAGTATGTGAATAGAGGCACCGTGCACGTAGCCAGAGTTTGCTTGGCCACGCATCCTATACAGTCTGAGCGAGTCACTTGGATTCAGGGGCTTCTCGTCTTCCCTGGTGATCGCAGCCTGTATCTTCTGCCTAGATATGGTCGGCCGCTTCTGTTCTGACAAGAAGGGGTTATCCGGCTTGTCGAACTCCTCCTGATAGAATGACGCTAGATACTTCTTGTGTAAATCCGTCATTATTCCGTTTCGGATGGCAATGCATAGAAAGTCCATGTCCTCATCGAATTCGTCCAAGGTTCTGAAAATGACGCCCATCTCTTGAACGAAACCCGCCCGAAGAAGAACCAGCGATGCGTGTAGGCCACTCTGTCTGCGAGCCAGTTTCTGAATCACGGCCGCTTTAATGGACTTCGTTTCGTAACGGAAAACATGGAAGTTCCCGCGCCTAACGAAAGCAGGCTTCACAATTCTGCTCTCGAGCTCATGAAACGCATCGTCGAGGATGGCAAGAACTTGTTCAAATGAATGCGGCATGGGTAATGACCTTTATTGCTCCGATGGCCCGGCAAGTGGAGGTGTCCTTCCGGCCGGCAAACTTGGTTTGCCCTTGAGGCCCCCTGACTTTATCGCTTAATCGCCCGGATTGCGTCGGCGCGTTTTTCAAGATCCTCGGCCTCTTTGACTCGGTTGGTTGCTCTATAAAGCGCCGCCAGATTATCAAGAGAAGTGGCCACGCTGGGATGATCCGGACCGAAGGTCTTCTCCTTGATCGCCAGCGATCGCTTGTAGAGCGGCTCGGCCTGTGCGTACCGGCCTAGAGATTTGTACAGGAATGCGAGGTTGTTCAAGTCTGTTGCGACATCAGGATGAACGGGTCCGTATGCCTTCTCGTCAATCGCCAATGAGCGATTGTAGAGAGACTCGGCCTGTGCGTACTGGCCTTGGATCCGGTACAGGTCCGCGAGGTTGTTCAGGCTTGTGGCCACATCGGGATGGTCTGGGCCGAGGACCTTCTCCCTGATTGCCAGCGAACGCTTGCACAAAGTTTCAGCCTGCGCGTACTGGCCTTCGGATTGGTACAGCGTCCCAAGGTTGCTCAATTCTCTTGCCACATCAGGATGATTGGGTCCATAGGCTTTTTCATAAATTGCCAGCGAGCTTTTGTATAATGGCTCGGCCTGCGCGTACTGGCCTTGCGTGTAAAACAAGAACCCGAGGTTGTTCAGACTCAAGGCCACATCTGGATGGTCTGGGCCGAGGGCCTTTTGCTTGATTGCCAACGAGCGTTTGTAGAGCGGTTCGGCCTGCGCGTACTGGGCTTGGCTTTGGTAAAGCAGCGCGAGGTTGTTCAGACTCGCGGCCACATCGGGATGGTCTGGGCCGAGGCCCTTCTCTCTGATTGACAGCGAGCGTTTGTAGAGCGGCTCGGCCTCCGTGTACCGACCTTGGGCGCGATACAATTCCGCCAGGTTGTTCAGGCTCGTGCCCACATTGGGATGGTCGGGGCCGAGGGCCTTCTCCATTATAGCTAGTGAGCGCTTGTAGAGCGGTTCGGTCTGCGCGTAAAGGCCTTGGGCTTGGTACAGGAACCCGAGGTTGTTTAGGCACGCTGCCACATCTATATGATCGGGCCCCCGGGACTTCTCGGCGACTTCGAGCGCCTTCTTGGCCACACCGATGGCACGGTCATATTGACCCTGCCGGTAGAGCGACGCCATCTCTTCGTTGAGCGTCTTCCATTCGTCAGCTTGCGCATAGGCGGGGGCATCGGCGCCGAACGCAAGCAGAAGCGGCAACAATAGTATCAGGGGTCTCTTCATGCGATCTCCGCGGGTGGGCATAAAGACCTCCATGCCGGCAAGAAGGCCCCTTGATGGGCGGGCCTGTGTGTAGGAATCCCGTATCTGCCCCGGAAGTATACACAACGAATTCGGCATTTTCCAATACATTTCGTTGCAACGCTGAGTCCGGATGCGGCCACAGATTGGGCCGACCCTGGCGGGGCTGACTACTCGCTTGCCAAGAGCGTTGGCGTACCAATTGCAGTCGCAAGACTACCCGCGCCTCCACCGGCACGGGCGGTTTTTGTCGACGAGTTTCCCGAGTTGCTTGCAGTACACCGCGGCCATGGTGCGGCAGAGGCCGGCGGAATCGGCGGGCGGGAACTCGCTGTGCGGGCACTGGAAGCCGCAGAACTCCGGCACCTTAGCCGCGGCCGGCGCCTTGCGAGGATTAGCGGGTTTCGTCTTCTTCTTCGTTCTCATCCGTGGGCGTTGGCTCGGGCGCATCGGATGCCGGCGAGTCCAGGAGCACCGTCTCGGCGGCGATGTGGCCGAGGACGCGCAGGGCTTCCATGGCGGCGCGCTGCTCGGCCGCTTTCTTGCTCGGTCCCCACGCGCTGGGATAGCGGCGGCCGCGGATCATTACGGCGATCTCGAACGCCTTGGCGTGGTCGGGGCCTTTCTCATCGAGGACTTCGTACGCGGGCGAGGCCCCCAGCTCCCGCTGCGCGTGCTGCTGCAGGAGCGACTTGTAGTTGAGGCGGTGCTCGCCGGCGACGACGCGGTCGATTTCCTCGGCCATGTGGGCCATGATGAACGTGCGTGAAGGCTCGATGCCGCCGTCGATGTACAAGGCCCCGATGACCGCCTCCAGGGCGCACGCGGCCAGGCTCGAGGGCAGGTTGGCCGCCTCGGTAATGCCCTTGCCCAGGCTGAGGTACTCGACCAGTCCCAGCCGGTCGGCCACGCGGGCGCAGGTCTCGCGGCTCACGACGACGCTCTTGATGCGCGTGAGCTCGCCCTCCATGTACGTGGGGAACTGGTTGAAGATCGCCTCGCAGATGACGAGGCCCAGCACGGCGTCGCCGAGGAACTCGAGGCGCTCGTTCGAGGCCAGGCGGGTTTCGGCGATGCTGGCGTGCGTCAGCGAACTCTGAAGAAGGTCGGTATCCTTGAAACGGTAACCCAGGATCGTCTGGACGGCTTCAGCGGCATCCGAGTGACTCAAGTCCGTCTCCTCATTCAGACATGCAGGTCGAACCCGTCCCATTCTAGTCGCGGCAGGGGCGCGGTCAATCGAAAACGCTTGACGGCACGGCCCCAGGCGCGGCATCCTGAGATCGGCATCGCCGCGCCGTACGTGTTTAGCGTTATGGCCGGACACGACGGGCGGCCACATGGGGCCGCCCCTACGAAGCACCACGGCCGCGAGCCATCGGCGAGCGCGTGAGCCTTTACAATGAGG
>PMZT01000296.1:223-14378 GCA_003170085.1 Planctomycetia bacterium | reverse complement strand
AGACCGGCACGCTGACCGAGGGCCGCCCGCGCCTCGTCACGATCGTGGCTGCGCAGGACCGGACCGAGCCGGAGATCCTCCGCCTGGCCGCCGGCCTCGAACGGGCCAGCGAGCATCCGCTCGCGTCGGCCATCGTGGCGGCGGCCCGCGAGCGCGGCGTGGAACCGGCGGCGGTCGAGGGCTTCCAGTCGATCCCCGGCGTCGGCGTCGTCGGGCGGATCGACGGCCGCGAGGTCCTTCTGGGCCGCGCGACGCTTCTGGAGGAGCGCCGCATTCCGCTCGGCGACCTGGCGACGCGGGCCGAGGCCCTCCGACGCGAGGGCCAGACGGTGATGTTCCTTGCGGCCGACGGCTGGCCGGCGGGCCTGCTGGGCGTGGCCGATCCGATCAAGCCGACGACGCCCGACGCCATCCGCCGCCTTCGCGAGGACGGCATCGAGATCATCCTCGTGACCGGCGACAACCGCACGACGGCCGAGGCCGTGGCGCAGCGGCTGGGCATTGGCCGGGTCGAGGCCGAGGTCCTGCCCGAGGCCAAGGGCGAGGTCGTCCGGCGCCTCCAGGCGGAGGGCCGTATCGTGGCCATGGCCGGCGACGGCGTCAACGATGCCCCGGCCCTGGCGCAAGCCCACGTGGGCATTGCCATGGGCACCGGCACCGACGTGGCGATGGAAAGCGCCGGCGTGACGCTCGTGCGCGGCGACCTGGGGGGCATCGTGCGGGCGCGCGCCCTCAGCCGCGCCACGATGCGCAACATCCGCCAGAACCTCTTCTTTGCATTCATCTATAACATTGCGGGCATCACGATTGCCGCGGGCGTGCTCTATCCCGTGACGGGGCTGCTCCTCGACCCGATGATCGCCAGCGCCGCCATGAGCTTTTCGAGCGTCTCGGTGGTCTCGAACGCCCTGCGCCTGCGTCGGCTGACGCTGTAATCACCCAGCACCCGCAACTGGGTTAGTACGACGGCGCAACTTGTGACTTTGCCCGCCGCGGCGGGCGACAATGCCGCATGTTCGCGAAGCTTAGTGGCAGCCAGCGCGGCGGGTACGGAGACCCGCCGCGCAAAACCTGGAAAGTTGCGCTGTCGTATCAGGCCCCTGGTGACCCCTCAGTTACGGGTGCTGGGAGGCCGTGCCACCCAGCAGACTGGGGTACACTTTCGCGTAATTTATGTAGACACTTCCCAGCCGCGCGGGTAGGCTGAGTCCGGTCTGAAACGAATTGGGGGCCTCTCATGCGCACGCGCTCGTTGGCTGCCAGACTTTCGCTCGCCTCGGTTCTCGCGATCTCGATCCTGCCCGTTGCCGCCGGTTGCGGCGGCGCGTGGACGTACCACGACGGGCCCGGCCGCTTCATCACGTCGATGTGTGCAAGCGGCGACACGCTCTGGATCGGCACCGAGGACACCGGCCTGTGGCGGGTGAACCTGGCCGCCGGGCCGGAGCGGGCCGAGGCGTGGTGGCAGTTCGAGGTGGGTTACGACCCGCCGCCGACCACCGTGTACGGCATCGCGGTCGACGCGTTCGGCCGCGTCTGGTTCGGCTCGGCCTGCCAGGGCGTAACGGTCTACAACGGTCGCAACTGGAAGACGTATGGCCTTCTCGAAGGCTGCGCCGGCTGGCGCGTGTTCGACATCGCCGCCGACCCGGACCCCGCGCGGGCCGACGTGTGGATCGCCACCGACGGCGGCCTCACGCGATTCAGCCCCGGCGCGGGCGTCGAGGACCTGTGGCGGACGTACACGCGGCGCGACGGCATGCCGTCGGACCAGATCACGGCCGTGGCGATCGGGCCAAAAAACCGAATCTGGGTCGGCACCGAGGCCGACGGCCTGGCGTGGGCCGACCCGCCCTATGCCAGGTGGATGCCGTGGCAGGGCTCCGCGGAAACAGGCAAGCAGGGTTCCCGCGCGGGCAGGCCCAACCCGCCATCACCCCTGATCAACGCCATCGCGGTGCGCGGCGACGGCGCCGTCGCGGTCAGCACCCCCGCCGGCGTGGGCTTCCTAGCCTCGCCGCGCGCGACCGCCTGGACCTGGGTTTTCGGCGAGTCGGGCAAGCCGGGCGAGTGCTACACTCGCGGCCTGGCGTGGGACAAGGCAGGAAACCTGTGGGTGGCCACACGGCACAAGGGCTTGGTGCGGCTGAATTGCGCGACCGGCGAGGTCCAGACGTTCCAGCGTCTGTCCGCGCCAAAGGGTAAGCCGGGCGAGGCCGCGCCGCCACCGCCGCCGCCCACGATACCCGACAACTACGCCACAGCCGTGGCCGTGACGCCCGACGGATCGGTCTGGTGCGGCACGTACGGCAAGGGCCTGGCGCGGATGGCCACCGCACCGCCGCCCTGCGGCCTGATCCCGAGGCCGGCGGCCGTCGCGCCAGCGGTCGTTGTGCCAGCGGCCGTTGCGCCGGCGGCCGTTCAACCGGCGGCTGGCAAGGCAGCGGCAACCGGCGCACCAGTGGCCGTTACACCAGCAGCCGGTAAGGCGCCGGCCAAGCCGGGGGAGAAGGCCGTCCCGCCCCTGCCCCAGCCGATGAAGCCGCCGACGCCGGGCGAACTCGCGTCGATGCTCCAGGACGTGCGGAAAGCCGCGGCAGCGCCGCCGGAGCAGCAGCCGGCGATCCTGCGGTTCAACGATGACTGGCTCACGCGCGGCGACTGGCTTGGCCGACATGGCCGCTACTGGGCCTGCCTGTGCGCCATCTGCTCGCCGAGCGATTACCTGTGGGGCGCCGGGCCGGAGCCGGTCAAGTATCGCGCGAGAATCGGGGCGGAGTACAGCGGCAAGGACTCCCTCCGCTACTGGGTCCACTGGCTCTACACCGACAACCCGAACTCGCTGGAGATGCCGCCCACCTATTTCCATAGCCGCGTGCTCAAGGGGTATCAGACGTGGGAGATGCCGCGCCGCCAGGCCGAGTGGTGCGACTCCGGCCACTCGTACCCCACGTCGGCGGAGGGGCCCGACATCTACTGCACGCTCCAGGTTCCAAAGGGCCTTTTCTACCTGTCGTTATACTTCAACAACAAGGACGGCCACATGGGGAACAACCGCTTCCGCGATTTCACGCTGTCGGTGCGGCAGCCGCCCGCCGGGAAGGCGTGGGCCGACATCGCCGACTTCGACCAGTGGCCGGAAGGCGCGCGCGGCCGCACGGTCGATTTCAGGCACGGCACGTACAAGCGGTTCCTCGTGCGCGGCCCCGGCGAGTTCGTTTTTCGCGTGGGCAGGAACCACTCGTTCAACACCTGCCAAATGGGCGCCTTTCTCGACCTGGTGGACGAACTGCCGGTGCCGTACTTCGACGACGCGGCGCGGTCGGCCCGGCAACTCGGTTCGGGCCAGGCGGGGGCCGAGGCGAGCCTTCTGGAAGAACTCCAGCGCGTGCGCAAGGCCAACACGGCGTGGTGGGTCCTCCAGAGCCGGCCGATGTACGCGGCGCTGGCCCGGGCGCTGCGGGGCCGGACGGCGGAGTCCGTCGCCAAGACCCCCGCCGAGAAGGCGCTCTACGCCCGCCTTGCCACGTGCTACTACGAGCTGGGCCTGTACGCCTCATGGGAGGCGGCCCTGTCGCGGGCGGGCCTCACGCCGGCGCGCGAGATTGAGAAGGCCATCCGGTGGGACGGCGTCCGCGATTTCGACGGCAAGGGGTTCGAGGCCGTGACGGAACATCTGAAGCAGCACCCCGTGGCGACGCCCGGCGCCGCGGGCCGCTGAGAGAGCGCAAGGCGATTGTCGCATGCGTGTTTAGCGATATGGCCGGACACGACGGGCGGCCACNNACCCCCATGTGGGTGCCCTGGAGGGGGCACCAGCGCAGCCGCCTCGGCGTTACTCCACCTTGAACGCCTTGCGGTCGAACTTCGGTTTCGGGTACTTCATGTTCAGCCGCTCGAGCACGTCGACGACGATCTCGGAGACCGCCAGGTTCCGGAACCACTTGTGGTTGGCCGGAATGACGTACCACGGGGCGTGGGCCGTGCTGCAACGCGTGAGCACGTCTTCATAAGCACGCATATAATCGCCCCAGTAGCGGCGGTTGTCGAAATCCTCGGGCGTGAGCTTCCACCGTTTCCGGGGGGTGTCGAGGCGCTCCTTCAGCCGGCGGAGCTGCTCGTCCTTTGAAATGTGCAGATAAATCTTGACGAGGTGCACGTCGCTGCCGGCCAGAAGTTCCTCGAACCGGTTGATCTCGTCGAACCGCGCGGACCACACGCTCCGGGGCGCGAGCTTCCGTACGCGGACCACCAGCACGTCCTCN
Source organism: Planctomycetia bacterium (assembly GCA_003170085.1). GTDB lineage: Bacteria > Planctomycetota > Phycisphaerae > FEN-1346 > FEN-1346 > FEN-1346. The sequence continues at coordinate 10,113 of PMZT01000296.1, read as the reverse complement.
NGGTTGAAGATGCCGATCTCGCCCCGCCGGGGCACCGCCTGGTGGATGCGCCACAGGTAATCGTGCGCGAGTTCCTCGGCCGACGGCGCCTTGAAACTCGTCACGCGGCAGCCCTGCGGGTTGACGCCCCGCATGACCTGGCGGATCGTGCCGTCCTTCCCCCCGGCGTCCATGGCCTGGAGGACGATGAGCAGCGACCGCCGGCTCTCGGCGTACAGAAGCGCCTGGAGCTCGTCCATCCGCTCCTGGTTCTTCTCGACGCGCTTGGCCGCGTCCTCGCGGTCCCTGACCCCGCCGGTGAAGTCCGGATCCCACGTGGAGAGGTCCACCTGGGTGCCCGGCTCAACGCGCAGGCGTTTCGTGAGGTTCATGGTGCGGCCCCTTTCGGTTGGAAATCACCCACGGGGCAACAGCATATCAGGGCAACCCGGCCGACTCAAGGCCCGGGCGGCGTTGGGTGGNNCGCAAAGGCGCCCGCCACGGCGGGTCTTCGACGCGGCGTGTGCCACCCAATGTGGAGGTGCTGCACCCGTAACTGGCATTACGGCTTTCGCAACGAAATCATTGCGGCTGCGCGGCGCAGCGGGTAATCTACTCCTCCACGGCCCAGAATTTGCCGGGCCGAATTTGAAGAGAACCCCTGGAGGAGTCTTTGCTCATGGCGAGCGGCGAGAGTGGTTTGAAGGCGGCACTGACGCAACGGGTGGCCGAGCGCAATCACCTGGCCGAGCGGTTCCTGGCCGAGATCGAGTTTGCCGAGGGCCTGGCGAAGCTGCACCCCGACAAGGCGAAGCGGTGGACCAGGCTCATCGCCGACGCCGGCGCGCTCGTGGCCGCCGCCGTGGCGTCGAAGAAGCTCGACCGCCTGGAAAAGGCCGTGACCGACGCCGAGGCGATCCTCGCGCCCCTCGGCAAGGCGGCCAAGCGGTACACGATCCATTGCGTCGGACATGCCCACATCGACATGAACTGGATGTGGTCCTGGCCCGAGACCGTCGCGACCACGATCGACACCTTTACGACCATGCTGCGCCTGATGGACGAGTTCCCCGATTTCTGCTTCACGCAGAGCCAGGCGTCGGTGTACGCCCTGATCGAGGAACACGCGCCGGCGCTCATCGAGGCGATCCGCCGCCGCGTCAAGGAAGGCCGCTGGGAAGTCGCGGCCGTCCACTGGGTCGAGGGCGACAAGAACATCGGCGGCGGCGAGGCGCTGGCGCGGCACCTTCTGTACACGCGGCGCTACATGCACGACCTCTTCGGCCTCGAGCCCGAAGACATCCCGATCGACTGGGAGCCCGACACCTTCGGCCACGCGCACACGATTCCCACGATCCTCTCGCGCGGCGCTGTGCGGCGGTACTACATGTGCCGCGGCGGCGAAGACGTGAAGCCCCCCGTCTTCTGGTGGCAAGGCCCCGATGGCTCGCGCGTCCTCGTGAACCTCGAAACCACGTGGTACAACGATTATATCGGCCCGCACAACGCCCAGGCGCTGCTGCGCCTCAGCGAGAAAACGGGCCTGACCGACTGGCTGAACGTTTACGGCGTGGGCGACCACGGCGGCGGCCCGACGCGGCGCGACATCTGCCGCGCGCATGACATGGACACATGGCCCATCTTCCCGAACTTCCGCCTCACCACCACGGGGGCATACTACGCGAAGCTCGAGGCCGCCGGCGACCGCTGGCCGGTCCTCGACCGCGAGCTTAACTTCGAGTTCACCGGCTGCTACACGTCGCAGGCGTTCATCAAACACGCCAACCGGTACGGTGAGAACTACAACGTGGAGGCCGAGGCGGTGGCGGCGCTGGCGCGGCGGGCCGTCGGAAGCGAGTACCCGGCGGCGCGGCTGCGCGAGTCGTGGATCAACACGCTCTTCGGCCACTTCCACGACATTCTGCCCGGCTCGGGCGTGCGACAGACGCGCGATTACCAGCTCGGCCTGTTCCAGAAGACGGCGGCGGCCACGGGGTCGATCAAGACGAATTCGCTCCGGGCCATCGCCGCGGCGGTCGACACGTCGTTTGCCGGCGGCCTGGGCGGGGCGCCCGCCAATGCCGAGAGCATCGCCCTCGGCGGCGGACCCGGGCGCGGCACCCTCTCGGGCGGCATGACGAGCGCCGCTCACGTGACCGAAGGCCCGCGGCCGTTCCTCATCTTCAACCCCACGGCGTGGCGGCGCGACGAGGTCGTGACCGTCACGGTGTGGGACGTCGAGACGGGCGTGCCGGGCGAGAAGCCGAAGTCGTTCGTCGTCCGCGCCCCCGACGGTCGCACCCTGCCCGCCCAGCGCCTGGCCGCGGGCGATTACTGGGGCCACCGCTTCGTCGATCTCGCGCTGCCCGCGTCGGTCGGGCCGCTCGGCTACACGGTCTACGTGGTGGAGGAAGGCACGGCCGGCGAGTTCGTGGGCGGCGCGAAATGCGTGGGCGAGCACGATTGGGCACACAGCGTTGCAGGCAACAACTTCGCGCTCGAAAACGATCTCGTGGCGGCCACGTTCGACCGGACGACCGGCGGCATCGTCGGCCTCATCGACAAGGCGACCGGCCGCGACCTGGGTGTGCGCAGCAACCCGGCCGCCATCCTCGAGTACATTCTGGAGCGGCCGCACACCGGCACCGCGTGGGTCATCGGCGACACGAAGACCCGCGAGTGCCCGATTGCGGTCGACTCGTTCGTGTTCGAGCAACGCGGTCCGTACGTGGCGTCGCTCGTGGCGAAGCTCAAGGTCAGGAATTCCCCCGCAACGATCACATACGCGGTCAAGACCGGCCAGCCGTGGGTCGACATCACCGTGCAGGTGCGCTGGGTGGAGATCGGCGGGCCGGACGTGGGCGTGCCGATGCTGCGGATGCAGTTCCCGCTGGCGGTCAAGGACGCGAAGGGCCGCTACGAGATTCCGTTCGGCTCGATCGAAAGGGATCTGGCCGGCGGCCAGGAAGTGCCGGCCCTCCGCTGGGCCGACATCACCGGCAAGGCCGCCGAGGGCGCGGGCGTTGCCGGCTGCGCGCTGCTGAACGACTCGAAGTACGGCCACTCGCTCGACGGCGGAACGCTGCGCCTCACGCTCATCCGCTCGACGTACGATCCGGACCTGCTGCCCGAGATCGGCGAGCATACGATCCGCATGGGCCTGCTGCCGCACGGCAAGGTGCTGCCGGTGGGCGATCTTGTGCGGCTGGGCGCGGGGTTCAATCATCCGCTGCTCGTTGTGGCGAGCGACGTTCACGCGGGCAAGTTGCCGCCCGAGGCCGCGCTCGTGTCGGTGGCGGCGGAGAACATCGTTATCTCCAGCGTCAAGCAGGCCGAGGACGAAGACGCCCTTGTGGTACATCTCTATGAGACGGCCGGCAAGAAGACCGTCGCCAGGGTCGCGGTAAACGCGGCGATTCTGGGCACGCCGGCCGGGGCCGTTGAGGTCGATTTCATGGAGCGGCCGCTTGAGGCATCGACCGCCAAGGTCGCGGCCGACGGCTTCTCGGTGACCGTGCCCGCGCACGGCATCGCGGCCGTGAAGCTGACGCTGGCGAAATAGCGGCAATCGGGTGCTTGCACTCGTTGAGTCGGGTGGCATGCCCACGNNCAGCGGCCTGGGCATGCCACCCGTCGTACATCGTGGCTAAGCCGAAACAAATAGCGGCTGATTTCGCCCGCGGGCGGGTTTGATGGGTGGGTGCGGCGCGGCGGCGCGCTTTGCGTTCATGCCGTGGCGCGGCGGGAGGCGTTGAAGTGGCCAGACCGATCATCGTGGCTTCGGCGACGGCGCTCGTCGTGGGGATGCTCTTGGCCGCGCAGCTCGCGTTCGCGGCCTCTCCGCCTCCGCCGCCCGAAAAAGTCACGGTGCCGCAGGCGGCGCCGGCCGACGCCGTCACGATCTCCGTTGCCCGCGATCTGCCCGACGTGCGGCCGTATGCCGGCGAGCCGGTGGCGCTCCGGATCACGCTCAGGAACACGACCGGCGCGTCGGTCATGGTGCCCGACTGGGACCACTTCACGACCGACGAGGTCGACGTGCGGGTGACGATCACGGGCTATCCCGGCGAGTCCGGCCCGGCCGAAACGACGAGCGGCTTCTGGGACACCCGCACGTTCCAGAAGGGCGACTTCCGGCCCCTGCCGCCCGGCGAAACGGTCCTCGTGCGGACCGTGGTGCCGATGGTGCCCGGCAAGGCGCGGATCACGGTCGGGTTCCACAGCCCGTCGGATATGTACGTATCGCTGACCGACGGCCGCAAGACCCTCCTGGAGCGCGCGTGGACGGGCCACGTTTACGCGGGCCTGACGGTGGACGTGCCCGACGAGATCTCGCCCGCGATGAAGAAACGGTACGACGACGTGCGCGGGCAGATCGCCGACCCGCTCATCCCCGCCGAGCAGAAGGGCCGGCTGATGCAGGTCGTGGCCGCCGAGAATCACCTCTTTGCCGAGCGGTTCATCCGCGACCTGTGCACGAGCCTGCCGGCCGGGCGGATGCGCGACGTCGCGATCTTCGAGCTTCTCAAGCTGGCGAAGGTGGGCACGGCATACGAGTGCGTGCCGCTCCTCTTGAAGTGGATGGGCGACACGGGCATCGACCAGGACACGCGCGTGGCGATGGTCGATTGGGCGGCCGACGCGCTCGCCCACAAAGGCCGCATGGTCATCGCCGACCAGGCGTTCTACACGTGGCCCGAGGCGGTCCGGAAGCAGGCCCGCGAGGAACTCCAGCGGATGACGAAGGACTCCAACCCTTACTTCGCGGCCCGCGCGCGGGACGACCTCAAGCGGATTGCCGACTGACCGCGCTACGGGAACGTCAGCTTCGTCACCCACGCCTCCCACCGCTTCTGAAAGGCCGTCATGTCCTTCTCGCTCAGGACCTTCTGGAGGGTCTTGTAGCCGGTCGGGTCATCCTTGCAGTTGTCGGCGAAATCGTGGTAGAACTTCACCAGCAGGCCACGCTCCTGGAGATAGTAACATAGGTACCGCGCCTGGGCGTAGTTCGTGCCGCGGTCGAGGTTGTAAAACTGGTGGCTGGTCGTCGAGAGCAGGCCCTCGAACGTGGGGACCCTGCCCGCGGCGATCGCCTCCTTGAGGCCCGCCAGCCGCCAGTTCGTGCGGCCGCGGATGTGCCCGGCCTTCGACTCGCTTTGCTCGTACAGCGAGCCCATGCCCTCGTTGAACCAGTCGGGGCACTCCGCGAAGTTCGCCCGCATGAACGGATGGACGATCTCGTGGACGAGCGTTCCGCCGCCCGTCGCGATGTTCATGATCAGCGCCTGGTGCTCGCTCGAGTAGTACCCGTACGGCGTCGTGGGCGTGTCGTGAAAAATCTCGCGCGTGTACCGCTCGTAACTCGGCTTGTCCTTGAAGAGCCACACGTCGAGGATCTCGGCCGGGTCCTTCGCGAAAAAGTCGGCCTTGAGCATGTCGGTCGACCATCGCACGGTGCCCTGCGCGTACTGCTTCACGATGGCGGCCGGCTGGTCGCCGACGACCACGAACGGCGTCGCCACGACCACGCCCCACGTGCCCTCGCTGGGAATCTTCTTCCGCAGATCCATGATGTGCTGCGCGAAATCGGCCGACGTGAACCCCGCGGGGCGCTGCGCGTCCTTGATCTCGCCCGGCTCGAGACGCATGCGGATCAGCGTCCACGTATCCTTCTCGTACTTGAGCGGCCACAGCCTGAGGAACGCGTCGCGCTTCATCCGGAGGTACGCCCCCTCGGCCGCCGCCGGCTCGTGATAGATGACCTCGTCGGTCTTCCCCGCGTAGCCGACGATCAGGCGGAAGTGCTCCGTCGTGCGCGGCGTTTCATCGTAATGAGTACAGACGATCGACGGGAAACCGCGCGCAAGGTCGGCGTGCATCGCCGCCCACTGGGCCTCGACCGCCTCGCCCGGCTTCGCCGCCGGCACCTTGTACGCGATTGGCCCGACCTTGAAGCCGATTCGCGTGAGCGCCGGCGCCAGCTCCCGCGTGGTGCATCCGCGGGCCAGCACCGGGTCGACGCCGGAGACGTTGAAGACGTCGTCCTGGTCCCACTTCTTTCCGAGGCGCTGGAGGGCCATGGCGGCACACGCCTCGCCGCAGAAATCGGGCTTCTGCTTGATGTGCGGCACGTCCTTGATGAGGACGTCGGTGTAGGCCAACGCCGCGGCTGCGGGGGGATTAGCGGCAGGCTGCACCTTGGCCGCGGGCGCCGGAGCCGGCGCGTTTACCGCGGAAGCCGGCTCGCTGGCATGGGCCGCAAGGACGGTTCCGGCCGCGACAGCCGAGCACACGATGGCTGCAAGGGTGATGTGCCTCATGGTCGCCCTCTGTGCCTCCCCCAGGTTATACGAGCGGGCGTGCGGTGTTCGGCACTTCTCCCGCCCTCCGCATTCATACGACGGCGCCACTTTCGAGGTTTTGCGCGGCGGGTCTCCGCACCCGCCGCGCCAATAGCAAAGTTGCGCCATCGTGCTAATGTACCGCGGGCGGGCCGTAGCGAGTGTAAGAGGATTGTAACGAGCGCGGCATTGCATGGGCGGAAACTCCGCCGCGGCGGGCGCCTTTGCGTGGCCGTGCGCCTCTTCGGTGGGTGGCATGCCCACGCCGCCTTCGCGTGGGCATGATCCCGCAACTGGTGAGAACATGCCCAGGCATACAGCGGCCTGGGCATGCCACCCGACTCGGAGAGCGCAAGCCCACACAGGTGAGCGGTTACACCTCCGGCGGATTCTCTTGAATTCGCCCCCCGGCGCGAATATCGTGTGGGCGTGTCGTGCGTGCTCCTGCTGGTTCGCGGGGCGGGACCGGGTGAGGGCTTCTCATGGCGAAGCAATCGGAAGATCAGGGCGAATCCAAGGGCGCGGGGTCGGCCGCAGGCTCGCAGGCCGCACGCATCCTCGCGATCGTGGGCGTTCAACTGATCCTCGCGCTCGTGGTAGTCATCTTCACGTCGATGTACCATGGCAAGCTGCCCGCCCTCGACACCGACACGCTGGCCGTGGGCCTGCTGCCGGTCTCGGCGGCCATGGGCCTCCTCCTCGCCTGCCGCCGCCTCGACCTCGCCTTGCCGGCCGTGCTCGCCCTGACGATCGCCCTGCGCGGCAAGACGCCGAGTTTCTTCCCCGACGACCCCGCGCTGCGCCTGGCCGCCCTGTGCGGCGTTGCCGCGGCCTTCGGACTCGTGACCGCCGTGGTGACCTGGCTCGGGCGGATCTCGAGCGCCTTCTGGACGGCGATCCTGGCCGCCGGCATCTGGGTTTTCGCGCACGACCTTGGCACGCCGCTGCTCCCCGTGAGCGGATGGCCGTGGCCGGCGGCGCTGGGCGCCTCGCTCGGCCTGCTGGCCATTGGTGCGGCGGTGTTCGGCGCAATCGGGCTCATTTCGCCGCCGTCCTCGCCGCCGATCATCCGCTCCGGCGCCCACGGCCTGGCCGGGCTTCTTGGCGTGTGGCTCGTGGCCGGTGTGGCGATCGCCCTTGCAGCCCAGTCCGAAATCGCACGCCCGATGGCCGATAAGCCGTTCGAGGCGTATCCGCCCCTGCTCGCCGCCCTGGCGATGGGCGGGGCGTACATCCTGCGCGGCCGGTCGGGCGCGGTGGTCGCGGTCATCACCACATGTACCGCCCACCTTGTGTGGATGTTTGCGTGGAGCGCCGATCTGGGCGCGCAGCCCGCCGATTTTCTCGTGCCCGCCGCTGCGCCGCTCCTGGCGATTCCGCTCTTCCTGATCACCGACTGGCTGATCCGGCGTCAGACCTCCGAGTCGGCCCCGACCGGCCTCGTCGCTTAGTCTTTGGCCGTTCGGATTCACCGCAGAGCACGCAGAGACCGCGGAGAAAAACAGAGAGATAAGAGGGCGAAAAACAACAGCGTAAGTTGCCTCTTCTGTTTTTCCCCAATTCTTAGTCGTTTCCGTTTTTCTCTGCGTTCTCAGCGGTCTCTGCGGTGAGGCGTTTGAAGTCCTTTATTGGAATCTCTCGCAAAACCCCCGCGGCAGTGTTAACATTCCCCTCTTATGAAACGCAGGCCGTACAACCTGGTCTGGCTGCTCGCAGTCAACGTCGCCTATGGGCTGGCGGCGCTGGTCGGGTGGATTGTCTACCTCGTTCTGCTGGCGACACGCAGGAAGTACCGCAATCGCCTGTGGGAACGGTGGGGATTTGTGCCGAAGTTCGGCGGCCGCCAACCGCCCAAGCCCGCGGCGGCGAATCCGTGGCTGAGCGATGCCGAGCAGGCGTCAAGCGCCTCAGCCCAGAGCGCCGCCGCCCATGCCCCCGCTGCGCCGCAACCCAGCAAAGCGGCGCGGGCCAAGGCCATGCGGCTGTGGGTCCACGCGATCAGCGTCGGCGAGGTCGAGGCCACGCGGACGTTCGTCCCCGCGCTGGCCGAGGCATTTCCGCAGGCCGAGATCGTTCTCTCGACCACCACCCTGACCGGCCGCCAGCGGGCGATGAAACTTCATCCCGGCCGCCCGGTCTTCTATTTCCCGCTCGACTTCGGCCCGTGCGTGCTGCTGGCCCTCGCGCGGGTGCGGCCGACGGCCGTCATCCAGGTGGAATCCGAGTGGTGGCCCAACTTCTTCTTCCTCGCGCGACTGCTGGGCGTACCGGTGCTGGCCGTCAACGTGCGGCTGACCGAGCGGGGCGCGCGCGGCTACGACCGCATCCGGCGGTGCATGCGGGCGGTCTTCAACAGTACGCGGGCGATCGGCGTCCAGTCGGAGCTTTACCGCGACCGGCTGCTCAAGCTCGGGGCCGACCCCGCGCTCCTCCGCGTCACCGGGCAGATGAAGCACGACGGCGTTGCGTTCGCCGACACGGTGCCGGGGACCGACGAACTCCGCCGCGAGATGCAGATCGAGGACGGCGAATCCGTGCTCGTGGCCGGCAGCACCGCCCCGGGCGAAGAGGAAACGCTGCTGGCGGCGTACCGCGAGGCGCGGCGGGTTTTCCCGCGGCTGCGCCTGGTGATCGTGCCGCGCCGGCCCGAGAGTTTCGAGGCCGTGGCCGGGGCGATCGTGAAGGCCGGGTGTGGCGTCGTCCGCCGCTCGCGCACCGTGGAGTGGCAAGGCTCGAAGCTCCTGCCGCCGGTCCTCCTGGGCGACACGATGGGCGAACTCATGAAGTGGTACGCGATCGCCGATATCGTCTTCATCGGCCGCAGCCTTGCGCCCCTCGGCGGGTCGAACCCGATGGAGCCGGGGTCGCTGGCGAAGCCCCTCCTGTGGGGGCCACGGATGTTCAACTTCCCGGACGAGGCGCCGGCGTTCGTTGCCGCGGGTGCCGCCCGCGAGGTTCTCAACCAGTATGACCTTGCAGCGGCGGTCGTTGAACTCTTGACGCGCCCCGAGCGGCGCCGTCAAATGGGCCTGGCCGCCCGCGAAACGATCCGCGGCATGCAAGGCGCCACCGCCCGGAGTATTGCACTCGTGCGCGAAACGCTGGCCGATGTTTATGAAGTAAGGACACGATCATGAGCAGCCAGGAACGACAAGCCCTGATGGGCCGCGTCCGCAGCGTCGTCGTCAAGCTCGGCACGAACGTGCTGGCCAACGAGCGGGGCCTGCTCGACGAGGCCCAGATCGTCCGCATCATCGACCAGGTCGTGGCGATCCAGCTCAAGCACGACGTGCGCGTGACGGTCGTGTCGAGCGGCGCCATCGCCGCCGGCATGGGCGACCTCGCGCTCGCGGAGCGCCCGGACTCGCTGCCCGAGCTCCAAGCCTGCGCCGCCGTCGGCCAGGCCAAGCTCATGATGATGTTCGACGAGGCCCTGAAACGCCACGGCCGCCACGCGGCACAGATTCTCCTGGTGCGCAGCGATATCGAGGACCGCGCACGGTACCTCAACATCAGCCATTGCATCACGGCCCTCCAGGAATACGGGGCGGTGCCGATCATCAACGAGAA
>PMZT01000296.1:0-177 GCA_003170085.1 Planctomycetia bacterium | reverse complement strand
TTCCGCGACAAGGCCCGCAAGGACCGCTTCGACATCGTCGCCGACATGACCGACGTGAAGGCGGCCGCCGACGATACGCGGTCGAGCCTGGGCTCCGGCGGCATGCCGACCAAGCTCCTTGCGGCCGAATCGGTCGTCAAGGCCGGCGAAATGGCGGTCATCGCCAACGGCCGGCTC
>PMZT01000310.1 GCA_003170085.1 Planctomycetia bacterium | reverse complement strand
GTGGTTCTTCATCATCGCGCGCAGCCACCCGGACCTGAAGCGGCTGCAACTGCTGGGCATCACCGACACGGCGATGCTCCGGCCGCAGGTCTTCGCCCTGTCGGATTCGGGCGAGGTCCAGATCGGCCTCATCTGCTCCGAGAAGCAGGCCATCGACGCCACGCTGCGCAGTCTGGCGCGCGAGGACCCTCGGTTCTGCCCCATCGCCGACAAGTACTGGAACGCCCGCGGCGGCAGCCATACCGACGGCGGCGCGTTCATCTTCACGATCAGCGAGACGGCGTCAGGCGAGAAGCGCCTCGTGTGCACCGACAAGTTCGGGCGCGAGGTCAAGCTCGAGGGCGGCACGGTCCGCTGCGACCACGCCGACCCCGACGCGCTGCCGCACGACGTGGCGAGCGCCCTCCGCAGCACCGTGAGCGAGGGCTTGCACGCGGGCAACGTTGACAGCCTGTTCTCGTACGTCGAGGAGCTGCACTCGTGGTCGCCGGGCGGGCTGCGGGCGTTCTGCGACGCCGTGGTCGAGTCGGCCGATTCGGCCGGCGCCCGCGCCACGGCCATCGAAGTCCTGACCCTGTGCTACGACCGCCGGATCGACTTGGGCGATAAACGCCGCGCCACGGTCCTCCAGGTGATCGACGAGGCGCTCCAGCGCCTTTTCGACTCCGCCCCGCTCTTCACCGAGCCGTCCACGCGGTACTGGCGCCGGATCAACTGGCAGACCCGCGGGTCGCTGGCGGCGCCGCAGCGCGACGAGGAACTGCTGCTCATCGACGCCGAGAAGTTCCCGCCCGAGGGCGACGCGTGCGACGCCGTGTTCCTCCGCCAGGCGTACAAGCTCGGCTGGCGCCGGTTCGTCGTCTACCGGCTGCGCGGCCAGCGGTTCACCGGCGTGGGCCTCGGGCCCGCGACCGACGGCATCCGGATCGACGTGTACGGCTCGAGCGGCGACTACCTGGCCAGCGGCATCGACGGCCTCCAGATCCACGTCCACGGCAATGCGCAGGACCAGGTCGGCCAGATCATGAAGTGCGGCAAGCTCGTGATCCACGGCGACGTGGGCCAGACCTTCATGTATGGCGCCAAGGGCGGCGAGGTGTACGTCCTGGGCAACGCCGCTGGGCGGCCGCTGATCAACGCGGTGGGCAAGCCGCGCGTCGTCATCAACGGCACGTGCCTCGACTTCCTGGCCGAGTCGTTCATGGCGGGCGACCCGCTGGCGGGCGGCGGTTTCGTGGTCCTGAACGGCGTCGAGTTCGACGCCCACGGTCACGTGGTGCCGCAGGCGGCGCCCTACCCCGGCAGCAACCTCTTTTCGCTGGCCTCGGGCGGGGCGATCTACATTCGCGACCCGCATCACAAGGTCGTCGAGGGCCAGCTCAACGGCGGCATCTTCCAGACGGTCACCGACAAGGACTGGCGGCTGATCCGGCCGTACCTGGATGAGAACGAGCGGCTCTTCGGCATCCCCGTTTCGGAGCTTCTGACGGTGGATGGCACGTTGTGCGAGCCGGCCGACGTGTACCGCAAAGTGAGCGCCGTCAAGTTGCAGGTCCTGGCGGGCTCGGAGAAGAAAAAATGAGTACGACGCGCGAGACTCGCCTGGACGACGAGGCCGCCGATTTCGTCGCCCTGGTCGAAGCCGAGAGCGGCACCCCGCTTGCCGCGTGCCTGCAGTGCGCCAAGTGCACGGCGGGTTGCCCGGTGGCGGCGCGGGCCGACATCAAGCCCCACGTCCTCGTCCGCCTGGTGCAGTTGGGCCAGCGCGACGAGGTTCTCTCGAGCCGCATGATCTGGGAATGCACCTCGTGCCAGACGTGCACGACACGCTGCCCGCAAAAGGTGGACATCGCGGCGCTGAATGATGCGCTGCGGCGCCTGTCGCGGGCCGCCGGCAAGGTCGTCGGCGGGACGACGGTGCCGACGTTCAACGACATTTTCCTGCGGACGATCCGGCGCCTGGGCCGCATGTACGAGATGGGCCTGATGACCTCGTTCAAGCTGCGCACGGGCAACCTGATGGCCGACGTCGACAAGTTCCCGATGATGCTGGCGAAGCGGAAACTGGCGCTCCTGCCGCCGCACGTCCGCGGCGCAGCCGAGCGCAAGCGCCTCTTCGAGCGCGCCCGCCGAGCGGGCGAGCCCGCCGCGGCGGGGGCGAAGGCGGGAGGTGAGAAGAAGTGAGCTACGTGTTCTACCCCGGATGTTCGCTCGAAGGCACGGCCCGCGATTTCGGCCAGTCGACGATGGCGGTGGCCAAGGCCCTCGGCCTTGAACTGCCCGAGTTGCCCGACTGGACCTGCTGCGGCTCGACCGCGGCCCACCAGACGGACCCCCTGCTGGCCCTCGCCCTGCCGGCCAAGAACCTGGCCGCTGCCGGCGGCAAGACCGTGGCCGTCTGCTGCGCAGCGTGCTACAGCCGCCTGAAGACCGCCAACCACGAGATCAGCGCCAGCCCCGACGTCCGCCGCAAGGTCGCCGAGGTAACCGGCATCGACTACGACGGCCGGACGCCGGTGCTGCACCTGCTGGAGATTCTGGCGAAGGACATCGGCCTGGCGAAGATCGCGGCGCGCGTGACGCGGCCCCTGAAGGGCCTGCGCGTGGTGAGCTACTACGGGTGCCTGCTCTCGCGTCCACCGGAGATCACGAACTTCGACAACGCCGAGAACCCGATGCTCATGGATAACGTGATGAAGGCCGCCGGGGCCGAGGCGATCGACTGGCCGCACAAGACCGAGTGCTGCGGCGCAAGCTACTCGATCACCGACGTGAGCATCGTGCTGGCGCTCACGCGCGAGATTCTGTCGATGGCCCGCGCCGCCGGGGCCGACTGCATCGTCACGGCGTGCCCGCTCTGCCAGATCAACCTCGACATGCGGCAGAAGGACGTGGCAAAGAAGTTCGGCGAGGAGTACAACCTGCCCGTCTTTTACTTTACGCAATTGCTGGGTCTGGCGCTGGGGCTGGAGCCCGCGTCGCTGGGCCTCGGCAGCCTGGTCGTGGATCCGATGCCGCTGCTTGCGGCCAAGGATTTCTGAGTCATTTGTCGCCCATAGTCGCCGCGCTTCGCTTAGGCGGCGCGTTTGTGAAGGATCGAAAGCGTGACCACCGAACCGATCAAGAAACCGGGCCAACGTCCGCGTGAAGCCACGGGCGCGGTGCTCGTCTGCGGCGCCGGCATCGCCGGCATCCAGGCGTCGCTCGACCTGGCCAACTCGGGGTTCAAGGTCTACCTGCTGGAGTCCTCGCCGGCCATCGGCGGGCGCATGGCCCAGCTCGACAAGACCTTCCCGACGGGCGATTGCGCCATGTGCACCCTGTCGCCCAAGCTCGTTGAGTGCGCCCGCAACAAAAACATCGACATTATCCCGATGGCCGACGTTGAGGGCGTGGCCGGCGAACCCGGCAACTTCCAGGTCACCGTCCGCCGGCGCCCGCGCTACGTCGACCCCAAGAAGTGCAACGCCTGCGGCGA